>JANOPI010000587.1:0-3003 GCA_031421755.1 Flavobacteriales bacterium | reverse complement strand
GCGCACGACCCCACAAACCACGCGGTGCCAATTGATAATTCCGATTGGAAAGTTGCTCGTATTCTACCCCGACGCTGACCGCGTGCTTGCCTATGTCCGCCGACCCCGTGGCGCTCAATCGGATCTGCTGCTGCTCGTATTTGTCGTAGCTGTTCCCCAGAACACCCGCGTTGTTCCACAAGCTGTAGATGCTCGGAGGCCCTTGGCCATTCAGGATCCCGTTGCGCGATTGGATCGCGTTGAAATTCTCATAGAAGCCCTCCTCAGGACTGCCCCCACCGAACAAAGCAGGAACAAAGAACGGCTGGTTGAATGGCTGGAAAATGTTGAAGAACTGGTCCACCATCGAGGAGAGCGTCGGGTTCGCATCCCCCGGCGAGAAGGTCACCAGCGTATCGCGGAAGCCGGTCTGCTCGAATCGGCCGTCGCGCAGTTCGTACGAGGGCGCACGGAACCGCTGGTAGCGACCGATGTAGCCGTAATCGAAGAGGTTGTCCTTGTGGGTCGGGTCCTCAATGTTGCGGTCACGCTTGGAATAGTCGAGTTGAAGACTGTAGTAGGCATTCTTGATCCCTCCTTTCTTTTTCGCGCCTTCTGCGCCCGCGCTTTCTTCTTCACGCGAGCTGAAGCGCTGGGTGAAGCGCACGAAACCACGGTACGTGAAGTCGCGGATCTGCCGGTTGTTTTCCGAGTTGAGGAGCGAGTTGTTGCGGTCAAAGTCGGAGAACCGCTGATAGTCAGCCGAGCCCCCGACCGTAAAATTGATCGTCGGGGTGGTGGCGATATCGAACTTCACAGAGCCCAGGTAACTGGTGCTTCCAGCATTCTGGCGGGTATCCAAGCGTTCCACATCATCGCCGCGCAAATAGTCCCCACGGTACACGGCCGCGATGTCGGTACCCACCTGGCGGATCGCCAACGGGTTGCGCACAAGGTCATCGCGCACGTCTTGTTTCACCCGCAGGTCCCCACCATACAGAGGGCTGCCATCCGCCACATCCGTGAATTGGCCGCTGAGGAAGAAGCCCAGCAAGGGCTTCACTTTGTTGCCGGCGCTGTCCTTCTTGAAAAAGATCGGGCCGCTCAAGCTGGCTTCCACTTGGTTGAAGGCATACTTGTCCAAACCAACAATGTCCTTCACGTCTTCCCCCATACGGTAGCCGGAGGTCAAGTATTCAAGTCCACCAAAGAAGCTACGGCTCGGGCCGCGCGTGGTAATGTTCACCAGACCGCCCGTAACGTCCCCATAGTTCGCCGGTACACCCCCGGTGACCACTTGTACTTCCTCGATCGCTGACTTTGGCAGGCCGATACCCGCGCCCGCAGGCACCTTCACCCCATCGATATAGTAGTAGGTGTTCTCGGAACGTGCTCCACGGATGCTGACCCCACCACCGGTACCCGCCGTGCTGGCACCCGACACCGTTGTGGCCACGCCCACCGCCGAACGTGCCGGCATGCGCGCGATCTGCTCCCGGGTTACAGTGCTGCCGCTCGCTCCACCATCCTTATCGATCAGCGGCACCTTGTAGCGCACCACTTCCACTTCCTTCAGATCCACCCCGCTCGTGAGCTCAGGGTTCAAGAATGTGATCTTGTTGCTGTTCACCACAACCCCCGTTTGCTTCATCGGCTGATACCCGATGTAACTGACGGTCACATCATAAGTGCCAGGCTCGATCGGGCTGATCTTGAAGAGACCATCGAAGTCCGTTTGGCCACCCGCCACGCGCGTGCCCCGGTTCTCCAAAACAACACTCACAAAGGGTAAGGGCTCTCCGGACTTCTTGTCCTTCACGGTGCCTTGCAGCGTTCCAGCACCCACTTGGGCGAACGCGGCTGACGTTCCGAAAACAACACAGGCCAGGGCCGAGAGTATGCGACTCAGCATCAACGTAGGGTTTTGCGTTCTGCGCAAGTGCGCGACGAGGGGGCGCTAATATAGAAACATCCGCCGTCTGTGAAATTTTCCAAAACCCTTGCTGGACGCGGGTTTGCGAAGGACTTCGCCCGGAGTGGCGGCAATGAGGGGGACAACTCGGAAAACATGGTGCGGACTTCTCGGCGAAATATATCGGACACCATTGGTCACTTGTATCAAAATGACCAGCCGTTCTCGAGGGCCGCTATACAGGTCCGACCACCCCGATCAGTGCTTGCTGCCGAACAGGCGACGGAAGAACGGATCACGATGACCGCTCTGTCCATGCTTCACCGCGCGACGTTGATTCCGCTTCATCCGCTTCTGCGTGGCCTTGTCCTGGTGCTCACGGTGCTGCTTGAACAGCTTCTTTTCCTCTTTGGCCAACGACCTCTTGTCCTTGCGTTCCTTCTTGGCCAGATGTTTCTCTTGCTTCTTCTTGGACATGCCCGCGCTTTTACCACCACCCCCTTCAGCTTCCTGGGCAAAAGAGACGGTTGGCACACCAGCCAAGGTGATCAGCAGCAACAGGTTCCAGAACGCTCGCTTCATGGCCGCAAGTTGAACAGGAATAGGACAGATCAACACCGGATGAACGGATCGGCATAAACGATCGTTGTTCAACGGGGCCTGCATGGTCCATTACCTTCGACCCGTGAACAAACGTTCTCTGCTGCCCGCTTTGGCCCTTCTCCTCTTGGCCGCTTCCTGTAGAAAGGAGTCAGCCACCGGGGTTCCACCCGTGCAGTTGGACGTTACCATCAACATCAACCTGCCGGAGTACGCGGACCTGCAGGTGCCCGGCGGCTGGGTCTATATGACCGGTGGTTCTTTGGGCCTGATCGTCTATCGGAAGAATACGGATGAGTTCGCGGCCATGGACAGGCATTGCCCCTTTCTGCCCGAGAACCAGTGCCGGGTGATCGTTGATGAAAGCCAGGTGTTGGCCAGGGATACCGCATGTTGCGGCTCTGCTTTTCTGCTCTTGGATGGCTCCGTCACTGAAGGGGAATCCCCTTTCGGCCTAAAGACCTACCACACCATCTTCAATGGAACGACGTTGCGGATCTATGATTGATCCA
>JANOPI010000586.1:0-10601 GCA_031421755.1 Flavobacteriales bacterium | reverse complement strand
GTGCTGCTGTTTCAGGACCTTTCGGTTGTGCCGATCCTGGCGCTCGTTCCCCTGCTCGCAGCCACGCTGCTACTGTCCCTTGCCGGTTGTGATCGCGAGCAGGCCGTGATCAAGCCGGATGCCGCCTTCACCCCTTACATCCCCGCCTTCACCGCAGGGCACATCCCTGCGCGCAGCGCCATCCTCGTACGCATCGCCGAGGGGCAGACCTTCCGTGACAGCTCCGCTGAAGCGATCCAACAGCTTTTCGAACTCGATCCCGATGTGGAAGGATCGGTCTCGTGGTCTGACCGCTCCACCCTCACCTTCCAGCCGAACAAGCGCCTGGAACAGAACACCACCTATACGGTCAACTTCCACCTCGGCAAGCTGATCGAGGTGCCGTCCAATGTGAGCACCTTCAAATTCCAGGTCTCCACGTTCGCACAAGCGATCGATGTGAAGGTGGACGACATGCAGGCCGTATCGCCCGCGGACCTCACATGGCAACGTGTACATATCGGCGTATACACCAGCGACCATGCTGAACCGGGGGAACTGGAGTCTTGCGTGACCGCCGAACAGGACGGCCGTGCGCTGAACCTGATCTGGGAACACGAGCCGAACGGCAGCTTTCACAGGGCCGTAGCCGACAGTGTGCGCCGGAACGAGAAGGCGAGTGCGGTGGTCTTCCGGTGGAATGGCAAAGACATCGGCGGAACCGATACGGGTGAAAAGATCTTCAACGTACCCGCCATCGGTGATCTACAGCTGATCAGCCATGAGACCTTCAGCGATGGCGACCAGTACGCCGCGCTCCTCTTCAGCGATCCACTCGACCCCGCACAGAACCTCGATGGCCTCGCCGGCATCACCGGATCCGAATCCGTTCGGCTCAGCATCGATGGCAACAAGCTGCTGATCCATCCGGGGCAGCGCCTCACCGGCAAACAGAGCGCCTTCGTGGCAGCGGGGTTGCTGAACATCAACAAACGCAGCCTCGGCAAGGACATCACCATCGCGGACCTCGAATTCGAAGAGGTGAAGCCCAATGTGCGCATCAGCGGCGACGGGGTTATCCTGCCCAGTACCGACGGACTGCTCTTCCCCTTCGAGGCCGTGAACCTCACCACCGTGGACGTGCGTGTGGTGCGCATCTACGCTGACAATGTGCCGCAATTCCTGCAGGTGAACGACCTCAATGGCGAACGTGAACTCGCCCGCGTAGGCCGATTGATGCTCAAAAAAGCCGTGCCGCTGAACAATAAGGACAAGAATGCCCAAGGTCGATGGACCACCTACTACCTCGACCTGGATCACCTGATGAAGACCGAACCAGGCGCCATCTACCGCATCAGCCTCGGCTATCGCAAGGCCTACTCCACCTATCCATGCGCGGACCAAGTGGAAGATGCTCACACGCTCACGGAAACGGAGGACCCGAATGACCTCGAGGACAGCGGCCAATGGGACAACGCCTACCAGGACTACTGGTACTACGATGAAGGCGAATACTACGAGGACGAGTACAATTACCGCGAGCGCGAGAACGCCTGCTCATCAAGCTACTTCCGGAACAAGTCGACCGTTGTGGAGCGCAATATCATCGCCTCCGACATCGGCCTGATCGCGAAGCGCGGGAACGACGGATCCCTGCTTGTGGCCGCCAGCGACCTTCGCACGGCAGGCCCCATGAGCGGAGTGACTATCGACGTGCTCGACCTGCAACGCAAGAGCCTCGGCGCGCCGATGACCGATAAAGAGGGGCTGATCACACTACCTGCCAGCAAGCACCGCCCGTTCCTGCTCGTGGCCAGCAAAGGCAGCATGCGCGGCTACCTTAAACTGGATGACGGTAGTGCCTTGAACGTGAGCGCATACGATGTGGAAGGCCAGAGCGTGGACAAGGGTCTGAAGGGTTTCCTCTACGGCGAGCGCGGTGTCTGGCGGCCCGGTGATTCACTGTATCTCGGATTCATCCTCCAAGACGTGCAGAAAAAACTGCCGAAAGACCATCCAGTGGTGCTCGAACTCACTGATCCGAAAGGACGCATCGACCAGCGCATGGTGCGCAACGCGGGTGTGGATGGCGTATACTCCTTCCGTTGCGCCACGGATCCTGATGCGCCCACAGGTGTTTGGAGCGCGCGCGTGAGCGTGGGTGGCGTTTCCTTCTACAAACCCATCCGCATCGAAACGGTAAAGCCAAATCGCCTGAAGATCGCCCTCGACCTCGGCAGTGGCAAAGGCGCGGAGGACGGTGCCCGCATCACGGTATCGGAAAAAGACCGCAAGGTGAAGCTCCAGGCCAACTGGTTGCATGGTGCCCCGGCGCGTGAGTTGAAGGCCCGCACGACCGTCACGCTTTCCCATAGCGAGGCCAGCTTCAAAGGCTACGAGAAATTCTGGTTCAACGATCTCAATACGGATGTGAACACCGAGGAGATCACCGTCTTCGATGGCACCCTCAATGCGCAAGGACACACCGAATTCCCCTTCGCCCTCGACCTGAACCAGAATGCGCCTGCGGCCGTCAATGCCAACATCGTCACCCGCGTGTTCGAGGCCGGAGGTGATGCCAGCCTGGACCGCTTCGACGCCGTGTACTACCCATACAGCGCCTACGCTGGACTCCAAGCGCCACAGGCCAGCGGCTATTGGGGCACCTATCACACGGATACCACCTACACCCTCACCGCTGTTTCACTGGACCCCGAAGGCAAGCCCCTCGCGAACCACAACCTGAAGGCGCAAGTGATCAAGGTGAGCCACAACTGGTGGTGGAACGGCGACATGTACGGCCCGGGCAGCTATATGAACGCTCCGAGCAGTACCATTCTTGGCGAAGAGGAGATCACCACCGATGCGAAGGGCAAGGCCACCATCCCTTTCCGCGTGAACCGACCGCACTGGGGACGGTACGTGGTGCGCCTCAGCGATCCAGCAAGCGGCCACGTTTCCGCTTCACAACTCTACGTGGACTGGCCGGGCTATGAAGGCCGCAGTCGCAGGCAGCAGGACAAGGAGGCCGCGATGCTCACCTTCAACAGCGACAAGGAGAAGTACACGGTCGGTGATAATTGTACCATCACCATCCCGTCCGGTGGCAGTGGGCGCGCATTCATCAGTTTGGAGACCGGCAGCCGCATCCTCGACGCCAAGTGGGTCGATCTCAAGTCGAAAGAAACCACCTTCGACTTCCCGATCACGGAAGCCATGGCACCGAACGTCTATGCCCACGTGATGCTCATCCAACCGCACGCATACACCCGTGACAGTCTCGGCAACGACCGGCCCATGCGCCTCTACGGCGTGATCCCCATCCTGGTGGAAGACAAGGCTACCCGCATCCAACCGGTGATCACCATGGCCGCTGAGATCAAGACCGATGTGCCGTTCAATGTGGATGTGAGCGAGGCAAGCGGCGAAGCGATGACCTACACCCTCGCTATCGTGGACGAGGGCCTGCTGGATCTCACGCGCTTCAAGACGCCGGATCCATGGAACTACTTCTATGCACGGGAGGCGCTCGGTGTTCGCACCTGGGATCTGTACGACCAGGTGATCGGCGCGTTCGGACAACAGCTTCAACGCGTGCTCGCGCTCGGCGGCAGTGATGAGGCTTCACCGGATGCGGCCGCGAAGGCGAACCGGTTCAAACCCGTGGTGCGGTATGTGGGCCCATTCAAACTGGCCAAAGGCAAGAAGGGCCAACACAGTTTCACCATCAGCAACTATGTGGGCAGCGTGCGCGTGATGGTGGTGGCCACGGATGGCGATCGTGCCTATGGCCATGTGGAAAAAGCGCTGCCAGTAAGGAAGCCCCTGATGCTGCTGGCCACCCTGCCTCGTGTGGTGGGCCCCGGCGAAACGCTGGATCTTCCCGTGACGGTTTTCGCCATGGACCCCAAGGTGAAGAGCGTGCAATTGAAGCTCGAAGCGAACAACCTCTTCACCATTGAAGGCGGGACCACGCAGACCTTGACATTCAAGAATACCGGAGACCAGGTGGCGGTGTTCCGCGTGAAAATGGCTGAGCGCATCGGCAAGGGAACGGTGAAAGTCATCGCAGAAGGCGCAGGTGAACGGGCCATGCACAGCATCGAGATCGACGTGCGCCAACCCAACCAGCCCCAGACCGACCAGACCGAAGCGGTGGTGGACGCCGGGAAGACCTGGGAGAATACACCCGCTCCCGTGGGACTGGCAGGTACCAATTCAGCCTACTTGGAGATCAGCACGATACCCGCGGTCGACCTCGGCCGACGTCTGCAATACCTGATCGACTATCCGCATGGGTGTATAGAGCAGACCACCAGCGCCGCGTTCCCCCAACTGTTCCTGGCCAACGTGATCGATGTGGACAGCCGCGTGGCCGCCGAGATGCGCAGCAATGTGGACGCGGGGCTGCGCCGCCTGAAGATGTTCCAGCAACCCAACGGTGGCTTCAGTTATTGGCCAGGTGAGAATGGCGTGAACGACTGGGGCTCCATCTGGGCCGGGCACTTCCTCACCGAAGCCGAGCGCGCGGGATTCACCCTGCCCACCGGTATGAAGGCCAAATGGCTCAGCTACATGCGCAACGCCGCGCGCAACTGGGCACCCACCACCGAATACGGTTGGAGCTATGAAGGCCGTCAACTAACACAGGCTTACCGCCTCTACGTACTCGCCCTGGCCAATACCGCCGAACTGGGAGCCATGAACCGCCTGCGCACACATCCGCAACTTGCCGCGCAGGCCAAGTGGATGCTCGCGGCAGCCTACGCCATCAGCAACCGGAAAGACGTGGCCAAGGAGATCATCACAGGGCTGGCCACCACCGTGGCGCCCTATTCCGAGATGAGCTGGACCTATGGCAGCGACATGCGCGATGACGCCGTGATCGCCGAAGCGCTCCTGCGCATGGACGACAAGCCGAGCGCCGCCATGGTGATCAAACGCATCGCCGAGAACCTCGGAAAGGAACGCTGGTACAGCACGCAAGGCACCGCGTGGGGCCTGCTCGCCATCAGCCGCATGGTATCCTCCGATGCTATGGGCCAAGGACTCAACTTCACCCTCAATGTGAACGGAAAGAGCGAGAACCGCTTCAGCAAGAAGAGCGTGGTGCGCGTGGACCTGCCCACACCCGATGGCCAGAAAAAGGTGTCGATCATCAACACCGGGAAGAACCTGCTCTACACCCGTGTGGTGAGCACCGGCACCCCCATGCCCGGCGCGGAAAGTCCAGCCAACAACGGGTTGGCCGTGGATGTGCGCTACCAGAGCATGAGCGGTGAATGGCTGGATCCCTCATCCCTGGAACAGGGTACGGACTTCCAAGCGGTGGTCACCATCCAACATCCCGGCATCCGGGGACATTACCTGGAACTCGCGCTCACGCAAGTATTCCCCAGTGGTTGGGAGATCCGCAACAGCCGCCTGGAAGGTACCGAGAGCGCGCAAGAAAACAGCTACTTCGAATACCAGGACATCCGCGATGACCGCGTGATGACCTACTTCGACATCAGCTCGAACCAGCAGGCCACCTACCGCGTGTTCCTGAACGCCGCCTACATCGGGCGCTTCTACATGCCGCCCTCCACTTGCGAAGCCATGTACGACCACACCGTGAACGCACGGAGTGAAGGGCAGTGGGTAAATGTGGTGAAGGCGGGCGGTGCCATCACCTCAAAGTAGGAACAGAATGCCCGGATCAAGTGATCGGTCCGGGCGTTCATGCGACCTCCCTCCCCTACTTGCGCACGATCCGCAGCACTTGCGGTGCCACTCCTTCGGCATGCACGGTGTAGCTGCCCGGTGCCAAGGCGCTTAGATCCATGGTCTGCCTACTTGCCTGCCCAATTCGCTGAACGAGCAGCAGTCGGCCCTGTGCATCGCGGAGGCACAAGCGTTCGGTACCCAAAGGAAGGCCATCGATGGTCAGGATGTTCTCCACCGGGTTCGGCCAAACGGATACGCTACCGCTGCCACTATGCTCGTGTACGCCAACGATACCGGCCGCCTCATCACAGATCGTGAAGGTGCCGGCATCCTCGCCCCCTTCGTTCCAGATCTGCACGTAGTAGACGGTGTTGGTATCCAGCCCATTCAATGCGACCGGTCCTTCGGTGGCATCATAGCAGTCCACGAAATTCTGCGGTCCGCAACCCGCGTACAGCGCAACGCCCAAGAGACCGGATGAAATGGTGGCCACTGTGAGTGTATGGTCGGGGGCCGGACCCGTGTTGAACGTGTACCACACATCGAAAGCGGCGGAATAGGGATCACAGACCGGATTCGGGGCCGCGCTGCTGTATGCGCAAACAGTGGTACCGTTCGTTGGCACGCACGCACCAGGAAGTTGGGGTTGGATCACTTCAGCGGTGGAACAAGCATCGTTCATTATCGCGGGCGAACAGGCCGGGGCACAGGTCATGGTCAAGGTGAACGCGCCCACTTCGCCATCATAGCCGTGTACGTGGGCCAGGTATACGGTGCCCGAGGTCGTCGCGATGGTTACTGAGCTGGTGTTGTCCGCACACCCGAGCGCGTCATCCACGCCGCCCTCGCAGATGAGGTCCGAACAGGTCCCGCTCCAGATGGAGATCTTGGTATCGAACGCGGCATCGTTGCAGGTGCTCAAGGTCACATCGGTGCCGTCACCGGTGAAGGTGTACCACAATCCCGGGGTGCTCAGATATCCGGAGCCGCACTCCGGGGCATCAGCGAGAACGCCGAGCTCCGTATTGCCGCTCGCTTCCTGGCCACAGCTCAGCGGCACCGCTCCGCCGCAAAGAGCATTCACCGGCAGCGGCTCTTCCAAGGTCGTGAACGCGATGGGGCCTCGGCGATAACCATCCTCTCCGCCGGGACAGGTCTCGGTGAGGTACACCGCATAGTCCGTGTTCAGGTCAAGACCGGGAATGGTCACCGACGGGCCGTCTACCCCAACGGTTCCCGTGATCACCGTGCCTGAGCCGGGCGCGAATCCCGCAAGACCGTACTCCACCGTGAACGTGCCGTCAGGGGTGGTCGGTGTCCAATCCAGATACGCCAGCAGATCCGCAGGGGTCACCACAATCTCCGAAGATGGTGGGCAGGCGGCACAAGACATGGCAAGGTTGAAGTCGCCCACGGCCCCATCATAGCCTTGCACCAGCACATTGTAGACCGTGGCCTCATCGGCCTGCATGATCACCTCACTGCCGAAGTCGCAGCCGTACGCACCATCGTCATTGCCATCAATACACTCAGGATCATCACACGCGCCGGTATACACATTGAGTTTCGTGTCGTAGTCATGGTCCGCGCAGGTGCTCAGGATCACCGTTCCGGAAATCCCCGTGAACGTGTACCAAATTCCCGAAGCGGAGACCGTTGTGCCACATTCCGGTGGGCCATCCGCGAGCGCGAACAGCGTGCTTCCTTGTGTTGTGGAGCCGCACGTGATCGGGATGCCGCTCTCGCAATCGTCGTTCGCCGGGGGATCGGTCGGTCCTGCGATGCCCAGCCATGGTCCGGTAAAGGGCGCGAGATCCCCCGATCCGCAATCGATGGCGATGTAGAATGCGTATTCCAGATCACCGTTCAGACCGACGATGGTTACCGGTGGCCCATTTTCTCCCTGCACACCGGTAAGGATGGAACCGGTGCCCGGTTCGAAGCCGTTGGGGCCGTATTCGATGGTGTACGCGGAACCCTCCGCCAGCAGCGGCCAATCGAGCGTAATGGATCCAGGGCCGCTCAGCAGGCTGGGGATCGGGCTGGGACATGTATGCTGGTAGAATGTCCAGCTGAAGCCATCCATGGAATGCGCATCGTCCCATTCGATGAAATAGGTGGTACCAGCTACCACGCCGATGTTGGCGAGCAAACTTGCTCCTCCACCACCGGGGCAGCCGTTATCGTCCGACCCTGCTTGCAGAAGCCCACCGCATGATCCTTGATACAGATGAACCCGGGTGTCCACACCCCCACCGCAACTGGCGACCGTTACATACCCATCGACGTCCGCTTGCCAGGTGTACCAATCCGCATTGACAGCCGGGGCCTGGCTCGCACCGCCGCCAGTGGACGGACCGTCCGCCGTATAGGTGCCGGGGCTGATGGGCAGCGCGGTCGTACAGGAATCGCCTTGGGCGATCAGCTTGGCGGGCAAGCAGGCGAAGAGCAGAATAACGGGAGAGGAGACGTGCTTCATGCGGGCATGTTGGGCCCCGAAGATACCCGAAGGACCGTATAGCGCTCAGTCGTCGCTGTTGCGCGTATCCGCTTTCCGCCGCCGAGCCTTGTCCGGTTCGTTGTGGAAGAAGTAGCGCAGATCAGCGGTCAAATAGCTGCCGGGGATACCAGCGCTGATCACCGTTCCGAAATTCAACCGGTCGTACCACGTGAGTTCGGCCTGTGCGATATCGCCGAAGGGCCGATGGTAGGTGGCGCCCAGGTAGAACCAACCGCTCTTGAGGGTACGGTATTCCACACCGATGTTCGCCACCAGTCCGAGTTGCTTCCAATCTCTGCGCGCCATGTACACCCGCGAATACTCTTGCGCCCGCTCGGCATCGCTCGGGTACAGATCAAGGCTGAAGCCCAAGGCGTTGTTCATCCAGCTGCGTTCCCCCAGCCGGATGTACACCATGGCCAATACCGGGATCTCGTATCCGATGAGCCGCAGTTGGTCCTTGATCGCATAGCCGTTCGTGTCGTTGGCGAAGGCCACATCGAATCGCCGGGTGATCTGATTGATGCCGGTTTCCAGCGAGATGCTCTTGGTGATGCCCGCCCGCACCACCATCCCAAAGGCGAATCCGCCGGTAAGTTCCACCGTGCCGTTCAAGGGCGGAACTTCGAGCTGGGTTACCGGATCGAAAAAGGTGAATGGGATCACCGGCTTGGCCTGGAGGCCGACCGTGGCCACCCCGGCTTGGGCGTGCGCCTCCGAATGATCCAGCAGCGCACAGAGGCTCAGCGCCCCAAGGAAACCGGCACCCGCAACTCGGCGAAGCGCTCGGCCGCATCGGGCCGTAGCACCATCAGGCGCTGCCCCACCCGCAGGCGGGCGCGGCGGGGGATGCCGTTCAGTGAGCATAGTGCGTTGAGGGGCACACCGTATTGGTCGGCGATGGCGCTAAGATGCTCCCCTTTGGCAACAGTATGGAATCGCGTGCCTTTCGGATAGGCGGAGAACGAGGTGCGGCCTCGCTTCAGTACGAGCGTGTCGCATAGTAATTCACCTGAGGTGAGGTCGATCATGTGCGATGGGTCGAAGGGCACACCTTTGAAGCGTGTTTCGAAGTGGAGATGGCTGCCCGTGCTGTGCCCACTGCTTCCACCCAGACCGATGGGTTCTCCGACATCCACTTCATCACCGGGTCGCACCTTGATGCGGTGCAGGTGCGCATAGTACGTTTCCAATCCATTGAAATGCCTGACGACCACCAGCCGACCGAAGCCGCCGAACTTGTCCGCGAAGCGCACCACACCGGGAAAGGCCGATCGTACCGTGTCCCATACTTCGAGATCCAGGTCGATACCATTGTGGCTGCGACCATCACGCCAACCGAAACGGCTGGTGAGCACGGGCGGCACAGGCATGCTGAAGCCGCAAAGCCCGTCCTCATCGCGCAAACGCACCTGCAGCAGAGTGTCCGTTGAGGAAAGATCCAACCCATAGGCGTTCGGGTTCGTGATGTTCCATGCACCGTACACCTCCGAACCGGGTTCGAATGTGCGGTCGCTCCAGGCCAGCACGGGACTTTCCTCCACTTCGCTCTTCGTGGGCAGCTGGTCCACGTACAGGTTGATCTCGTTCACCAGCGCGTAGGGAACCGTGTCCAGTTCGAACAGCGAATCGATGAGCGAAACCATCTGCTCCTCATCCATTTTGCGGATGCGCAGGAACAGGCGCAAGTCGCGGATCAGGTCCTTCGGCGCAGGATCCAAGGTGCAGAGCGAATCGAGCATCATACTCAATTCAACATCCGTAAGCGCTTCTTCGTCTTCGATCAGCTTTTGGTCACCATACACAACCACTGCTTCGACCACCTCCCCTGACTGCGCGCGCAACGCACAGAACGCCAGCGCGAAAAGCAGTGACCAAACGCCTCGAAAAAGGCCCTTGTGGGTGGTCCGACCTCCGATCATGCGCGTTACTACGGGAATTGGGGCGCGGAAGATATCCGCACTACCGATCCACGGTATACGATCCGGTCAATCCCGGGCAGCGCCCGATGAATGGCCTTCTGGCATGGCACCGGTGCCTGTGGCCCAGCGGCTTACGGCATCCACCTCTTTATCGACGCCGTTCCCGGTGAACGTGTTCTGGTAGACCAACGCGCTTCCCCCGTCCTGGCCCGCCTTCACTTGTTTCAGCGCGATGCCGATGGTGTTCCCGGTGAATGTGCAACCGTCCGCCGCCACCTCGGCCCCGTTGGTTACCAGCACTGCGGTGCCGTTCCCCGTGAAGACACAGCGCTTGATCGCCGTGCGGCTGCGCATGGACAGGTCCATTGCCGCAGCGCTGAACTTGGTGAAGCCACAATCGGAGGCTGTGATCTTCGCCCCGTTCCCCATGAACCCCTTCGACGTTCCCTCACCCATGAAGGTACACCGGGTGAAGTCGCAAGCCGTGAAGGATG
>JANOPI010000585.1:0-17914 GCA_031421755.1 Flavobacteriales bacterium | reverse complement strand
TCCAGATCCTGGGCTATCAGGCCAAACTGGGCCTCGGATGGCAGGTGAATGGTAGGGTATTCCTCGATCCGGTATTCATACGTTTTCGGCTTCATCTCAAGGACCAGAGAAAGTGCGCCCTTCAGCGGTTCAATATTCTGCTTGAGTTTCTGATCGGATGTACTTGTCAGAGTTCCGGTGTACCACAAGTTGCCGTTCATGTATCCTGCCCAACTACCTGTTTGTGCGACCGCTTGCCCATATAGACCGTATCGGACAGCACCGGCATAGGCATCGCCGCGTACCGCATACGCCACATTGATGTTACTCCCCGTGTATATGCTTCCCAAAACCCCATACGCGTTGGTAGCCGTCGCACCAGACTCAGTGCGAGCCGTAAATGTTCCTCCGTTTATATTGGTCGCATGTCCGCTTCCCATCACAAACGCAAGGCCATTCACACCAGAGAGGCTCGGAACTGTACCGCTCATCGTGTAGCACCTGGAAGCGGTACCCTCCCGTAAAAGTGAAGAACTTGTAGCATTCGCGTCCACTTGAAGGCGAATGCTTGGCAATGGAGGTGCTCCCGCCCCCGTATTCCCAGTAGAAGAAATGTATTCGGGCTGGCCTTTCCACAATTGGGCTTTCCCGGGAACACCGAAGCAGGCCAATACTATGCCGCTGAGAACAAACTTTTCGACAGAGTTCATGATTCGTGAATCTTGGTATTGCCTACTCTCTCCCGGCTTTTCGGCACCCGCCTGCCCAACGGAGCGCTGAGCATGCCAAAGGCACGGCCAGGCATCGCCGCTCACATCATCCAACCGTGTGATTCTCCACCCGACTACTTCCCACCCTTCCCACGCACGTGGTTCATCATCTCCACGCGGCTCTGCACCTGTAGTTTCTCGTAGATGTGCCGGATGTGCGTGCGCACGGTGTTGGTGCTCACGAAGAGTTTCTCGCCGATCTCTTTGGCGGTCATGCCGGTGCTGAGCAGGTCGAGCACTTCTTGTTCGCGATCGCTGAGTGCGTTGAGGTCGTCGCTTTTCTTGGGGCGGAAGCTGCTGACGACGCGGCGCGCGATCGCGGGGCTCATCGGTGAGCCACCCGCCAGCACTTGGCGGATGGCTTCCAGCAGGTCCTCGATGGAGGATCGCTTCAGCAGGTAACCGGCGGCTCCGGCGCGCAGGGCCTCGAAGATCAGTTCATCATCCTCGTGGACGGTGCATATAACTACTTGCACGCGCGGATATTTTTCCGTGATGCGGCGCGTGCATTCGATGCCATTCATGCCGGGCAGACGGATGTCCATGATAACGATGGATGGCAGCTTGAACTGCATGTACCTCAATGCGGCCTCGGCATCCCCGAAGGAATGGCAGTTGACGTGGCCGCTCTCGTTGAGGAAGAACTCCAGGCTGTTGCGGAAATCGTCGTGGTCCTCGATCAACAGGACCTCCACCTTCCCCGGTTCATTCTCCCATGGCGTCATGCGCGCAAGATGGACCGCTAATTCGGCATCGTAATCATCCGATCGGATGATTACGAGGAACGGGGATCCGCGTTTCAACGCGCGTACCGCCGGTCGGGAGGGGTGTGATCAGCAGCGTTCCACCCAGGCGTTCTGACCGGTCGCGCATGTTCTTCAGCCCGTTCCGCGAGTTGCTGTCTTGGTCGGCCGGCATGCCGATGCCATCGTCCTCAACGGCCATGCGGATCTCTCCATTCGCCATGGTCCACCCCATCCGTAAGGTGTTGGCCGCGGCGTGCTCCACCACGTTGCGCATGGCTTCGCGGGCGATGAGCAGCAGCTCTCGCCGTTCGTTCGCCGCCAGCGGCAGGTCGGTTTCCGGCAGATCCACGTCGGTTCGGAACTTCAGTCCGTGGGCCTCGGCGAGTTCGCGCGCTTGCTGCTCAATGAAGTGGACCGTGCTCTGCAGCGTATCCCGCTTGGGGTCCAATGACCAGATGATCTCGTCGATCTTGTCGATGGTCTCCACAATGCCTTTGGACACGCGCGCCTCCGTTCCGATGCCGGCGGACTCCAATTGCCGCGCGTGCATGAGCACGCGGCTCAGGTCCGCTCCAAGGTCATCGTGTACGTCCGCGGCGATGCGTCGGCGCTCCTCGTTCACCGCGGCCAACGCGCGCACGCGTTCCAGCTGCCTTCTGAGATCGCGGCGGGACCAGTAGTAGAGCAGGAACAGGAGTATGGAGAAGGCCCCGATGACCATTGCGCTTCGGAAGACAAGGGTGGCCCACCACGGCGGGCGCACCGCAACGGTCACCGTTTCCGGTATGCTCCATTCGCCTGCGCCAGAGCGCGCTCGCACACCCACCACATGTGTACCCTCCCCGATCCGGTCCAACACCACACGCCCTTCCTTGCACGCGAACCACGCCCCACCATCCACCGCGTAGGCGTATTCCACCTCGTTAGCTTGGGCGAACTCGACCGCATGCACTTCCACCACCAATCGATCTCCCAGATCCATTCCCACGGCAGTGGCGAGCGGGTCATGCACCGAGTCGTTTACCAGCAGCCGCACCACGTGGAGTTGGCCCAATGCCCGTTCCTGTGAAACAGGGCGAACGGGTGCCACGCACAATCCCAGCGCCGTGGACATCACCATTCGACCATCGGCGATCAGCATATCCCGCACATCGTTCGTGGGAAGCCCATGGGCCATGGACCATCGCCACGTGTCGATGATCCCAGAAGCACTGCGTACGTGTACCACCACGCCTTCGGAGGTGGCGCACAGCAGCGTGTCCCCTGAGAGCCTGATCCTGCGGACCATCGATCCGTGGTCATCCTTTCCGGCAGGTAGCGGGCCGATCATGTTGCCTGCTGACCATAGGAGCACACCTTGGCCGGCAGTGGCCAGTGCCAACGTGTCCGGCGACCAAGCGAGGATGTCCGTGATGCGCGATCCAGCATAGTTCTCAGGGATCGGCCATGCACGGATACTGTCCGCTTCCATCGCGTAGATGCGCTGACCAGTCTCGAACCAGATGACACCTTGTTGATCCTCCGTGATGCTGTAGATGCGTGTACGCGGAACAGAACCGGGCATGCACAACTCGCGCACACGCCCAATAGGTCCGTCCACCACTTTCAGCAGTCCGTTGCCGGGTGCGTAGACCACCCCATTGCGCGTCAACACCACACATTTGGATGGAGCAGATTCCAGATCGGGCCCAGCGGATGATGGCAGGTAGGCCGGTATCATGTCCAATCGGCTGGACTCTTCCGGTGCCCAGTGGAACAAACCCCAATCCGATGCGAACCACGTTTCACCGTTCTGCCCTGCGGCGATGCGGAGAATTCGGCCGGGCAGTCGCCCTTCACCGGGCTCGAACTGCGTTTCTACATGACCGTCACCATAGCTGAGAACCGCGCCAAGGTCCGTACCCACCCAGATCCGACCGCTCCCCTGAGCCAACGATATGTAGGCCGAGCGGGATGATTGGTCATTGGCATGCCATTCGGTTCGGCCCACCTGGCCCCCTTCCACCAGCAACACGCCCTTGGTGGCCGTGCAATACCATCGGTCCCCTTGTGCGCTCACGAAAACGGTGTTAACTTTCTGGCGTTTGAACTGCAGTTCAGGTAGGGCGAAGCCGGTATCGTTAGGAGCGATGAACTCCACGCCCCGATCTTTCCGGTACAGCCACAAGGATCCGGAAGCATCGCGTTCCACCGCGCGGTGCTCCTCCGCCTTGATCACCACCGGAACTCGGAGGGATCGGCCACCTTCCCCCGTTACCGAAATGATCCCATTCCGGGTGAGTGCGAGAGGATCCATGTCCGTAGGAGGTGTGGCCACGTGATTCGGGAACCACCCCTCGAGCATGTTCGGGGCGCTTTCAAGCGTTTCACCGCGCGCCACGCTCACGGATCCGCTGGTGATGACCACCACACGCCCTTCGGTATCCTTCACCACGTTCCGCACCGCTACCGGCGCGCTGAACAACCGGTCGCGATCACCCTTGGGATCAAGACGCAACAGCTCGCCACGTATACCAGAGAACCACAGCATACCATGGTCATCCTCGCACATGTTGCACCATCCGGACGTGGCGATGTACTTGCCCAGTTCAGGGTCCGTGGCCGAGTTGTGCATGCGCCCTTCATGCCAGTAGCTCAATCTTCCGTTGAGCGTGAGGAACCAGATGCGGTGCTGTGAATCTTCCTGGATGCCGATCACTTCGCTGTCGGAGAGTCCATCACCTGGGCCGAAGTTGACGAACTCCAATCCATCGAAACGGGACACTCCGGCGTCGGTACCGAACCAGAGGAAGCCTTCATGGTCCTGGTTGGCACAATACACCTGATCGCTGGCCAAACCATCGGCCATGGCGTACGAGCGGTGGAACGGATCCTGCGCCGCATACCTCCCGAAGAAGAACGACCCGACCAGAAAAAGCAGGAATCGCGCTCCTTTCACGGCCTCAAAGTAGCGGTCTTCGGTTGCGCTCAGTACTGCTCCGTTCCCAGCATCACCAGCGTGCAGGCTTCCACCACCTCGATGCCGCGCGCTTCTGCCTTCATCGCCAGCTCGGGGTTCTCCGCCCCCGGGTTGAAGATGATGCGCGCTGGTGACAGGTCGAGCACCAACTTCTCCCACGCTTCCTGGTTGTGTGCGTTCAAGTACATGGTGACCGTGTCAATGGCCGTGTGTTCCGGGATCGTGGTGAGGATCGGTTCATCGCCGATCATTCCAACGCGCCGACCGACAGCGATCACCGGATGCCCATGCGCATGCAGCTTGCGCACAGCACGATTCGAATAACGTTCCGGGTTCTCGCTCGCACCCACTACCAACGTGGTCTTTCCCATGCCGCGAAGATCGTTCACTACGAAGCCGATCACATCAGCACCGCCGGATCCCCGGACCGTTCATGCCCCGCTTCAGGTCTTCGATGGTCTTCTCGGGCACCAGGGACAGGTCGAGCACCACGAACCCATCGAGCGCGTCATTGAACTTGGGATCGCTGTTGAAGCCGACGATGCGCGCGTTCAGTTGAAGATACTTTTTCAGAAGTACCGGCACAGCGTTACCCTCCGGCTCGATGTCCGCGATTATCCGATCGAGCTTCTTCATGTCCTCACCACTGGCTTCCAGCAGCGCCTCACCATCGGCCTTGTCGGGCTGAACGAAGAAGCGGTTGCGGGGCAGCACATGCCGGGCCAGCCGCTCATCGAAATGGTACTTCTGGAGGAAGTGGATCATGAGCCCGCGCGAGAAGCGGCTGTAGCTCCCACTGATGCTTACCGGGCCGATCAGGTAACGATGGTCCGGATTCCCGATGACATGGATGAGCAGGCCACGCCACAGGAGATAGAGCGGCAGCCTGTGCTTCTGGTACTCTTGCGGAATGAAGGAACGCCCCAGCTCGAAGCTTTGCCGGAGCACCCGTTCCATGGGCCTGCGCATGCGGAACAGCGTGTGCGTGTAGAAGCCCCGCTTCCCGTAGCGCTCCATGATCCGTGCACCATCACCGATGCGGTAAGCTCCGGCCAGTTTCCGTTGTTCGCGGTCCCAAAGGAAGAGGTGATCGTAGTAGAGGTCGAATTCGTCCAGATCCACCCGCTTGTTGGTGCCTTCTCCCACGGCACGAAAGGTGATCTCCCGTTGCCGTCCGATCTCGCGGAGAAGATGCGGTATCCTTTCGCTCGGGGCGAGATACAGATCGAACTCCGCCTGACCACCGATCCGGAGATCCTTGATGGACAAGAGTTCGCGGAGGATATCCGGCATCGGTTGCGCTTCGGCGATGTCCTTCGGGCGACGCGGAAACCGCAGCGGCTTGAATTGCTCCCGCCGCACTTGCACCCCGGAGCCGAGCGCGTACGTCTTTGCACGCAAGTAGCGCGTGAGTTCTTCCACAGACCCGAAAGCCGCGAGCTCTTTGGGCGATATCGGTTTGCCGATGCGCAGCCGCACGCGTTTGCCACGCATCCGTAACATTTCGCCCGGCAGCGCCATGGTACGCAGGTCCGGATGGATCATTCCGAGCATCTGGAAAATGAGGCTGTTCGCACCATCGAACCAGACCGGCACCACGGGCACGCCCGCGCTCTTGATGAGCTTGATCACCGGCGGTTTCCAGCGCGGATCGGCCACGGCATTCAGTTCTGTGCGGTAGCTGCTTACTTCCCCGGCCGGAAAGATGCCCAATGCACCGCCACCTGAAAGATGCTCCATCGCCTGTCGCATACCTTGGAAGCTGGAGCGCGACCGAAGCTGCTCGAAGGGGTTCACGCCGATGAACCGGTCTTTCAACGGCTCTAATTGTTGGAGCATGAAGTTGGCCATCACCTTCACCTCAGGCCGAACGCGCCGCAATACGTCGATAAGCGCCAACCCATCGATCGCCCCGTAGGGATGGTTGGCGATGAAGGCCACCCCTCCTTCTGCCGGGATCTGGGCAAGGTCGTCTTTGTCCACCTCAAGGCCCAGTTCCAAATGAGCGAACAAGGCGGCGATGAAATCCTGGCCAGGGGCCTGCTCGATCTCGTTGTAGAACCGCTCCAGCCGTTTCAAGCCGCTTACTTCCGCAAGTAGCGTTACACGCGGATCCCCGGGGCGCATGTGGCTGGCCTTGGCCAGTTCGGTGGGGTCGACCAGCTTCTTCAATCGGATGGGCTCCGGTCAAATGTAGCCGTGATCATCCGCCGGGGAACATCAGCTGTCGATGCACCCGGGATCCTCGTCGTAGCGCGTGGATTACTCCTCGGCACCTCTTATCTTGCACGTCCTTTCGTACTCCCGCTCCACGTCGGACCAATCCTTACCCTTACCATGTTCCGCACTTCTGCGCTCTGCTCCATCCTTGGTGTTCTTCTGCTCTCCTCAGCTCTTCGTGCTCAAGGTCCCTATTGGGGAACCACGGCAGGGGGCGGTACCGGAAGCATCGGCACCATCTACACCATCTCCGAAGCGGGAACTTTTACGACCAAGCACAACTTCACACGCTTTGAGGGCGGAAATCCCAAGGGGGAGGTGGTGAAGGCGAGCAATGGGCTCTACTATGGGGTAACTGAACTGGGCGGCACTGAGGGGGCAGGTGTGTTGTTCAGCTATAACCCCGTTGGCGGGGTGTATACGATCCTGCGCAACTTTTCCACCACCACATCGAGCTCCACAGCCGTTGGGGGAAGGCCGATCCGGGGGGTGGTCATCGCCCCGAACGGACGCCTCTATGGTACCTGCTCGAACGGAGGTTTATCCAATGTGGGAACGTTGTGGGAGTACAATATCGCCACCTCGGCCTTCCTGAAAAAATTCGACTTTGACGCCACCACCACCGGCAAAGGCAGCACACCGCGCGGGCGGTTGCTCATGCACACCAACGGCAATATTTATGGCACCACCCAACTGGGAGGCGCCAACGGGAACGGGTGCATCTTCTCTTACGTCCCCGGCCAAACCACCAATACCAAGGTTTACAACTTCCCCGTTCTCCCGGGCACTGCCACGGGTACACGTCCGATCTGTGGCCTTTACCAGGCCAGCAACAGCTTGTGTTACGGCTTCACCGCTGTGGGAGGGGCCAACGGGTTCGGGACGATCTTCTCGTTCAACACCACCGGCAACGTTTTCGTCAAATTGCACGATTTCGCCACCGCCACCGGAAGGTCGCCTCTGGCGGAGTTCATCCAAGCTCCCAACGGTGTGCTTTACGCTACCGCTTCCGGAGGCGGGGCCAACAGCGGAGGGGTCCTCTTCAGTTGGACCATCGGCAGCCCGGGCAGCTATGCCGATCTCCATCACATGAGCAGTGCCGACGGTTACAGCCCATTTTCCCGGATGATCGTTGGTAGCAATGGCCTGTTGTATGGCACCACCAGTGCCGGGGGACCGGGAGATGCGGGGGTGATCTTTTCGTTCAATACGACCACCACCAACTACGCCCCGGTATACTACATGGACTCCAACGGTTTCTCTGATACATGGGGCGGGGTGATCGAGGACCCGAACGGCACGCTCATCTGCCTGGCAGGTGAAGGCGGCGATGGTTCCGCCGGTGCGCTTTTCAGGTACGACCTGTCCTCATTCACCGCCACCGCGCTGGTGCCGTTCTCGTTCTCCAACGGCTCGGCGCCCAGGGGGCGGCTACTGAAGGCCAGCAACGGACTCTTCTACGGCCTGACGAGCTCCGGAGGCAACAATTCCGGGGGTGTGCTCTTCTCGATCGATCCAACGACCTCGGCTTTCACGCTGCTCAAACACCTGAGCAGCGCAACCGGGACCGTGCCTTTGGGGGCGCTTGTTGAAGTGAGCGGAAAACTCTATGGCCTCTGCAGTTCGGGGGGGACCACCGACGGGGGAACGCTGTTCGAATACACCATCTCTACCAATACGCTGGTAGTGAAGATCGACCTTTCGCTTACCACGGCCGGCACGATCCCCCAGAACGGGCTGTTCAAGGCATCGAACGGCAAACTCTATGGTTCTACCAGCGCTGCTGGCCTCAACGGCCAAGGGACCTTCTTCGAATACATGCCCGGCACCACCACCATCACCAAGCGAAAAGATCTGAGTGTCGCTGACGGATCACAACCTCTGGGTGATGTGATGGAGGCCAGCAACGGACTGCTTTACGGCACTACCAGCGCGAATGGATCATTCAGCAAGGGGACCATCTTCTCCTTCAATACCGGCACCAACGTGTTCAGCACGCTTTATCATTTCAACGGGCTGGAGGGTGCCACCCCGGGCGGTGAATTGCTGCAGGCAAGCAACGGAAAACTGTATGGCGCTTTCAAAGAGGAAGGACTGGGCGGTTCCGGCGGGATCTTCAGTTGGACCATCGCTCCCGGCACCTATACAGAGGAATATGACTTCAACACCCCGCCCCTTAACACCGAGGGCAAATTCCCTGATTGCTCCCTCGTGCAAGGTGCTGATGGTCTCATCTACGGTACCACCACCCAGGGTGGAACGAGCGATCTGGGTGTCATCTTCCGGTTCAACCCCATCATGCTCTCCTGTGCAACCTTGGTGAATTTCGCCGGGGCGGCCAACGGTTCGCTCCCTTACGATGGACTGACCCCGGAGACGGTCGGATCGCCATCTTCAGTTTCGATCGCCCCGAAAGTCTTCCTCGAAGGCCCTTTTGTGAGCGCCACCGGCAAGATGAACACCAACCTCCGGACCTTGGGCGCCTTCCCCCTTACGGAACCGTTCACCGCAGCGGGCTTCACGATCGTGGGCGGTGGAGCGGAAACGATCAACGCTTCCATCCTGAGCACCACGGGTGATAATGCTGTAGTGGATTGGGTACTGTTGGAACTCCGTGATGCGGCCAACAGCGCCACCATCGTGCGCACAAAGGCCGCTTTGCTCCAAAGTGACGGCGATGTGGTGGACGTGGATAACAGTTCGGCCCTTTCCATTCCCCTGCCTCCCGGCAACTACTTCGTGGCCTTGCGGCACCGCAACCATTTCGGTGTGATGACCGGCGCTGCCGTCGCCTTGTCCGGAGCGCCGGCCTCCGTGAACTTCACCACAGGTGCATTGGCCACGTTCGGCACCAATGCCCAGAAGACCGTGAGCACCTACCGCGTGTGCTGGGCCGGCAATACCGTGCGGAACAACAACATCAAATACACGGGCACCAGTAATGACCGCGATCCGGTCCTGGTACGGGTGGGCAGCACAGCTCCGAACAATACGGTACCCGGCTACTTCGTCGAGGATGTGAACCTGAACGGTTTGGTGCAATACACCGGAAGCGGGAACGACCGCGATATCATCCTGGTGAATGTGGGCGGCACGACACCCAACAACACGATTACCGAACAAATTCCTTGATCGGATCCTCCCAGTGGGCCAAGAGGCCGGCTCCATCGGGCCGGCCTCTATTTTTGGTGCCTGCCGTAACTCAGACCACCACCGTACCCCGGATCGTTTCATCCATCACTTCACCACCGGGATATGATCGGGTGTAGTCCAGGTTGATCCACCGATCACCTTGCGCGTCGGTATGGTAAAACAGCGTGGCGTGGCGGGCCGTTGCGGGAAACAAGGTCGTACGGATCAACCACGCGGCCCGTTCCATCTCCGCGGCATCCCCGATCTTCAGTTCCGGATAGATGTGCCCGGTGGTGCGCACCAGACGCACCTCTCCACCGATCGCCTTGATGCTTGCGGCCATCAGGATCGCGTGGTCGTCACAATCCCCAGCGAGCAGTTCGGTGCTCTCGCTGGCCGTAGCGAAGTACTCACCTCCCTTCACATCACTCACGTAACGCCACGAGCTGTTGATCACCTTGAACACCGAGAAGCACTGCACCAAGGTGGCTTCGTTCGGCCGGGTTTCCACCTCGGTGAACCAGGTTGTAGCAGCCCGAACGGCGAAGGCCCGGACCGCTGGGCTCCGGTAATCGATGTGCGAGATCACTTCCTCAGCCCCCGCGAACGGCCCTTCGCCCTGGAGCAACATCGGTAGCGGCTCGGTATTCTGGCGCAAGGAGCCCAGGAACCGCGCATAGTCGCGATAGACATCCCGGAAACCGTAATGGCCGGTGAGGCTGGTCACCGTCAGACTCCCAAGCCCAATAACCAACAGGACATAGACGGCGAGTTGGAAACGGCGCACCACGATGATGAATGCGACCAGGATCAGGACCAGGGCGATGAGGTGATCGAATCGCCAGCCATGACCCACTGGAAGCACCCACCGTGGCAAATGCGGATAAACCACAATGAACATCGGCAAGGTCAGGATCAGCGCCACCAGGTAGATGATCACGCCGTGCGCGAAGCCCTGCCCCTTGTCCGCAGCGTGGTCCGTTTCAACGCGGTGCCCTTCCATTTCGATCCGTACGTGTCTTTCCTTGGGCATGAGACTTCTCTCACGCCAAAGGAACGACCCACGGGTCCCTATCGCGTGCGAAGGATCCTTAACGTTGTTTCACAGCACTCCTTTTTCCTTTTACCGATCAGGACAGCGCCTCCGTCGGCAAGAAATACAGGTTCATCCATATCCCACCGCGCGATGTTGGTGTACCGGGCCTTGAACCCACGCGCAGATGCGGGGCGCGAATAGATTCGCAGCCGTTGCTCCACCGGAAGAACCATATGGCCATCCTCTTGGCGTTCGTATCCACGAACGCAATGGCCCAAAACCAATCCGATACAACGGCCATCGGTGGGCTGGAGGTGATGACGCCTTATGCGGAGGGGTACAATAGTGTAACCCCGGCAGTTGATGGTGTTGACCCAGAATGGGCTTTTGAAGATTCCGCGCGCTTCATTCCCGGGCATGCGCTCTACGGCGAGTTCGATACCGAGGTGATCTTCGAACGTTCCCCCCGATCGCACAGTGACACTGCGGTGCTCGCGATCAGCAGCGCCGCATGCGACCATGTCTTCCCGGTTTGTGGTGAGTTGAATTCGCCGTTCGGCCCACGGCACCGCCGCATGCATTACGGGATCGACATCGACCTGCAGCGCGGTGATCCCGTGGTGAGCGCATTCGAAGGCGTTGTTCGCGTATCCCGCTTCCATAAGCAGTTCGGGCATGTGGTCGTGGTGCGTCATTCGAACGGGTTGGAGACGCTTTACGGTCATTTGAGCGAACGCAAGGTGCAGGCCGGCGATCATGTGGAGGCCGGTGAGACGCTCGGCTTGGGCGGAAGCACCGGACGCAGCACAGGGGATCATCTTCACTTCGAGACGCGCTACCTCGGACAACCTATCGACCCCCAGTTGCTCTTCGATGTGCGCGAGGGCGAATTGCGTACGAACATCTTGAATGTCCATCCCGGGCTCTTCTCTACGGCGGCCAAAGCGAAGGCCGCACTGGCACAGCGCTTTCATACCGTGCGGCGAGGTGACACACTCAGTGCGATCGCGCGGAAGCACCGGACAACGGTAAAGGCCCTGTGCAAGATCAACCGCATTCGCGGTGCCGGAACCCTGCGTGTTGGCCAACGGCTCCGGTTCTGAGGATCACGTCAGGCCCGGTGCCTGCTTTCCTCATCCTGCACATGGTTCCGGTTCAATGCGGAAATAACGTCCTGGTTATGGATCGGAGATAGCACCAATGATCGACCATCACGCAGGCGCAGCAATACCAGGTCGTGCTTACCATCCGGTCGCCCGTCCTGCAGGTCGGTCCCGAATTTGAACGTCCCCAGCCCGAGGCGAACGGTACACCAACGGGTGAACTGCCGCTGGAATTCATCCCGTTCAGCCTGTATCAATCCCTGTTCTTCCATCGCATGCATACGCTCGGCCAAAAGGTCCCGTGCTGCACGCCGATCCACCAGGCTCGCGTCCTGTATGGCCGAAAGTTCGATACGTTCCGTTACGCGCCCTTGACGTATGGTCAATTGGCCACCTTCCACACCGTATATCATACGATCGTTACGGTCCATCCATGAAGAGATGCCGAGACCGACCAAAGCGATCCCCACAGCCACCTGCGGAAACGCCGATCGGGTAGTGACGGTGTAGAGCGCGAACCCACCCAGCACAAGGATCAGGGCCGTGAGCAGCCAGATCCGCGTATGCGCGTAGCGCAGTCGGGCTCGGAACCGTTTTCCTGGCATACGTTCTAACGAACCAGGTCAAAAGTAGGCCCAACCTTCGCCCCGTCTCCCATAAAGAAAGCCTGGCTCGTCCAATGACACAGGTCCATCGATCAAGGCATCGGAGCACTCGTTCGGCTTGCGGCTCGGGTAGGGACCGCCGTGCTGGCAACCAGGATAACCGGCAATGTCCGATCACAGAGCTCGTGTGTTTCCCGCCCGCTTCATTCTATCGGTTCACTGAATGGTGCGCTTTGCCTAAAAAAGAAAGGAGCGGCTTTCGCCGCTCCTTTGGTACCGAAGGCGGGACTCGAACCCGCACAACCGTAAGGTCACACGCCCCTGAAACGTGCGCGTCTACCAATTCCGCCACTTCGGTAAGAGGAATCTTTCTTGCTCAGGGGGCGCAAATATAGATGCCCGATGCATCCGTCAGGTAGGAGGGCCAACACCTTGCATCCTGTTACCTTGGGGCTTGATGAAGGACTTCCACGTGATGGACGACGGTTCAGCTGTGCAGCTGATCGAGCATGTGAAGGCCAGGCTGCGCGCCCAGCCGGATGTAGAGGTGCTGGTGGGCAGTGATAGCCAGAACCGCAGTGGCCTCACTATCTATACGACCACTGTGGTGTTGCGCTACCGCAAGAACGGCGCGCACGTGCTCTATCGACGCGAAAAGCAGGAGCGCATCCGCGATCTGTGGACGCGTCTTTGGGGTGAGGTGGAACGCAGCCTGGCCGTGGCCACGTTCCTCATGGAAAGCGGGGTGACAGTGAACCGGATCGATATGGACCTGAACAGTGATCCGCGCTACGGCTCGCACCGGTTGCATACCACTGCGGTGGGCTACGTGCGGGCCCACGGATACGAGGCGCATACCAAGCCCGAGATGCTCATCGCTACCTGGGCGGCGAATGTGCTCTGCCAATAGTAAGGTCCAGACGCACGAAACCCCCACCGGTCTGAGACCTAGGCAGGGGCGACGTGACTCTTCAGATTGACCTTTGAACTACTTGGACACACCCTGTTACGTGAAGGGCAGGTGCTCTTGTTTCACGGGAGTGCTGGATAATCGACGGATGCCCGTTACAAGCGGGTGGATCCCGCGTTTCAATATGTGGACGCGTATTATGGGCGTTCGCGCGGATCAGTTCCGGTCCGGCAGAAAGCTGTAGCGTTTGCCGTACTCGAGCATCTGACCGATGAAGTCGCTAGGGTACTCCACTTTGACCTCAGTGATGTTCCCGGCGGTATCCATGGTAGGCACCAAACGGGGTTGGATGAACCCGGCATATGGAGCCGTGGTGAGTTGCTTGGCCCGTTCCAGGACATTGGCATGCACCAGAGGGTCCACCTTGACCCCATAGGTTTCCACCAATGCTTTGCCCGCTTCATAGTCCCCTTGGCTCTTGATGCGCTGCACCTCGCGCAGCAATTCGCCGAACAAGGTGCGGAGCTTGCCATAGTCCCGGATGTCGTAAGAGACATGGCCGTTACGCGCATTCACCAGGACAACGGTATCAACACGCCCCTTCTCAACCACCCAAGCGCTTACCCAGTGCCGATTGCGCATGTGAGCTTCTTCGATGATATTACCTGGTTTGATCCGGCGCAGTTGGACGAGGAGGCCGTTGCGCAAGTATGCATCGTACTCCGCCTTGCCTACTTCAAGACCGGGCATCACCCCCATATCGATCAGTTTCGGATCCATCATGTAGTAGAGGGCCATAAGGTCGGCACGGCCCTCTTCCAGCGTGCTCGCATAGTTCTTCAAGGTCTGATCCGTTTCACCGACCCCGGGTTCCAATTTGCCGCTCGCATGGCCGATCACCTCGTGCAAAGCGGTGTGCAGCTTGCCCGCTAGGCTGCCATGCGCCACCGCGCGATCGATCTCTTCCTGGTCGTTGCAGAAGATCTCCAACGCTCCTTTGCCACCGCTCTTCTCATAGGCATCGCTGATGTTACCCAAGCTCACGCTTTTGCTGCCATAGGTATTCCTCAGCCAGTTCGCATTCGGCAGGTTAACGCCGATCGGGGTGGACGGTGCGGCATCCCCGGACTCGCCCGCCGTATTCACGAATTTGTACGTGATACCCACCACCTTTTCCTTCTTGTGCTCGGGCAGCAACGGGCTGTTGTCCTCAAACCATTGGGCGTTCTCCTGGATCACGCGCATGTTCTTGGTGGCCACAGGATCCGTTACCTCAACGATGCTCTCGTAACTCCCGCGCTTACCCATGGGGTCATTGTACACCTCGATGAACCCCAGGATGAAATCAACGGTGCTCTCCGTGTCCTTCACCCAGGCGACATTGAAGTCGTCCCATGTCTTCAGATCGCCGGTGCGGAAATAGTCCATGAGCAGCGTGATCGCCTTGCGCTGCTGCTCGGTGCAGGCGAATTCCTTGGCCTTGGCCAAGTGTGCGTTCACTTGCTTGAGGGCTTGACCGTAGAGCCCGTCCTCCTTCCAAACGCGTTCGCGCAGCACGCCGCCTTCCTTCACCAGTTGGCTGTTCAATCCGAAGCTCAGTGGTCGCTTCTCGTCCGGTTGATTCATCGCGGTATAGAACGCCTCCACCTCCTTCTCGCTCACATCATCCCCATAGAAATTGACGGCACTCGCTAGTTGAAGATCCTTTGTGGCGTCCAAGCTCACCTTCTTGGCGTCTACCGTCGGATCGAACATCGCGTCAAGTGCCGCCTCGTCCAGTGAAGCACTTATAGAAGCAAGGCCGCTTTCAAACCACGAACGCGGGAACTGCGGGATCAACTTGTCCATCCCGTAGTGGTGATGGATGCCGTTGCTGAAGAAGACCGACTTGGCGTATTCCTGGAACTGTCCCCATTCGGGTGCCGTCCTGTCACCCGTATATCCGGGTAGCAGCTGCTCCAAGGCGCGCCTGATGACCAGGTTGTACTTGTAATTCTGGTCCCAGAGGATATCACGCCCAGCAAGCCCGGCCATATTGAGATGAAAGGCGAGCGTCTTTTCCTTCAGGGAAAGCTGCTCCCACCCCGGGATCTGGTAGCGAAGGATCCGCACATCGGCGAATTGGTCGGTCTGCCACCGGAAGGTGTCGCCAAGCGCTGGGACCTGCGCTTCGAGCGGCATCGCATCATGTTGTGCGTAGACCGTTTGGACAACGGAAAAAGGGACCGCTAAAGCGGCGAAGAACAGGGTTCGCATACGGTAGGGATCAGTTCCGGCGAAGATACCGTTCACATTCCAGCCTGTCGCCCCATCTTCAGGCACCTGCTTTCGCCTTGCGGGCGGGCACGTCCATATTGGCCCTGGCGATCTCCACCAGCCGCTTCAAGCGGTGGTAGGCGGCGAGTTGCTTGTTGTAGCGCTTCAGATCGGCCATGCTCAATTCGTCCACATGGAGCAGGTCCATCTTGTCTGCCAAGTCGTGCAATTTCACGCGCATAGCAAGTCCGTCCTGCATCACGCGTTCGATGTATCCGTCATAGTCCTCCTCCTCACGTCGGGTGATATGATCCAGCGCCTTCACCACCCGCGCGGGGTAGTCCTTCTTCTGGATGTCCACCAAGGTGAGTGTGGAGCGCTCAAGGATATCATGCAGCGCACCGAGTACTTGCTCTTCCAGGTCATGCCCGCGCATCATTACCCGCATCACGTGAAGTACATACGGCTTGCCGAAGCGGTCCAACTGGCCCTTGTGCACTTTGGCCGCCAACCGGATCGCGCTCTCCAACAGGTGATGTTCCATGCGTTCTTACTTCTTCAGCGTGATACGCATGTCCAGCGCGGACGGATCCTTGTCGATCACCGACCAGTCCGTGTTCAGCTTGAGGTGCTTTGTGCCGTCGGCCTCTTTGGTCATGCCTTCGGCCACTAGCACATCACCCAACTCGTCAGCGAACCGCAGATCGAATGTATACTTCATCATTTGCAGGATGCCAGTAGCGTCCGTTGAATCGCCGCTCTCACCGCCCATGCCGCTGGTCATATTTCGCGTATGTGCATCCGTGGTGCGTACAAGTGTGTTGCCGTCCCAACGGAAGTACTCATGCTTCGCCCCGGTGCTGTCCGGTTTCAAAGTATTCAATGCGGCGTTCAACGCGGTGATGTCCGCGAATTGCAAGCTCATGCGCTGGATGAATCCATCCTTCTCCTTCTTCAGTTTCACCTTCTTGATACCCGGAAGTGTCTTCAGTTCCGAGAGCTGAGCGTCCATGTCCGCATTGTCCGGCCCGAGGCCCTTCTTCCCTTTGTCTCCCGGGAGGTCCTTCAGCAGCTCGGCCATTTCGCTCATGTCCACCACGTACTCCATGGTGCCCGATCCGTCCTTCTTGAAGGTGTAGTTCTCCTCGATGGTGAGGCAACCCTGCAGCAAAAGCATGAGCGGGAACAATGCCGCTGGAAGAACGCTGGTGAATTGGCCTCTGGTTCGGGACATGGCGGTTGAATGAGCCCGCAAAGTACACAGCCGCTGATGCGCAGCACCTACAACATAAAAGACGAAGGCCCCCGATCCGGGGGCCTTCGCACGTTCTGATGCGGCCGATCAACGGACCAGCGGCAGCTTGAAAGTCCGTTCAGTGCCGACGGTGCGGATCCGAACGAAGTAGACGCCCGAGGGCAGGTCCTGTCCACTCATAATCACACGCCCCATACCACCATTGGCGGTCCGCATGGCCAGGGTACGGCCCGCCGCGTCCAATACTTCAGCCATGATGCCGTCCTCTCCTTCAACCTGCCATTGGACCACGAATTGGGCACCTTCGGTCCATGCCGATAAGCCACTGGCGTCCGTAGCCGCGATACCCGTACTGCCGACAAGAATATCCTGTGAAGAGATCCCGGAACAGTCGCCATCCTGGGTGGTAAGTGTCACGGAATAAAGACCTGCTACCGCGTATTGATGCACAGGCTCATTCTCGTCACTGGTCGCACCATCGCCGAATGCCCACGCGTATGTGAGTCCATAGGTACCGGTGTTGAAGAAGTTCACATCCACGCCGGGTGTTGGATCCGCGGATACCTCGAAGGCCGCCACTGGCCCGGCGCTGGCGGTGATCACCACTCCGTTGAACACCAATGAGCAGCTGTGCGCATCCGTAATGGTGACGTTGTAACTGCCTGCCATCGCATCAAGATCCTCTTGGCTTGATCCGTCACTCCACGCAAAGGAGTATGGGGCTGTGCCACCCATGACCATCAGGTCTGCGGTGCCGTCGGAAGATCCAGCGCAGGTCGCCGGAGCGGTCGTGGCTGATGCATCCAGAGGCGCAGGTTCATTGATGAGAACGTCCTGCACCAATGTCCCACATCCCGTGTTGCCATCCACGGAAAGCAAGTAGTCTCCTGAAGCGAGGTTGTCGAACGTGGCTCCGCCAGCGACTGGCCCAAGAACGACCGGT
>JANOPI010000584.1:0-16655 GCA_031421755.1 Flavobacteriales bacterium | reverse complement strand
GCCCAGTTGGAGGAGCGGCTGGGCAACAAGGCTTCGCTGATCACTTTGAGCGAACACGGGATCTATGTACACGCGAGCGGCGAAGCGTTCGCACTGCCGGCGCATGATCGGAGGATCGTGGACGTGAGCGGGGCGGGTGATACCGTGATCGCTGTAGCCGCCCTGTGCTTGGCGCAGCGGTTGCCGTGGAAGTCCTTGGCGGCGTGGTCCAACCTGGCCGGCGGTCTGGTGTGCGAGCACGTTGGTGTGGTGCCAGTGGATCGTGAGCGCTTGCTGGCCGAGGCTGAAATTTCCTTGCGTTGATGGCCGCGGTGAAGCCCTATACCGCTGACGGCTCCAAACGCGACCAGGTGGAGCGGATGTTCGACGCCATTTCACCGAAGTACGACTTCCTGAACCGGCTGTTCTCCATGGGCACCGATCAGGGCTGGCGCCGGAAAGTGATGCGGCTGGTCGCTCAGGAGCCTGTGGCACGCCTGCTCGATGTGGCTACCGGCACAGCCGACCTGGCATTGATGGCCGCCAAGCAGGTGAAGGAGGTGAAGGGTGCGGACATCTCCGAAGGCATGTTGTCCTACGGTCGGCAAAAGGTGAAGAAAGCCGGACTGGAGAGCCGCGTTGAACTCGTGCGCGGCGACGCGGCTGACCTGCCGTTCCCGGAAGCCTCATTCGATGTGGTAACGGTAGCCTTCGGCGTGCGCAACTTCGAGGATCTGCCACGCGGGATCCGCGGCATGTTGCGCGTACTGAAACCCGGTGGGCGCTTGTTCGTGCTGGAATTCTCACGGCCGAGCGGCCTCATCGCCCCGTTCTACCGCTTCTATTTCCACCACGTGATGCCCTTCATCGGGCGCATGATCAGCAAGGACAGCGCGGCCTACACCTACCTGCCGGCGAGCGTCGACGCGTTCCCCGAGGGCGAGGCATTCGAGGCCATTCTTCAAACCTGTGGCGGTATCGATGTGCGCAGCTGGCGCTTGACCGGAGGCATCGCCACCCTTTACACGGTCCGTCGAGCATCCGCCTTGTCCTAGTCGGTCTGCCGGAGAGCGGCGAAAGCCGCGGCAGCCCGGCCCGCAGTTCTTCACCACAATATTCTTGTCCACCGATCCACCATCCGGTTCCTACCGATCGGTCCATGCAATTATCGAACGCTACTTTCGTTGCCTCTTCGCCGCCACAAGGCCACCTTCCGTGCTGATGCGACGTATCAATTCCCTCCGCTGCGCCCCGTTCCTTTTGGTGTTCCTGTTCGTGGGGCAAGATGCGCACGCGCAGAAGAAGATCAAGACGGAGAACCTGCCGAACTTCGACCTGCGCCCGTTCCACTTCGGCTTCCTGCTCAGCTACAACACGGCCGACTTCTTCGTGAAGTTGAAGCCGTCCCACCAGTTCGCACCCTACTCGGATTCGCTGCTCGTGGTGGATCACGTTCGCCAGCCGGGTTTCAATCTGGGAATCGTCAGCAGTTTCAATATGACGCCCAATGTGAGCCTACGGTTCATTCCTACACTCTCCTTCCAGGACCGGGTGTTCAATTACCGATTCCGCACAAGTGACAGCACGGTGGTGGGCTTTGACAAACCGGTAGAGAGCACGTGGCTCGAGTTCCCGGTCCTGCTCAAACTGCGCAGTGACCGCATCAACAACTTCGCCGTGTATGTGATCACCGGGGGGAAGTTCAGCATCGACATGGCCAGCCAGAAGGATGTGAACAACGACATCGACGAGGAGGTGGTGTTGAAGTTGAACAAGTATGATTACAGCGCCGAGGTGGGTGCGGGTTGCGACATGTTCTTGCCTTACTTCAAATTCGGATTGGAACTCAAATTCGCCGTCGGCATCCCCAACCTGTTGATCGACGACAACACCCGTTTCAGTTCTCCGCTGCAGAGCTTGCGCAGCAAGTGCTGGGTGTTCACGCTCACATTCGAGGGCTGAGAGCGCATGGTGCGCACCGTGGAGATCGCGCTGCCGCCCGTTGAGGCCGCGGACCCTTTGCTCGTTCGCGAAGCCGCTGCGGAAGAGGCCGGAATGGCCCTGGTGGATGTTAAGGGCTGCCGCGTTCTGAAACGTTCGGTTGATGCGCGCAGCAAGAACCCACTGATGCGGATGCGTGTCGAACTCTCGGATGAGCAGCCGCTCGATGAACGGGTCGAACCGCTGGTCCTGCCGGATTCTACAGGGAAGCCCCCGGTCATCATCGTGGGCTGTGGCCCGGCGGGGCTCTTCGCAGCCCTTACCTGCATTCGCCAAGGGCGCCGACCGATCATTCTGGAACGCGGGAGGGATGTGCGTGCGCGACGTCGGGACCTGGCCGCGATCAACCGCGAGCACCTCGTGGATCCGGACAGCAACTATTGTTTCGGAGAAGGCGGAGCCGGCACGTACAGCGACGGCAAACTCTACACGCGCAGCGACAAACGTGGCGATGTGGAGGGCGTGTTGCGTACCCTTGTTTCATTCGGCGCATCGGCGGAGATCCGCATTGATGCGCATCCGCACATCGGCACGAACAAGTTGCCCGGCATCATCACGGCGATGCGCGAAGGCATCATTGGCGCGGGCGGGGAGGTCCGTTTCGGCAGCCGGGTCACTGACCTGCTGGTGAAAGACGGGCGCATGGTGGGCGTACGAACGCAAGTGGAGGAGGTCTTGGCAGATTCTGTGATCCTGGCCACAGGGCATTCCGCGCGTGACATCTTCGAACTGTTGCAGGACAAAGGCATCCGCATCGAAGCGAAGCCCTTCGCGTTGGGTGTGCGCATCGAACATCCACAGAGCGTGATCGATCGCATCCGATACCACTGCGACCTGCGCGATCCTTTTTTGCCACCCGCCAGCTACACGGCCGTGCAGCAGGTGGACGGCCGCGGTGTGTACAGCTTCTGCATGTGTCCGGGCGGGATCATCGCACCATGCGCCACCGCACCGGGTGAGGTGGTCACCAACGGGTGGAGCCCGAGCAAACGCAACAACCCGTTCGCCAATTCGGGCATCGTGGTGGAAACACGCGTTGAAGGTGTGGGCCCGCTCGCTGGCGTCGCCTACCAGCGCGTGGTGGAACAGGCGGCTTGGCGTGCTGGTGGAAGAACCCAGGCGGCTCCTGCGCAGCGCATGGATGATTTCATCGTGGGCAGGAACAGCGCCGATCTTCCTGCGTGCAGCTATCAACCTGGTATCATTCCGGTGACGCTCGATGATCTGCTGCCGCCTGACATCGCATCACGCTTGCGGGGCGGGTTGAAGGCGTTCGGCGAGAAGATGCGGGGCTATCGGACGAACGAGGCGGTGCTGGTAGCGGTGGAAAGCCGCACAAGTTCACCGGTGCGGATCCCGCGTGATCCGGTCAGCTTGCGGCATCCGGAGGTGATGGGACTTTACCCGTGTGGCGAGGGTGCGGGATATGCGGGTGGCATCGTCAGCGCGGCCATGGACGGCATGCGCGTCGCCATGGCGGCATGCGCTGCTTGATCAACCGCGCCGGGCGAATTCCATGCATAGCGCCGCAGCTGCCGCTGCCACATTGAGCGATTCAGCCGAACCGAAGCGGGGTACGGCAATGCTTCGGCCTGGTCCATTCCGGACCGCATCCCGCAGGCCATGCGATTCGCTGCCGAGCACGAGTACTGCCGGACGGTGCAATTCGCTGCCGAACACGTCACTGCCCGAGGCTTCAGCCTTATACACGTTCACATTGTCACCAATGGCGTCCACGATCGCTGTTGAAAGTTCACCATAACGCACTGGTACACGGAAGATCGATCCCATGCTGGCCTGCACGCATTTCGGGCTCCACGCCTCTGTACAGTCCGAAGAACACCAGACCTGGTCCACGCCGAACCAATCGGCGATGCGCAACAAGGTCCCCAGGTTCCCTGGATCGCTGATGCCGTCCAGCGCGAGCGAGAGCGCATTGCCGCGCGGAGGCTGCGGTGGCTCATTCAGCGGGATGCGCACCACGGCCACCACCTCATTGCCGGTCTCTAAGGTCCCCATACGATCCAGCTCGTGCGGTGCATGGATGATGGCGTTGCCCAAACCCAGTTCACGTGCTGCAGGTTCCGTGGCATGGATACTGTCCACGATGAAAAGTGACGCCAGGAGTTCGGCCACGGGCTTGCGCCCCTGCACCAGGAAAAGTCCATGATCCGCGCGTCCTTTTTTCTGATGCAGTGCGCGGATCCGTTTCAGGTGGGCATTGGTGCTCATGGTCGCGGATATCTTCGGGCGCGTTTTCTTCCATGGGTGGAAGGCCGCGAAAAATAGTTCCTCCCTTGCCGCACTTGCGGACCGTTCGCCCACATACGCTGCTCGCCGCGGTGGCCTTGCTGCTTCTGGCGGCGTGCAACTCCACCAAGTGGGTGCCGTCGGGACAGCGATTGCTCACGCGGAACATCATTACCGTGGATCCCCCCGGGACTGTGAGCGTGGATGAACTGGAGGCCATCTTAAAACAGGAACCCAACAAGCGCGTGCTCGGTCGGCCGCTGTACTTGGACCTGTACAACCTGCGCGATCCGGAAAAGGTGGCCCGCAAGCGTGCGCGAAAGGACAGCCTTTGCGCCGTGCGGAACGAAGCGATCCGGCTGAAGGACAGTACGAAGGTGAAGGAGTGCGACGCTTCATCACGTGGCCGCAACGGCGAAGAGCCTGTTCTGCTGGACAGTTCACTCGTTCGTCGCACCACCGAGCAGTTGCGGAACTACCTCTTCAAAGAGGGCTGGTTCGCTGCAGCGGCCAGTGACAGCATCCGGTACCTGCGGCGCAAGTGGCCCTTAGGTGGTTGGGGCCGGCCGTACAAGAAACCCAAGGCCAACGTGGAGTACGTGGTGAACGCCGGTCGGGCCTGGACCATCTGCAGCATCAACCACCGGGTCGACGATCCGTCCATCGCCGCATTTCTGCACCAGGATTCCGCCAATTCGCTGCTCAAACCAGGTGATCGCTTCGATGGGGATGTGATCGACGCGGAACGGGCCAGGCTCACCAAGGAATTGAAGGTCTACGGCTATTTGTACTTCACCAAAGACATGGTGATCTTCGATGCGGATACCACCGCTGGGGATCACGAGGTAGACCTGCTCGTGCGACTGGAAAGACCACTTGCATCCACGCAGCGCGGGTTGCGGGGCACGCCCCCGGGCACGGTCTATTATGTGAACGAGGTGATCATCGATGCCACGCGCCGGACGAAGGCGAACGCTGCCCTGCCGTATGATACTGTGCGGTATGAAGGGTTCACGCTGCTCACCAAAAGCAAGCGACCGGAATTCCGACCTCGACCGCTCACTTCTTCGGTGCTGATCCGGCCGGATACGCGCTTCAACCAGAATGACGCGGATCGCACCTTCCGGCGGCTTACCAACCTGCGGGTATTCGACCGGGTAGACATCGCGTATGATACCACCGGGCAGGCCCATGGCCGTGTGAACGCGCGTTTGAGCGTATTGCCGGGCAAACGGCAAGGCTTCACGGTCGAAGGCTTCTTCACCAACCGCGGCGGCTCCTTTGGTACTTCCGGCAGTTTCAACTACAGGCACAAGAATGTTTTTCGCACGATGACCTCCTTCCAGGCCTCCATCACCTTGGGTTTGGAGGCGCAACAAAGCTTGGACGCATCGGCGGGGGAGGATAATGTGGGGGCCACGATCCGTAGGGAGTCCCTGTTCAATACAGTGGAGATCGGTCCGGAGATCAGGATTGGCTTTCCCGTGCGCCTCGGATCATCCAAGACCGGTGGCACGCGCGCCATCGTGAACGGTCTGTTCAACTATCAGCAACGGCCGGACTATACGCGCACCCTGGCCAAAGGCGGCATCGGGTTGGAGGGCACCTCCTCCTGGACGCACTCCTGGGGGTTCTATCCGGTCGACGTGAACCTTATCCGGATCCCCTTTCGCACGGAGAAATTCGAAGAATTCCTGGCCTCCACGAACGATATCGTCCTCACCAACAGTTATGCCGACCAGATGATCCTCGGGTGGCGGGGCCATTGGACCTGGAACACCCAGACGGATCCGATACCGCACCGGCACAATAATTATCTGCGGATCGCCGGGGATTGGATCGGGACGGTGGTCGGCCCCGTCTTGCCCGTGCGTTGGCTATCGAACAAGACCATAGACCCTGCCACGGGGGAACGCTTCTTCGAACTGGGTGGCATACGCTATGCGGAGTACATCAAGGTCGACGTCGACTACCGGCACTATGTGAAGCTCCATGATCGCAGTTCGATCGTTTTTCGTGGTGCGGTCGGGGCCGCCAAGCCCTACGGTAATCGTACGGTGATGCCCTTCGAGACCAGCTTCTTCAGCGGTGGCGCTAACGGCATACGGGCATGGCGCGCCCGCTCCTTGGGTCCGGGGGGGTTTCCGTCTGTTACGAATGATTTTGACCGTATCGGTGAGATGCGGATCGAGGGCAATGTGGAGTACCGGTTCAAGTTGTTCGGCTACCTCGAAGGTGCGATGTTCTCGGATGTCGGCAACATCTGGTTCCTACAGAACAACCCTGCGAAGCCCGGCGGGCAATTCACCACTGAGAACTTCATCAGTGAGATCGCTGTAGGCACGGGTCTGGGTGCTCGGCTGAACTTCGACTTCTTCCTGGTCCGCTTCGATCTGGGCCTGCAAACGAAGGATCCTGGTCTTCCCCCTGGCCAACGCTGGCTCTTTGAGCCCAAGGACACCGCGTACGAGACGGCTTTCAGCCAGAAGTTGAATTTCAACCTGGGTATCGGCTATCCGTTCTGAGGAAGGCGCCCGGAATTTCTGACAAGGCTGGAAGCGCCACGCATCGCGACTTATCCACCTGTTCACCTTCGCACCTTTCGATCTTGGTCTTTCCCCCGGAAGGCACCTAGTGTAAGTTCGCCCCCGCAACCAAGGAAAACGCATGGAAACGTTGAAAACGGGCAAGATCGAGGAGCTTTTGGGCACAGATGCCGAAGCGCTGCTGAACCACACGTGCAAGACCATCGACAAGAGCAGCTTGAACCTGCCCGGCCCGGACTTCGTGGACCGTTGTTTCGCCGGGAGCAACCGCAGCCCTCAGGTGATGCGCAGCCTTCAGCAGCTCTACGGGAATGGCCGCTTGGCCAATACGGGATATATGAGCATCCTGCCTGTGGATCAGGGCATTGAGCACAGCGGTGGAGCGAGTTTCGCACCCAACCCCATCTACTTCGATGGGGACAAGATCGTTCAGCTGGCTTTGGAAGGCGGCTGCAACGCGGTGGCTTCCACCTATGGAGTGCTTGGCAGCGTAGCGCGCAAGTACGCGCACCGTATTCCATTCATCGTGAAGATCAACCACAACGAACTGATGACCCTGCCGAACAAATTCGACCAGGTGCTCTTCGGAACGGTGGAGAGCGCGTGGGACATGGGGGCCGTGGCGGTCGGTGCCACCATCTACTTCGGAAGCGACGAAGCCAGCAGGCAGATCAACGAGATCGCTGAGGCCTTCCAGCATGCGCACGAGTTGGGCATGGCCACTGTGCTCTGGTGCTACCTGCGCAATCCAGGATTCAAGAAGGACGGCACGGACTATCACGTCGCCGCTGACCTCACGGGCCAAGCCAACCACTTGGGTGTCACCATTCAGGCGGACATCATCAAGCAAAAGCTGCCAGAGAACAACGGTGGTTACACGGCGATGGGCAGCAGCTATGGCAAAACGCACAAAAAGGTCTACAGCGATCTGTCCAGCGACAATCCCATCGATCTGTGCCGGTACCAAGTGGCCAACTGCTACATGGGCCGAATTGGCCTGATAAATAGCGGTGGAGCCAGCAGCGGTGCGAGTGACATGGCCGAAGCCGTGAAAACCGCAGTGATCAACAAACGCGCGGGCGGGCAAGGGCTGATCAGTGGCCGCAAGGCATTCCAGCGCCCCATGAACGAGGGCATCACCTTGTTGAACGCGATCCAAGACGTCTACTTGGACAAGAAGGTCACCATTGCCTAGAAAAATGCCAAAGCAGAAATGTGAAAGCTGAAACTGGAACTCAAGTCCCCTCAGCTTTCATAGTTCAACTTTCATCTTCCATCTTTACTCCCCATGGGCTGGTTCACACGCGTCAAGGAAGGCATTACCACTTCCACTGAGGACAAGAAGGAGACACCCGAGGGTCTTTGGTACAAGTGTCCCGAATGCTCGGAGATCGCCACGACCGAGGATCATGAGAACAACCTATGGGTCTGCGCCAAATGCGGCTATCACGAGAAGGTCGGAAGTGCGGAGTATTTCGCCCTTCTGTTCGACGACCAGAAGTTCAAGGAGATCGGGGAGAAGCTCGCGGCCGGGGATCCATTGAAGTTCGAGGACACCAAGAAGTACGCTGACCGCTTGATCAAGACCCGCAAGGAGACCGGCTTGAACGATGCCCTGCGCGCCGCTGAAGGCAGGCTCGGCACCCACCCTGTTGTGATCGCATGCATGGACTTCCGTTTCATCGGGGGGAGCATGGGAAGTGTGGTGGGGGAGAAGATCGCCATGTCGGCGGACCTCGCGCTCAAGAAGAAATGCCCCCTGATCATCATCAGCAAAAGCGGTGGTGCTCGCATGATGGAGGCCGGCTTCAGCCTGATGCAGATGGCCAAGACCAGCGCCAAGTTGACCCTGCTCTCCAAGAAGGGGATCCCGTTCATCAGCATACTAACTGACCCGACAACAGGCGGAGTTACCGCCAGTTTCGCCATGCTGGGCGATCTCAATATCGCCGAACCGAAGGCGCTCGTCGCCTTTGCTGGTCCACGAGTGGTTCGGGAAACCATTGGACGTGACCTGCCGGATGGATTCCAGACCAGTGAATTCGTGCTCGAGCACGGCTTTTTGGACAAGATCGTGGAGCGGAAGGACCTGAAGACCACGTTGGCGCGATTCGTTGAGTTTTTCAAGAACTGAGCTACTACCTTCTAAATCTTCATGATAGCTTGCTTGGTTGCGCAACCAAGCAAATTGCCCCTCCTGCATCCAGCATGTCTGTGTCTTCTCTGGCAATTGGAGTGGCCAGGTTTAAATTTGAAGCACGGACAAAACGAAATGCTTGGTTGCGCAACCAAGCATTTTGACATTGTTTCAAGCACTGCACTCAAAGTCCGTAACCACAGTCTTGCCGTATTCCACAAACGGCTACATTCGCGCCCCGGTCCATCAAAGTGGTGGAACCAGAGCACAGAAAGACCATGAACCTGACCAAAGAGGCCAAGCAGGAGATCTTCAAGACCCACGGTGGGGATGCGAAGAATACAGGCAGTTCTGAAGGGCAGATCGCGCTGTTCACAGCGCGCATCGTGCACCTCACAGAGCACCTGAAGAACAACAAGAAAGACCACGCCACGGAGACCTCTCTGCTGGATATGGTGGGCAAGCGCAAGCAATTGCTCAACTATCTCAAGACCTACGACATCGAGCGCTACCGTGCGATCATCGGCAAGCTCGGTCTGCGGAAGTAATTCCGTGGGCATGGCACGAACAGTGGCCGATCGGTCGGCAAGGACCTGAACGATAAACGGGCGATCGTGAACAACGGTCGCCCGTTTCATTCGTACTGGCGCGGCTGATCTGAAGGATAGCGGAACGACAGAGGAAAGAAGAAACGAGGAACAAAGAAGAAACGAAGATGAAACCACAAGGAATTACCAAGACCATCACAATGGGTGATGGAAGGACCATCACCATCGAGACCGGGGTGTTGGCCAAACAAGCCGATGGCGCTGTTACTGTGCGCTTGGGCGACACCATCCTGCTTGCCACCGTGGTGAGCACCAAGGAAGCCCGTGATGGCATCGACTTCCTGCCACTGACCGTAGAGTACCGCGAAAAATTCAGCGCTGCCGGCCGTTTCCCCGGTGGATTCTTCAAGCGTGAAGCACGCCTGAGCGACCACGAGACGCTGACCTGCCGCCTGGTGGACCGCGCGATCCGTCCGCTGTTCCCCGATGATTTCCATGGCGACACACAAGTGGTGATCTCCATGATGAGCAGCGACAAAAAGAACCCAGGTGATTCCTTGGCCTGCCTTGCGGCATCCGCCTGCATCGCCGTGAGCGACATTCCCTTCGACGGCCCTGTGAGCGAGGTCCGCGTGGCGCGTATCGATGGCAAATTCATGATCAACCCAATGGTGGCCGACATGGAGCGTGCCGACATTGAGATGGTCGTGGCGGGCAACGCCAGCGACATCATGATGGTGGAGGGCGAGATGAAAGAAGTGCAGGAAGCTGACATGATCGAAGCGATCAAGCTTGCCCACGAAGCCATCAAGGATCAGTGCCGTGTGATCAAGGAACTGGGTGAGGCCGTGGCCAAGAGCCATGTGAAGCGGACCTACAGCCATGAGAACGCCAACGCTGATCTGGAGAAAAAGATCATGGACTTCTGCTATCAGAAGTACTACGATGTGGCCATGGAAGCCAGCGCCAAGGAAGTGCGCGCCGATAAGTTCAAAGCCATCAAAGAGGAGTGCATGGCCACCCTCAGCGATGAAGAGAAGACGGACAACGTGATGCTGGCGCGCTACTTCAAGAAGGCCATGAAGAAGGGCGTGCGCAACGTGGTGCTAGATCACGGTAAGCGCTTGGATGGTCGCAAAACCGATCAGATCCGCCCGATCTGGGGCGAAGTGGATGTGCTCCCCGGCACTCACGGGAGTGCGGTGTTCACCCGTGGTGAAACACAAGCGATCAACGCCGTCACCTTGGGTAGTTCCATGGACGAGCAAACGGTTGATCTTGCCACCAAGAAAGGCAGCGAGAACTTCATGCTGCACTACAACTTCCCGAGCTTCAGCACCGGTGAGGCCCGCCCGATGCGCGGTCCCGGTCGTCGCGAGATCGGCCACGGCAATCTGGCGCTCCGTGCCTTGAAGCCGGTGATCCCCGGCCTGCCCGACAACCCGTACACCATTCGCCTGAACTGCGACATTTTGGAGAGCAACGGTAGCAGCTCCATGGCCACCGTATGCAGCGGCACCCTCGCCTTGATGGACGCCGGTGTGAAGATCAAGGCACCCGTCAGCGGTATCGCCATGGGCATGATCAGCGATGGCACCCGCCATGCGATCCTCAGTGATATCCTGGGCGACGAGGACTTCCTGGGCGACATGGACTTCAAGATCTGCGGTACTTCGAAAGGAGTAACCGCAACGCAGATGGACATGAAAGTGGACGGCCTTCCTTACGAAGTGCTGGCCCAAGCGCTGGAGCAGGCCCGTGTCGGTCGTCTGCACATCTTGGGTGAGATGAACAAAGTGCTCGACGCACCACGTGCCGATTACAAAGAGCACGCACCACGCATCATCACCATCGAGATCCCGAAAGAAAGTATCGGCCCCATCATCGGGCCAGGTGGCCGTGTGATCCAGGAGATCCAAGCCGAGACCGGTGCGCACATCAGCATCGACGAAGTGGACGGTCGCGGTGTGGTGGAGATCATGAGCGAGAACAAAGCCAGCATCGATGCGGCCCTCGCTCGTGTGAACGCCATCGCATTCCCGCCACAAGCGGAGATCGGGGTGAACTACAAGGGCAAGGTGAAGACCATCATGCCCTATGGCGCGTTCGTGGAGATCTTCCCCGGCACCGATGGATTGCTGCACGTGAGCGAACTGGAATGGCGCCGCATCGACCGCGTGGAAGATGTGTTGAAGGAAGGTGAGATCATCGAGTTCCAAGTGGTAGGCAAAGACCCGCGTACCGGAAAACTCAAGCTCAGCCGTCGGGTGTTGCTGCCCAAGCCAGAAGGCTACGTGGACCGCGAACCCGCCATGGAAGGCGATGGACGCGATGACCGTCCGCGTCGCGATGATCGACCACGCCGGGAATTCCGCGACCGTGGCCCTCGCCGCGATTGAATCTGATCACTGATTGATGCCGAAGGGCCGCTCTGAAAGGAGCGGCCCTTCTTGCATTCGTACCGCAGGAATGTTCCTCGCAGTGCGCCGTTCTCTGCTCTGGTGTGGGGCCCGTTGCACATGGACCGGTCCGAACATGGCCACTTCTCGTATGTCTCGTAACCGATAGGGACTGATGGGCGTTGAACGGGACGCTCTTCCAAAAATCAAAGCGGTACTCATGGCCAGGATGCGACAGTTGAAGATCTCGAAGCAGGTAACCAACCGCGACACACCGTCGCTGGACAAGTACCTTACGGAGATCGGGAAAGTGAAGTTGATCACCGCCCAACAAGAGGTGGAACTCGCCGTGCGGATCAAGCAGGGCGATGACAATGCGCTAGAGGAACTGTGCAAGGCCAACCTGCGCTTCGTGGTGTCCGTGGCCAAGCAGTATCAGGGCCAGGGGCTCACTTTGCCCGACCTGATCAGTGAGGGGAATCTGGGCCTTATCAAAGCGGCGAAACGCTTCGATGAAACGCGTGGCTTCAAGTTCATCAGTTATGCCGTGTGGTGGATCCGCCAGCAGATCCTGCAAAGCTTGGCCGAACAAGCGCGCATCGTGCGATTGCCCTTGAACAAGATCGGATCCATCAACCGCATCAACAAGGCCTTCGCCAAACTCGAGCAAGAGCACGAGCGCCCGCCCACCGCGATCGAATTGGCCGAACTGCTGGAGATGACCCTCGAGGAGGTGAAGACCAGCATGAACAACGCTGGCAAACACCTCAGTATGGACGCACCGCTGCGCGAAGGCGATGACAGCGGCACCATGCTCGATGTGATGAAGAACAGCGACATGCCGGACCCCGTGGAAGCCCTGATGACGGACAGCCTGCGCATTGAGATCGAGCGTTCGCTGGACGGACTGAGCATCCGTGAAGCCGACGTTATCCGCCTTTATTTCGGCCTGAATGGCAACCAACCGCACACCTTGGAGGAGATCGGCCAGAAGTTCGACCTGACCCGCGAGCGCGTTCGCCAGATCAAAGAGAAGGCCATTCGCCGATTGAAGCATGCAGGACGTGGCAGGGTGCTGCGCGCCTACTTGGGCTGACCATCAAGAAAATTCTGAAGGAGGGCTTCCAGAAATGGAGGCCTTTCATTTTTGGTCTGAGGGGTCAACGGATCATGCCTTTTCCGCTTCCGTTCACGCGCGCTCATCCCGGGTCTAGCCAGTGTACATAAGGACACTGAAGGGACAAGTATGAAAGGACGAAGACCGGAAAAGCAGAACGGGAGCCATTGGCTCCCGTTCTGCTTTTCCGGTCAGGTGACCGACTTTATTTCTTCAAGTCCTTCAGTCGCTTCTCGATAAGGTAATCCTGGAGCGCGGTCATGCGGTCGTTCAGTTCCTTAATGTAGAGGCTTTGGGTCTCTACGGTCACCCACAGTTGGTTCGTGAGCTGATCAACACTGAAGCCGCTCTGCTTTTTCCAGTCATCACGGCCTGCGATGGTGGGGAGGTGGTGCTCCTGCTTGATGTAGTTGGCCATTTCCTTCACTGGGTAGTAGCGGTAACCGATAGCCTGCTGCTGGTCTTCCTGCTTGATACGTCCATCGTAGTAGTTGTCGAACACGTGATCACTCAGGAGCACGGCACCGCCCCAAACGCTGCTGCGCGCGCTGATGGTGCCTGGGCCTTTGAAGCGATACGTGGCACAGGTGCTGTAGAGCGAACTGTTCGCCCAAGCCGGATAGTCTCCGATCATTACCCCTTCGCCAGAGGCGAGCAGGTAATTCCCGTTGATGTAGGTCGGCACCACACCCGTGGTCTGCGCATTGATCTTCAGGATCGGGCGGCGGGCCGCTGCGGTTTGTGCACCGATGTATTGGAAGGTTCCGTCGCACGTGGTCAAACTGGTTGCCGAAGTCCAAGCGCAGCCACCACCGAGGAAACCGTTCCAGCCCCAACCAGTGCAGATGATACCTACAGTGGTGCTCGATGGTCCGGTCGGTGCATTCCAAACACCATTGCCGTTGTTGGGTACCGGTACAGGGCAAGGTCCAGGGTAATAACACGTGGAGCCGCCGGGTATCGGGCTACCACAGGCATCACAATAGAGGCCGTACGTAGCATTGTATGCGGTGTTCTCATAGTAAACCCCTGTATTGCTCGTCCAGTCCTGGTTATCGAAGCAGAACTCCACGAGCATGTTGTTGCCAACGCCCGCCCACTGCCATGGCGTCACGTTGAACATATGGGCGTTCCAGCCGTTGGTCACCACCAAAGGAGCGGCCGGGTAGGTCGCGATGGTGGCACAATCCACCAAGCCGGAGTTCACGAAATCCGTCAAGGCCATCAGCCCCTCGTTCTTCATCCGCACCTTCACATTTCTCATCCCTATGGCCGCGCCAGTACCGTTCGTCATGAAGGCGATACCGTTGATATTCGTATTGGGGCAAACGCCCAAAGCCTCCATGTCAGTGCTCCGATAGAGGTACTGGTGGCGACCATCTTCCCAAAAGGTGCTGTAAGGCGTTTCCAGCGTGGCCGCTGAGGACGGATTGGCCGTAGCTCCGTTCACGTCGATGGTGAGCCAGCCGCTAGCGCCACCGAACGTGGTGCCAGTAGGGGGAACGTTGGGGGCAGGGTAGGTGCAGGCCGCTACTGGTACGGACTCGTACCGCTGCTTTACGCGGGTCTTGAAAGCGTTCTCCAACTGGTACCAGCCCACGTAGTTGTTCAGGTTGGCGGGTACGGACACAGGCACTTGGTTGATGTATCCCTCATGTGCACCACTGACGCTATTAAAGCGGATGGCACCTTCCAAGGGGGTGGCATCGCTCGCCGTGGCGGGCGGGTTGGCAGTGAAGATGCGCATCGCACCGTTCACCTCCAGCAATTCAGTGGCTGCGGGGTATGGAAGAGGCCCCACTTGTACCTGGCCAGTAGCATTCAAGTTGATCCGCTCCACGCCATTGGTGCGCACGCGCATAGCCACGTTGTTGGTGGTGCCAATGAAGTCGGTGAGCGGGTTCGTTCCCGTGTTACCGCCCAAGCGCCAGCCGGAACCCACTGAGGCCTTCACCCATTGCGGGATGGAGCTATCCCAGTAATAGTACCCGCGACCTTCGCCCGTTACCGTATTGGAGTCGAGCTGGTAGTAGAGCAGGCTGTTGGCCGGCGTAAGCGGGCGGTTCGCGTTGTTGAATCGGGGAGCGAGGAAACCGCGGGTGATGTCACTCAGATCGAGCATCGCCTTGGGGTTCGGCGTAGCGATGGCAGCACTGGGGCTGATGGCGATCTGCGCTTGCAGACCCGCGAAGGAACCTGCCGCAAGCGTGGCAAGAGCGAAAGACCGCAGGGACGTGATGTGTTTCATGGGAGCTGCGGGATCAGCGTTGGTTGGTCGTTACGGTCCGTTGGTCGATCGTCTTCAACAAGACCGCTTTTTCGGCTTCAGTGCGGCCTTCCATGGCACCGATGGTCCGTTTGGCGAGGTCGGCCTCACCAGGCTCCAAAGGGCGGTCGTTGCTCAACAATTCCAATACGTTCAGTCGATCGTTCAGTTCGGTGACATACAGTGCTTGGGTCTCTGCGGTTGTCCAGAGTTGGTTGGTGAGGTCACCAAGGGAGAACCCTTTCTCAGCCTTCCAGCTGTCCCGGCCCTTCATGGTGGGCAAGTGGCGATTCTGGCGGGTATGATCGGCCATTTCGTTGATGCTCACATGGCGCATCGTACCGAAATCAGCGGCATCAGAAGGCTTCACCGCACCATCGAATGCGCGATCGAACACGTGGTCATTCAGCTCCACAAGGTTGTCATAAACACCATTCTGCGCGCTGATCGTTCCTGGCCCACGGAAGGAATAGGGTGTGGCTGTGGCCGGGTTGCCCAAGCGGCTCCAAGGCGTTGGCGCAGTGGTACTTTCTGCGACAAGCCCCCCCCGGTACCAGATGAAGGCATTCTGCCCGGAGGTTGCTGCCGGTGCAGTGGTCACTTGGCCGCCGAAGCGAACAACAGGCCGATAGATCGAGGCTCCGAAGATGCCGCAATCACCTAAAGCCGTAGCCGCCTGGGTCTGGCCGCATAGGGTTGGCGGAGTAAGAGGTGAGCACGGTCCGGCAAGGAACGGGGGAGCGGTGTAAGCGGAGTACGTGAGGTTCGCACCGGTATTCGAATATCGGATCGGTAAACCGCCGACCACGTTTCCTGCTCCACCTACGGCGGCGGTCACAGCGATCTCAACGATCACGTTCCGTTGACCATCCCAAACGAAGGGAGAAATGTTGATCGGATGCCAAGCGGCGGCACCATTCACGGCTGGAAAAATACCAGCGGCTTGCGCGTAACATCCTGCGGCAGGGTCCACTGTATTATCAAAAGTGGCCAACGTGCTCAGGCCGAGCGGCGCATGCTTGATGAGGATGGTGAACTGCAGGTTGCGCTGGGCATTGGCTGCTGAAATGGGTTGGTTGATCCAAAAGGCGAGCTGGTTGATAGCGGAACCGGCACAGAGACCGCCAGTAGCCGTGGCGTTACCAGCGAGCTGGTTGGCCTCCACGTCCAATTCACTCTTCAGGAAGAGGTACTGGCAACGGTAGCGCCGAGAAGCCACATCGTATTTGAAGGGGTTGATCAAGAGAGCGGTTGCCGTGCTCACCGGCGTAGTGGTGGTAGAATGGGTAGTGGAGCCGAATGTCAGTTCGGTTGTACCCGCCGCGCAAGTGGGTTCTCCTTGCTGCACGTACGCCTTGGTAAAGCGCTCCTCGTATTCATTCTCCATTCTGGTCCAACCGCCAGCATGGGCA
>JANOPI010000583.1:0-4873 GCA_031421755.1 Flavobacteriales bacterium | reverse complement strand
CGTAATCGTCCATGCCCGCGATGACATCGAAGAGCAGGACGTTGGTGTTCTTGCCCCCCACCGCATGCCTGGCCGCATACAATTTGAAATAGCGCTTCTCCTGTCGGGTCATCGAGCGGATGAGCCGGTACACATGGTCGGGGGCAGCGGTGGACATGGCGATAACCCGGGGTCGGATTCTGGGGGACCGAAGGAAGGTAGACGTCCCTCGGGACCTTCGCATCGCCTGCTGCGAGGAACGGCTCTGTGGAAAGCAGGAAAGGATGAACCAAAAGGAAAGCCCCCCGGTTCTCGGAGGGCTTCAGTGGTTATTCAACGGCTCAGTTCGCCGGGCGGACTTTCTTGTTGCCCTCGCCATCGGCCTCATCATCCCCATCATCGCTGATGCCGTCACCGTCGGTGTCGCTATCGTCATCTTCACCTTCCACGCCCCGAAAGGAGGTGCCCGCAGGTCGTCCCTCATTGATCTCGCTTTGCCCATCAACAGCCGCAGCCGTGCGCGTGGACGCTTGGTCCTCGCTGGTTTCCGGCGCGGAGCAATCATCCGCATGCTTGCTGCACCCGGTGAATAAAAGGATCACCACAGCACCCATCAACAGGATACGGGACCAAGCGGCTAAGGAGAGTGCGCTTTTCATGGATGCTCAAAAGTAATGTGCGGACCAGCGTTCTCCAAATGTCCGTTACCAGCAGTTACACCGTCCTTGGAAGGGAGTTCGATGGTAACCCGGGTGCCGGACGGTTGGCCATCGGGGCCATGGAGCTGTTCCGGGCCTGCGATCCGGATGTCGGCCAGGTCCAGTTTTCGCAGCACATCCGCCCGGCCCTTGGTGATCTCGATACCCCGGCTGATATGGTCCGAGCCGTTCCCTGCCTTCCGATCGCGGCTTTCCTCAACGCCTATACCGTCATCCATAATGGTGATCCTGACGTGCCCGGGGATCCCGGGTCCTACGGCGATGGTGACGGTGCCCTGTCGTTCCATGGGCAGGATACCATGCCAGATGCTGTTTTCCACGTAGGGCTGCAGCATCATCGCGGGCAGCTCGGTGCGGTGTGGGTCCACGGAAGGATCGATCTCTATCCTGTAGAGGAATTTGTCCTTGAAACGCATGTGCTCCAGAACGAGGTACAAATCCAGCCGTTCCATTTCCTCGGCCAGTGTGGTGGTATCGGTTCGGCTGGCGTCCAAGTTCTTACGGATGAGCTTGGCGAAACTTGTGAGGTATCGGTTGGCCGCGGCGCGATCCTGGCGATTAATGTAGAACTGGATGCTGTTCAGGGCGTTGAAGATGAAGTGGCGGTTCATGTTCGCATTCAGGGCCTGCTGTTCCAGTTGGAGCATGCGGGAGCGGAGCATCAACTGGCGGGTCTTTTCCTGCCGGGTCCGGCGTATGGATCGGAAGCGCATGATGGCGAAGGCGATGAGCCCCAGGCCGAGGATACAGAGGACGAAGAACCACCACCTGAACCAGAACGGAGGATCTATATGGAACGCGAAAGCCGCAGGGGTTCCCCATCGATAGTCGTTCCTGGAGGCCCTCACCTGGAACGTGTAATCGCCCTGGGGCAGATTGGAATAGGAAGCGAAGCGTGCATCCGTTGAGGGCAACCAATCCGAATCGAAACCAAGAAGGCGGTATTGGAACCGTATGCGTTCCGCGTCCGCAAGGGCCACTGCGGTGTAGTCGAACGTGAGGTGGTTCTTTCGGTACACCAGGTCCAGCCCCACGGGCAGACCTGTCCAGGAATTCACGCTGTCGCACTGGTCCGTCCAATCGGTGTACAACATGAACGAGCGCAGCCCAGTGATGCGGGCTGTGATCTCGTCAGTTGGAAGGGAAGCGGGACCGCGTGCCGGGTTGTGCATCACAAGGCCGGCGTTCGTACCGAAGAACAGGCGTCCGGCAGCATCCCGGAACCCGGCGTTCAGGTTGCATTCGGTGCCGCGGATCCCGTCCACCGCGGTGAAGTGGTCCTTATCCGCCGGGTTGGCGAGCAAGCTATCGGGCAGGAAGCGGAAGAGGCCATTGTTCGTTCCTGCCCAGATCGCCCCTTGATCATCGGCCAGCAGCAGGTCGATGAAATTGGAGCCGAAGTCCGTGCCCAACCGGAAGTTGATGAACCGTTGTCCATCATGGCAGGCAAGGCCATTGCTGGTGCCGATCCATACCCGCTGTGCGGCATCCACCAGCAGGCATTGTACGGTGTTGTCGCAAAGACCATCGGCCGTGGTCCACCGCCCGGTGTGGCCTTCCCGCATGCGGACCACCCCGAGATCAGTGGCCAACAGGTGCCATCCATCCGCCTCTACGATGGCCCGAACGGAGCGCAACAGGGTCTTCTCATCCCGTGCGACCATGCGCCTGGGTCCGGCGATCGGCAGGATCGCGAGCCCTTCGCGTGTTCCGCACCAGAGTGTCCCGTCCGCATCGCGATGCAGCGCCAGCACGCGTACCTCCCCGAGCTGCCGTGCGGTGTCCATGGGTTCCACGATACCATTCCGCACATGCACCAATCCTCCGGTTGTGCCGAACCACAAGGATCCATCCGGATCGGCGACGGAAGACCAGACGGTGTTGTTCGGCAACCCATCCAGTGTAGTGAGCAGCGCCATGTTGTCCTGCCGGCATATCCCGTTCCCATATGTACCGAACCACAGATCGCCACGGGCGTCCGTACACAAGGTCATGATCAGGTCGCTGCAAAGTCCATCGGAGACCGTCCAGGTCACGAAACGGTCGCCCGCGTAGCGCAGCACGCCGGCGCCGTCGGTACCGAGCCAAATACCTCCGTCCCTGTCTTGGAACAGACACCAGATGTTGTCGTTGGGCAATCCTTGATGTACGGTATAAGACCGGAGCCGATCACCGTCCAGCATGTTCACACCGAGCTTTGAGCCGATCCAAAGCCTTCCACGGGCATCCGTGAGCAACGCGCGTACGCCATACTCCAACAGGCCGTTCGTAGGGTCGTACTCCAGAAGCCCACCGTCTTCGCGCATACCGAACAGTCCCTGTCCGAATGTGCCGAACCACAAGGTTCCGTCCCGTGCCAACGCCAGCGTACTGATGCTTTCAGTGCCCGGCCCCAATGGGATATGCACGGCTCTTCCGTCCTTCCAATGATAGGCGCCCGAACGCGTACCGATGATGAGCTCATTGTCAGGCAGGACCAACAGGGCCCTCACGGTGCTCGCTGTATCCGAAGGGAATCCCGGGAGCAGGCTCACCACCGGGCCATCAACACGAAAAAGTCCTGCCCCATCGGTACCAACAAGGAGCTTACCGTCCGCGTCCTCGGCCAGTGAGAGGATCCGTGCGTCCCTTGCTTCACCGGGAAGATCGATGATCGTTGATCGTTTCCCTTGGAAGGCCATCAATGACCCGCCGGCTCCAAGCCAGACCGTACCATTTCTGGAACTGAAGACCGCGTTCACCTGGGCATCCGGCAGGCCCTCTTGGAGGGCGTAATTCTGGAAGGTGTGCCCATCAAAGCGGCTTGCGCCACCGAGCGTACCGAACCAGAGATAGCCTTCTGCGTCCTGGGTGATGCTCCGGACCTGGCTCTGTGCCAAGCCATCCTCGGGCGTGTATTGGGTGAAACCGAACTGTTGCGCACAGGAAAAGCCCCACGCACAGACGCCCAACATCAGCCCTGACGACCTTCCCTGGAACAATGCCCGCATCAAAACGTGTTGATCATCCCCAGAAAGTCCGGCAGCCTGCGGCGACTTACAGGGATCAATGCCCCATTGTCGAGCATCGCCATGTTTCCTTCTCCACGGCTGAAGCCTTTGAGGTGCTCCAGGTTGATGATGTAGCTCTTGTGTACGCGGAAGAACTTCTTGGCATCGAGGTTGGTTTCGAACACGCGGATGTGCTTGCTGCTGATCACCTTTTTGCCATCGCGGGTGAAAACCGTTGTATAGCTGTCGCTTGCTTCAAGATGTGTGATGTCCTCGTGTTTGATCAGCACCAACCCATCGCGGCTGGGGACGGCCACGCGGGTGCTTAGCGGAGATGCGGGGTCGTTCATCAATGCCGCGAGCGCGCTCACGTGCTGTGCGCTTGCGGCCGGGTCACTATTGAGCTTGGAGAGTTTTCGTACCGCGCGCTTCAATTCTTCGGGATCGAGGGGTTTCTCCAAGTAGTCCAGCGCGTTCTGTTTGAAGGCTTGCAACGCGTACTCGTCGTAGGCGGTGGTGAAGACAACGGGCAATTCCAGGTGCTGCACGGAGCGCAAAAGCGAGAAGCCGTCCTCCCCTGGCATCTTGATATCGAGGAAGAGGACTTGCGGTTTGCGGTCGTCGATCAGTGTTCGCGCCTGCTCCGCACTGGCGGCCTGGGCCACCACCTCGATCTCCGGACAATTGTCCTCCAACATGATGCGCAGGTTCTCCCGGGCATCGGACTCGTCATCGACGATCAAGGCGCGTAACGGCATGGCACAAGGGGTTTGAGGGCAATTTACCGGTGCGTACGATAACGGTCCAGAACCATGTTGTGGATCGTCGCTCCGATCGAGTGAACGGGAGCAGCTCCTCAACCCCTCGTTGCTTCAACGAAGGCCTGCACGCGCTCCCGCGCGATCGGTACGCGCGCGCCGTCCTTCATCACCGCCCAATGTCCGTCGTCGCGCAGGTATTCGCGGAGTTGTTCCACGTTCACCAAATGGGACCTGTGCGTGCGGAAGAATTGGAGCGGATCGAGCATGTCCTCGTACACCCTCAGTGTGCGTGTATCGAGGAACCGCGATCCATCGGTGAAGTGGATCAAGGTACAATTACCATCGGCTTCCAGGTGCGCGATGGTGTGCGGTTCGAAGAGCTTGAAGCCTTTCGCATGGTCCACCGCCAAGCGGGCTGAACCGC
>JANOPI010000582.1:0-4435 GCA_031421755.1 Flavobacteriales bacterium | reverse complement strand
CGAACGAACCTGTACCATATCCTATTCGCGGCCGGGGCCGACCACCAAAGGCCAAGGACCAAAAGGCCAATGGCTCCGCCAACTCCTTGCCCAAGGCCAAGAAGCCTAAGACCTTGAAGCCGGAGAAAGACAAGAGCCTCGAAACCTGGATCTGGGATGCCGCCTGCTCCATCCGGGGTGCCAAGGACGCACCCAAGTACAAGGACTATATCCTGCCGCTCATCTTCACCAAGCGGCTGTGCGATGTGTTCGACGATGAGCTGGACCGCATCGCCGCCGAGGTGGGCTCGCGGGAGAAAGCCTTCCGGCTGGTGAAGGCCGACAAGAAGCTCGTGCGCTTCTACCTGCCGCTGGTGCCGGCCGATCCCGATGAGCCCGTGTGGAGCGTGGTGCGCAAGCTCAGCGACAAGATCGGCGAGCAGCTCACCACCCACCTGCGCGATGTGGCCAAGGCCAACCCGCTGCTGCAGGGCATCATCGACCGTGTGGACTTCAACGCCACCACGCACGGGCAGCGCGACCTGGCGGACGACCGCCTCAGCAACCTCATCGAGGCCATCAGCACCAAGCGCCTTGGGCTCAAGGATGTGGAGGCCGACATCATCGGCAAGAGCTACGAGTACCTCATCCGCAAGTTCGCCGAGGGCGGCGGGCAGAGCGCGGGCGAGTTCTACACCCCCGGCGAGGTGGGCGAGATCATGGCCCGCGTGCTGGAGTGCGAACCCGGCATGGAGATCTACGACCCCTGCTGCGGCAGCGGCGGCCTGCTGGTGAAGTGCGAGAGCGCGCTGGACGACCGCATGCGCGCCGCAGGCAACACGCAGTACGCACCGCTCCAGCTCTTCGGGCAGGAATACGTGGCCGAAACCTGGGCCATGGCCAACATGAACATGATCATCCATGACATGCAGGGCCAGATCGAGATCGGCGACACCTTCAAGAACCCCAAGTTCCGGGAGCGCGGGCGGCTGAAGACCTTCGACCGCGTGGTGGCCAACCCCATGTGGAACCAGGACTGGTTCACCGAGGCGGACTATGCCAACGACGAGCTGGACCGCTTCCCCAACGGCGCGGGTTTCCCGGGCAAAGCCAGTGCGGACTGGGGCTGGGCGCAGCACATCCACGCCAGCATGAAACCGACCGGCCGCGCCGCCGTGGTGCTGGATACCGGCGCCGCCAGCCGCGGCAGCGGCAACGAGGGCAACAGCAAGGAGCGCGAGGTGCGCAAGTACTTCGTGGATAACGACCTGGTAGAAAGCGTGCTCTACCTGCCGGACAACCTCTTCTACAACACCACCGCGCCGGGCATCGTGCTCTTCCTGCGCAAGGCCAAGCCCAAGGCCCGCCAAGGCAAGGTGCTGCTGGTGAACGCCAGCCCGCTCTTCGAGAAGGGCAAGCCGAAGAACTTTCTCGCGCGACCACACATTGACCGCATCGCGGAAGTGATCCGGGCGTGGAAGGAAGATGAGAAGCTCAGCCGCATCGTGCTGCTGGAGGAACTATTGAAGAACGATTACAACCTCTCGCCGAGTCGCTACATCCATACTGGTGATGCAGCTACTTACCGCCCCATCCCGGTGATCGTACAGGAGTTGGAGACGATTGAAGCTGAAGCGCGGGAAACGGACGCGGCGCTGAAACGGATCTTGAAGCAGATCGGAGTATGAGCGTTGCCGAAGCCACTGCTGAAGTTGCACAGGACTGGAAGCACGTCAAGTTGAAGGACGTAGCCGAGAAGCCCCAGTATGGCCTTACTGCAAGCGCAGCGCAGACAGGACAAGTCAAGTTCTTGCGCATCACAGACATCACTGAACGAGGTGTCAATTGGGATACCGTACCGTATTGTGATGCCGAACAGGACAAGATCAAGGCTTGTCTTCTGCAATCGGGTGACATCGTGTTCGCGCGTATCGGCGCAACCACTGGTAAGAGCTACTTGATCCAAGATCCGCCGAACGCGGTTTTTGCCTCATACTTGATCCGAGTGCGAACGCGAAGAGAACTGGACCCTGAGTTCTTGAGCCACTTCTTCAAGAGTGAAGCCTACTGGGGGCAGGTCAATTCCAACAAGTACGCGAGCCTCAAACAAGGGGTCAATGGTTCCATCCTGAGCGACCTCGTTGTTCCGGTGCCACCATTCCGTGAACAGCAAGGCATCGCCCAGGTGCTCAGCACGGTGCAACAGGCCATCGAACAGCAGGAGCGCCTGATCCGCACCACCACCGAGCTGAAGCAGGCCCTGATGCAGAAGCTCTTCACCGAGGGGCTGCGCGGCGAAGCCCAGAAGGAGACCGAGATCGGGTTGGTGCCGGAGAGTTGGGCGGTGGTGACACTCGGTGATCTTGGTCGCGTTGTTACGGGTACGACCCCAAGCACACAGGTTCCAGAGTACTATGCTCCTGCAGAAGCGGACTTCATCGCACCGGCAGACATTGGGAACAGCCGCCAAGTCAAAGACTCGGAGAAGAAGATCTCGTTGGCCGGTTACGCAGTGACCAGACCGCTCCCTCCAGATGCTGTGCTGTGCGTGTGCATCGGCGCAACAATTGGCAAGGTTGGAATGAGCACGAAGCTCCATAGCGCAACGAACCAGCAGATCAACTCGATAGTCTGTAACGAGGAGCACGACCCTCGGTTCATCTACTACTTCCTACTGCATCATGCAGGCTACTGGCGAGGCTTCGCAACATTCGGCACGATGCCAATGCTTAGCAAGGGGGCCTTTGAAAAGATACCTGTGTATGTTCCTGTTAAGCGGGACGAACAGTCGGCCATCGCTGATCTGCTTGTTGCCTTGGACAACAAGCTCGAAGTTGCCGGGAAGAAATGCACCCAACTTCAAGACCTCTTCCGCACCCTGCTTCATGAGCTGATGACGGGGAAGGTGAGGGTGGGTGAACTCAACATGTCAGTCGCGGAAACATGATTACCAAGCAATGAACGTTCACAATCCAGATCAGTACATGGCGAGCCTTCGCCAAATCGTTGCCCAGGGTAGAAAGCGCATCGGTTTGCTAGTTGGCGCTGGAGCACCGGTCGGCATAAAAATGCCTGGTACGGACGCGCCCTTAATACCGGCCGTTGAGGGCTTGACCAAGATCGTTCTTTCGACATTGAACGAGAAGTACGGCACAACTCTCGACAGCATCGTAGCTGAGCTAGGAAATCCGAACATCGAGATCCTTCTATCTCGAGTTCGTAGTCTCGCAGGGGTCATTGGTGATGCAACTGTTCATGGGCTAAACGGTCCCGGATTCAAAGAACTTGGAGATGCAGTTTGCACTGAGATTGGGAAGGTCGTGAATCAAGACCTCCCGACCGGCTCGTCACCCTATACAGAACTTGTGGCTTGGGTCACCGGCACAGACCGACCTCACCCTGTCGAAATCTTTACTACCAACTACGACCTACTATTTGAACAGGCTCTAGAACGATCTAAGACTCCATATTTCGACGGATTCTCGGGATCAAATGAACCATTCTTCGACCCCTCTTCTGTAGCAAGTAATGACCTTCCCGCTCGTTGGGCCCGATTGTGGAAACTCCACGGTTCGCTGGGTTGGACAACCAATGCAAAGGGAGAAGTGATTCGGGCCGGACAAAGAGAGGCGACCCATTTGGTATTCCCGGAGCATCTTAAATACGACCAAACCCAAAAAGCACCCTATTCTGCGCTGTTCGATCGGCTTCGTGCCTTCTTAATGACACCGGATACCTTGCTAATTGCTACCGGCTTTTCATTTGCGGACGCACATATCTCAGCTCGCATCGATGAGTGCTTGGCGGCAAATCCGTCAGCAAGTGTGTTTGCCTTTCAGTTCAAGAATCTAGTGGACGAGGTGTATGCAGCAGAGATCGCGATGCGTCGATCAAACATGAGCGTATACTCGCCAGATCAAGCACTAATTAACGGAATCGCAGCGCCATGGCGCCCTGGCCATCCTCCAACCCGTGATTGGCATTCGGTTCGCGACAGCTATTGGACGACTGCAGGCAATGGATCGGATGGCCGTTTCGAATTGGGTAGTTATGATCGGCTTGCACGCTTTTTCGCATCCTCCGGATCCACCCAGTACACACCGGAACCAAGCGCAGCGGAAGAATTGGCAACAAGGACCGCATGAAGACACAACCAACACTTTTAGGTCACGTTGGTGCCGTTTCGGGAGCAAAGCTCAGCGTAAGACAGTCACCATCTGTCTCTTCTGGTATTTCGATCATCGGCGGAAAGAGCTATAGAATCGGCCAAGTTGGGAGCTTTGTAAGAATTCCCCAAGGCTACCACGACCTATATGGTCTTGTTTCTGAGGCTGGGGCCACCGCTGCACCAGAAGGGCTATTGAATACGTCCAGCGGAGGGAGTGAGCGTTGGATTACCGTTCAGTTGGTAGGAGAGATCATGGGGACCTCCTTCGAGCGGGGAATAAGTCAATAC
>JANOPI010000581.1:0-1925 GCA_031421755.1 Flavobacteriales bacterium | reverse complement strand
TCGCCGACCTGATCATGACCGCCGGCCGCGAAGTGGAAACGCCCATCGCCCGCCTGGCCCAGCTCGCGCGCGCCATCGGCATCCACCTCATCATCGCCACGCAGCGCCCCAGCGTGAATATCATCACCGGTACCATCAAGGCCAACTTCCCGGCGCGCATCGCCTTCCGCGTTACGAGCAAGATCGACAGCCGCACCATCCTCGATAGCGGCGGTGCCGACCAGCTGATCGGCCGCGGCGACATGCTCTTGAGCACCGGCAACGACCTGATCCGCATCCAGTGCGCCTTCGTTGACACGCCGGAAGTGGAGAAGATCACCGAATTCATCGGCGGCCAACGCGGCTACCCCGATGCATTGATCCTCCCCGAAGTACCGACCGAAGAAGGCGAAGGCGGCGCCGACGGCGACGATGGCGAGCGCGACAGCATGTTCGAAGAAGCCGCCCGCATCGTGGTGCAAACGCAGCAAGGCAGTACCTCACTGATCCAACGCAAACTGAAGCTCGGCTACAACCGCGCGGGCCGCATCGTGGACCAGTTGGAATCGGCGGGGATCCTCGGTGGGTTTGAAGGCTCGAAGGCGCGAAGGGTGCTGATTCCGAACGAAGCGGCGTTGCATGCGCACTTGAACCCTGGTGCTCCCGTGCATGCGGGGGCAGGGATGGGGGGATTCTGACAAAAGTGTTTGCCAGAATCGGTTGAATACACAATGTGACAACCTATGGCAACTAAGGACATCAACGCACTTGACGCGAATGCACTTCGCGAAGGAATAAACCTGTGCATTGCCAATGCTCAAGACTTGTTGCGCAGTGCCAACCTTACACGGGCGAGTGGATATCGCGGAGTGGCCAACTCTCTGTTCATACTGAGCTGCGAAGAGAGCATCAAGGCATTTGTGCTCTATAACAAGTTCCTGTTTGACGATGACCGTAACATCACGCCTATGTTCAGATTGCATAAGGAGAAGCATGAGGTGGCTAAACAAGGATATACATTGTAGCCGCAGGGTCCCCTACCCTGCTTGAGCGCACATCCTTGTTTGGGTGACCCTACGTGAACCTTATGTCAAGGCAGGGTCACGCCTTCATATGCCTCCGGCACTCAGCGGACCCTGCGGCTCCTGCCTCACACCAACTCTCCCATGTGCAACAGCGGCACTGCCGGCTCGGCTCCCAGCATGTAGTACCCCGCGCTTGAGTACGGGTACTTCGCCGGATCATCCACCAAGGACCATTTGCCACTGACGGGGTTAGCGTGGATGTAGTCCAGCTTTTGATGGAGGAACTTCTCGGTCCAGCACTCCTTGATGTCTGAAGAAGTCTCGAATACGCGGTAGCGCTGTCCACGACTTGCATCACCAAAGCGAACACCGTCGGCCATGATGGTGAGCATGTCCTGATGATAACCTTCGATCAACCGTTTGCGGATCTCGTACGCCATGAACCGCTTCCCTTCCGCCAGGATCCCGTTGATGGAACGCCCTTCTTGAACGAGCAGGAGCATGTGCAAATGGTTCGGCATGATCACATAGCCGACCAGTCGATCACCTTCCGCGTGCAGCCGCTTGAACCAGTCATTGATCCAATCGTACATGGAAACGCGGTCGATCATCGGCAACCAACGGAAACAGGTGAAAGTGCAGAAGAACACGCCGCCTTCCCACCAGTGGTTGGTGCGAACGGACATGTGGTGAAAGTAGCGAACGCAGGGTCCCGATGACGGTGACCCTGCGCGAACTCAGTGAGAGAAGCATTGCGCGGTTATCTTCATCCCGCACGGTTGGCCTCGCCCAACCTGTCCCTCGATAAAATGCGGCCCCATCATTCCTTGCTCTTCGCCATCGGCATCGTCGGACTACTCACGGACGCCTGCGCACAACTGGACTTGCTCCCCCCGGGCATCTACATGAACATCGAGGAAC
>JANOPI010000580.1:0-5181 GCA_031421755.1 Flavobacteriales bacterium | reverse complement strand
CCTTTTCGACCTCGGCGTGCGCCGGATGAAGCTCATGACCAACAACCCGCGCAAACGCACAGGACTGGTCGGCTATGGCTTGGAGATCGCCGAGAACGTGGCGCTGGAGATCGAAGCCAACGCGCACAACCGGCACTACCTGCTCACCAAGAAGCTGAAGCTGGGGCACTCGCTGGGGTTGGGGGCGGAGTGAACCGAGCGGTGTGAGCTACTCGTCCAGAGGCCTCTTGTTGGCCTCGTTGCGGAAGCTGTTCATGAAGCGGCGCCAGAAGCCAACGACGTTGAACTCGCGGCTGTAGGCGACACCCGCCCCCTGCGTGGTCTGGGCCTGGTTGAGCTGGTTCAGGTTGCGATCATTGCTCTGGCTGAAGGCTTTCGCTCGGAGCTTGCCATCGTTCGTGATGAGGTAATCCACGTTGAAGTCGCCGATGATCTGCGCGCCGCTCTGCGAGTTGGTCGGGCTGGCCCCTGTTATGCCGACGTTCGTGCTCACCTGCACGCGGTTGTTGAAGAAGGCCTTCCCCACGGCGACCTCCACCTCTTGGGCGGAAATGCTGTTGCCCGGCCGGTAGTTGAATCCGAGATCGAACTCATCGCTCGCATTGCCCAACCAGTTGCTCAATTGGCTGCTGGCGAATTCGGCCATGGTGGTGGCACCACTCGCGCTGGCATCCTCGCCAAAACCACCGGATTGGTTGATATCATCCGAAACGAACTTGTTGAGCACAAGCAAGGCGAAGACCTGCTTGTTCAATTTGTCCTTGTCGCTGAGCACGGTATTCACCTGGGTACGCACGCCTTCATCCACGCTGGGCAAGCGGACATCGAAGCCGATATCCGGCTGCATGAGCTTATCGGACAGGCGCATGATCACCTCCACAGGTACGCGCTTCCGGTAGGCCTCGCTGCGTTCGCTTGGCGGCATGATGTCGTAGAGCGCGGTGCGCAGCTTGTACACGGCATTGATGTCCACGCGCGCATCGAACGGATCGCCGTACCAGGTGATCCGCCCGCCGGGATCCACGGTGAACTTCTTGTTCACCAGGTTGCGCAGGGTAAAGAGGTAGTCACCCTCCAAGAGCTCCACACCGCCTTTCATACTGAAGTCGCCGCTCGGCGTCACCGTCATGGCAATGTCCCCGCGTCCACGGCCACTGATGATGTCACCAACGGTGGGATCGAAGATGAGTTCGAACCGGGCATCCGGCGTAACGCCGATCTTCATGTCGAGGCGGACCCCCGAGAGATCAACGGGCGCCTGCAGCGAATCGAGGTTTTCGCCGGGCTTCACGAAACGCACGAAGGAGAGCCCGCCCACATCGTTGCTGGCCCCCAGCGGAAAATGCAGGGAGGTCCCTTTTTCGGTATGCGCATCCACGGTGATGCCGAGGTTCTCCGTGTAGCCTTCCACGTTCAGCTCACCTGTGCCCACGGCCGAGCCGTAGAACAGCTGATTGTCATCGAAGGTGGTGTTCAGCACCAGAAGATTGTCCAGATCGGCGGCCACGTCGAAGTTCCATCGGGAGAAATACTCGTGGTTCAGGGCGAAAGACCTGGCCTTCGCATGGCCGCCCTGTCCGTCATAAAGCGTAACCAGATCCATCACGAACTGGTCCGGGCGGATGATGAGCGGATGCGTGAAGGTGTACTTCGTGTTGAGGTAGTTGATGCGGATGCCCGCGTTGTTCAGCATGACCTCACCGTTGGCCTGGGGTGTGGCCAGTTTGCCGGTGATGTCCACCTTGCCCGTAACGAGCCCTTGCACGTCACTGATGGCTTCAGGCAAGAACGGCTCGATGGCCAGCAGATCGAAACGGTCGAAGATCAGGTCCACATCCAGCTCTTCCTGCTTGCCGGGCGCCAAGAGCCCTGTAAAGCCGAGCATCCGCGTGGTGTCCCTCACCAGCTCTCCACCGATATCGATCTGGTTCTCGGCATTGTTCCAGCTGGCACCAAAGCGCAGGTCGCCGATCGCGTTCTCCTCAATTGCCAAGCTGTCGATGCGCAATTCACTCAGCAGGTAGGGTGCATTATACAGGCTGTAGGCCTTGCCCTCTCCACTGAGCAGCCCGTGCACTTCCGGCCCCTCATAGAAAGGCTTGGCGTTCTCGAGCCTCAGGCCACGCAGGTCGAACCGGAGCGGCGTGTCCTTGTCCTCGCTGATCGTGCCGTCAAGCATGACATACTGGCTCTCGTTCCTCAGTTCGAGCGAGTCGATACGGATGCTTGTGGTATCGACCAGGATGTGCGCGGTGCGGTCGTTCACCCAGCTGCCCCGGCCGAAGAAGAGCGTGCTGGGCCGCAGATCGATCGAAATGCTGTGATCGTTGAGCACGAGCGCATCGAGGTCCAGATCGCCGGTGGTGCCGTTGTTGCTGCCGTTCCAACCCGCACGCAATTGCACTTCGTCCTGGTAGGCTTTTCCGATGAGTTCGATACCGCTGATGAAGGTCCCGTCACCGACACCTTGTCGCGCGCTGCGGAAGCGGAAAGCGAGCACATCAAGGGTCTTGTCCAGGATCACCTCCACGGAATCGCCACTGAGCGCACCGAAGCTGATCGAGGGCAACATGGCGTTGAGGCCGATGTCGAAGGTGCGGCTGTCGAAGTAGCCGCTGGCCGTTGCGCCGCTGTCGATGCGGAGGCCCGGCACTACAAGATCCAGGACCGGCTGAGCACGTTTGATGGTGGCCTCGAAGGAGAAGCGTTGGTCCTCCTGGGAGTAGGATACTTCTTCCTGCAAAGCGGGGAAAACGCTGTAGAGTACGCTCTTCACGGCAACCGGCAACCGTGTGGGGAAGAACGGACCACGGATATCCGCATCCGCCATCGTGCTGCGCAGGATGAGCACCGGCGACCCGTTCTCGCGGCCGCTGGTGAGGGCGATGTCGCCAAGTTCCAGATCCACCGAATCCTGGCAATAGCTCACCTCCCTCAACTCGATATGCCCTTTCAGGCTGTCCGGGGCGAATTCACCTTGGGCTTCCACCCGCATGGCGATCGCGCTGAACCCTTGCCCGCCGATGAGGTCGAAGGAGCGTGGGTCGAGGTGCTGGATATCCGCGGTAAAATCCACTTTGGGCCATTTGCCCCGCAGATCGGCCAGGCCGTCGAAGTCCATTTTCAGGTTCGGGTCATCGCAATGCAGAACTCCGTTGAAGAGGTTCTTCTCCAAGCGGCCTTTGAGGGCGATGCCACCGACATTCAGCCGCTGCACATTCAACTGGGGCACCGTCCCCTCGAGCTCGGCGGTCATGGTGGCCAAACTTTTTCCGCTGCCGCGCACTTTCACATCGAGGGCGATGTTGCCCACGGTGGGATCATCGATCACCTTACCCAGGTCAAAGCCGGTAGTGGCCACACGTCCACGCAACTCGAACACATTGCTGATAGTGTCCCGCTCATAGGTAAGGTCAGTGACGACCGGCCCGAGCGGGGTAAGGGTGCGACCAGAGGCAGTGAATGCGCGCGGGAAACCGGTGAAATTGCCTTCAAAGGAGACGGGTCCGAGGCGCTGCACCTCCACGGGCAATTGCAGGTGGCCCTTCTCAATGAACGGCGGAACGGGCAGGAGAGCCAGATCGTGGGGGTCGGTATGGAAATGCTCCACATCGATCATCATGAAGGTGTTGGCGAAGTCGGGCAGACCGGTCATTTCCGCATTGCCACGGAATTCGGACCCGTTGCCGAAGCCAATGGCCATGTTGCGGCCTTTCAACTCGCTCACCGTTCCGCGGAACTTGCCGCTCAGGTCGATCGGAAGATCCATGCCCTGCAGGTCCGGGGCGAAGAGTGCGACATCAGCGAATTGCAGGTGCGAGGTGTCCAGTTGGACCCGCATGCGCACCTTGGTCTCGAAGTCATCGAAGTCGGCGAAGCTGTCGGACTCGAAGTGCAGATCGCCACGCAGATCGGTGCCCGGTGTTCTGATGCGCATACCAGCGATGCGGATGCCCCGTGGGCTCACGTGCGTAGCGCCACTGAGTTCTTCAAGCACCAGGCCGCTGCGGTCCTTGAGGCTGATGCGTTCCAGGTCCACCATGATCGAGTCGCCCGCCACGCGCACATGCTGGCCGATCACGTCCGCCGTATTCACATCAATGTGGTCGAAGTCCACACCGAAAGGCAGGGGCTCAACGTTGTTGTTGTTGAAACTGAAATGCAGGCGCTGGACGTCGAGTTCGTTGCAGGCGATGGACCAGGCGGCTCCCCCAGCGGTGGTATCGTCGCTGGCGAGTTTCTCCAGAACATTGGTCAGGTTGCTATGGGTATCGCCATGGGCTGTGGCGAGGTTGAAGCGTGTATCATACAATTCCAAGCGGCGCAAGCGGATGTGGTGCTCGCTGGTGTTGAGTTTCAGCCCTCGGATACGCAATTCATCCACAGCGATCAAGGTGTCGCCATTCAGATCGGCGATGAAAACGCCGTGCAAACGGTTCATGGCGAAGGGACGGAGTTCCACCCGGTCGATACGCACGGTAATACCCAGCTCTTCGCTGAGCTTCCGGCTGGCGATACCGGCTATCCAGGTCTGCACAACGGGATACAGCAGCAGGACGACGACCACCGCTACTAGGAACAGTAAGGTAGCGGTGGTGATGATGATCCATCGCACCACCCGCCTCCAGCGCTTCCGTATGGGTTTGCCTCCGCTCAGGTTCCTGTAGTTTCGGCCCTTCCCCAGCCAACTTCGGACCAACCGCGCGAAAGTAGCCGCCACCCCGTGCCCTCCTCCGCACCTGTTATCCTCGGTATCGAAAGTTCATGCGACGAGACCGCTGCGGCCGTGCTCGTGGACGGCGAGGTGCGCAGCAACGTGGTAGCCTCACAGGACATTCATGCGAAATGGGGCGGTGTAGTACCGGAACTGGCCAGCCGGGCCCATCAGGAGCACATCGTTCCAGTGGTGCGTGAGGCTTTGGCACAGGCGGCGATCTCCAAGACCGAACTGGATGGGATCGCCTTCACCCAAGGTCCGGGATTGATCGGTGCGCTGCTCGTAGGGGCCTGTTTCGCGCGTTCCATGGCGCAAGCGCTGAACATTCCGTTGCTGGCCGTGGACCACATACAGGCGCATGTGCTCGCTCACCTGATCCGTGATGGACATGACCGGGCGGCCCCTTCCTTCCCCTTTCTGAACCTCACGGTAAGCGGCGGCCATTCGCAACTGGTGCTGGTGCG
>JANOPI010000579.1:0-3797 GCA_031421755.1 Flavobacteriales bacterium | reverse complement strand
GCAGAGAACAGAGTTCTTCGCTCGTATTCACGCACGGCGCCTCGATGATCGCTCCCGCGCGTTTCGCTTCGTGCAGGTAGAATTCCGTGTGGTAGAAACCGCCGAAGTTGTTGGCCACGCCCACGAGGAATTCCAGCGGGTGGTGCGCTTTCAGGTAGAGGCTCTGGTAGCTTTCAACGGCGTAGCTCGCGCTGTGGCCCTTGGCAAAACTGAAGCTGGCGAAGCTTTCGATCTGCCGCCAGATCTCTTGCGTTTCAGCGATCGGATAGCCGCTCGCCTTGCAGTTGTCAAAGAATTTCTTCTCCACCACTTTGAATTCCGGCCGATCACGGTAGCGGATATTCATGCCGCGCCGCACCTGATCCGCTTCATCCAGATCGAGGCCCGCGTACTGGCTGGCCACGCGCAGCACATCCTCCTGGTACACCATCACGCCATAGGTCTCGGGCATGATCTCCAGCAATTTCGCCGGTGCCAGTTTGCGGCGCTCCGGATCGTGGTGGCGCAGCAGGTACTCGCGCATCATGCCGCTCTCCGCCACGCCGGGCCGTATGATGCTGCTCGCCGCCACCAGCCCCAGGTAGTCGTCCACCTGCAACTTCTTCAACAGCATCCGCATCGCAGGGCTTTCCACATAGAAACAGCCGATCGTGTTGCCCACACGGATCAACTCCTTGATCGCGGGATCTTCCTTGAAGCGAGCGATGTCATGGATGTCAACCGCTTCGCGGAATGTAGAATGATCAATGTAAAATGAAGAATGTAAAATGCCCTCCGACGATGCTCCGTACTCCGCCGTTTTACATTCTTCATTCTTCATTCTACATTTTTCATTCACTAACTCAACAGCATCCCGTATGTGCCCCAGCCCGCGCTGGCTCAGCAGGTCGAACTTGTGCAGGCCCATGTCCTCGCATTCCAGCATGCTGATCTGCGTAACGGGGAAACCCTTCGGCGGCCGGTGCAGCGCGGTGTAGTGCGTTACCGGTCTTTCGGTGATCACGATGCCGCCCGCGTGGATACCCAGTTGGTGCGGCATGCCCAGCAGGTGTTTGCCGTAGCGGATCACGGCCTGCGCCACCTTGTCCAGGTCGCCGCTCTTCGCCTGCGCGCTGGGCCTACCTCTTCCGTAGTAACCATGATCGCCTTCTGAAAGCGCATCGATCTCTTCTGGCGGAAGCCCCACCGCCTTGCCCAGTTCGCGTATGGCGCCGCGCCATTGGAAGGTGGTGTACGTGGCGATCTGCGCCGCATGTATGTTGCCGACACCATCGCGGTTGTACTTGCTGAAAACATACCGGTACACCTCATCGCGGTCCTTCCAGCTGAAGTCGATGTCGAAGTCGGGCGGTTTCTTGCGCGCGGTGCTGATGAAGCGCTCGAAGTAGAGGTCCAGTTCGATCGGGTCCACATCGGTGATGCCCAGGCAGTACGCCACCAGGCTGTTCGCGCCGCTGCCTCTTCCCACATGGAAAAAACCGCGGCTGCGGGCGAAGCGCACGATGTCCTGGTTCAGCAGGAAGTAGCTGATGAAGCCCATGCGCTCGATCACGTCCAGTTCGTGGTGCATGCGCGCCAGCACGGTGGCCGACGCGTTGGGGTAGCGGTAGCGTAGGCCTTCCAGCGTATCGCCGTGCAGTTTCTCGCGGTCGTGCGCGCGACTTTCACCGAATACCTCGCGCGTTTTGTCCGAGCCATCGAAGGTGATGGAGCAGTGTTCCAGCAATCGTTCGGCGTTGTCCACCAGCACGGGGAAGTCGCGGTAGATCCTGCGCGCTTCTTCTGCGCTGCGGAAGCATTCATCGGGCTGCGCGAGTTCTTCCGGTGGCAACAGGCTCACCACGGTGTTCTTCGCCACGGTGCGCAACAAGCGGTGAACGTTGAAGTCCTTCTTGCTGCGGAAGGTCACCGGCAAGAGCGCAACCAGATCTTGCGGCCGTATCGCCCACGGGCTGAAGGGCAAGCGCGTGAGGTCCGAAGGTTTGATACCGACGCGCTCGTTGGGGCGAAGCTGTTGCGGTGCTCCTTGAAAGGGATAGATGAAGAAGACATCCGGCAGTTCGGGAGGCCGTTGCGGGATCGCTTCATCATCCAGCAAGTGCTGACTGAGCAATTCGTTCAGCCGCTGGAAGCCGTCGTTGTTCTTGGCGATACCGATGTAGAGCAACTTCGGCCCCTGCCGGAACTCGATGCCCGCCACGGACCGCACATCGAAGCGTTTGGCGTCGCGCACGAAGTCCGGGATACCCGCCGAGCAATGGATGTCCGTAAGCGCGAGGGTACGCACGCCGGCCTTCGCGGCTTCTTCCAGCAACGCTTCGGGTTTCATCACCCCATGCTTGAAGCTGAACCAGCTATGGCAATTGAGGAACATGCAGGGCGGGATTTGGAAAATTCAAAGTCGGCTATACATTTGACGCGGAAACCGTCATCGAACTGTCGGTAAAATAGTCAACAAGTGATCACATGCGCACCAGCGCTGGAAATAGGGCAGAGGCTGTGCTGGCCGATCCGGAGATCACGGGGCGAATCCTGTTGTTCCGTGGCCAGCGGGTGATGCTGGACCGCGACCTGGCCGTGCTTTATGATGTAGAAACCAAGCACCTGAAGCGTCAGGCGAAACGGAACATCCAGCGATTCCCGGAAGACTTCATGTTCATACTGACGGCCAAGGAGTTGGCGGGTTTGAGGTGCCAATTTGGCACCTCAAACGATGCAACAGCTACGGAACGAGGCGGTTCCAGGGTATTGCCGATGGTATTCACCGAACAGGGGGGCGCGATGCTCAGTAGTGTGCTCAACAGTGAACGGGCCATTCAAGTGAACATCCGGATCATCCGCGTTTTCACCCGCATGCGCGAACTGTTGGCTACCCACCAGGACATCCTGCACAAGCTCGAGCGCATCGAGGCGAAGGTGGCTGCACACGATGAGGACATCGGCACCCTCTTCGACCACATCCGCGAAATGCTCACACCTACGCCGGAACAGCCTCGGCAACTCATCGGATACAAGCAGGACGAACGCTAATACCAAGGACCCATGGCAGGCAACACCACATTCGGAGGCAACATCAAATTGCTGCGCAGCCGCAGAGGCCGCAGCCAAGAGGAAACCGCCATCGCCCTCGAGGTGAAACGGTCGAGCTGGAGCGGTTATGAGAACGGCAGCGCCGAGCCCAACCTGGACCTGCTGATCCGTGTGAGCGCGTACTTCAAGATCAGCGTGGACAAGCTGCTGAAGCACGACTTGAACCAATTGAGCGAGAGCCAGCTCGGGATCCTGGAACGCGGTGGTGACGTGGACATGGACGGCAGGCGCCTGCGCGTACTGGCCACCACGGTGAGCCGGGACAACGAAGAGAACATCGAACTGGTGCCGGAGAAGGCGCGGGCGGGTTACGCTTTGGGTTATGCTGACCCGGAGTACATCAGCGTGCTGCCCACCTTCCAGATGCCGTTCCTGGGGAGGGACCGCAAGTACCGCACCTTCCAGATCAGCGGCGACAGTATGCCGCCAGTAGGCAACGGTTCTTGGGTAACGGGCGAGTACGTGCAGAACTGGCAGATGATCCGCGACGGCCAGCCCTACATCGAGTCACCAAGGATGACGGCATCGTGTTCAAGGTGGCGTACAACAAACTGAAGGACAATGGCACCCTGCTCCTGTGCAGTACCAATCCGGTGTATCCACCTTACGAGGTGGAGGTGGGCAACGTGCTGGAGATCTGGAAGTTCGTCCACTTCATTAGCCAAGAACTGCCCGAACCGAACCTGACGCGGGATGAGCTTGCCCGC
>JANOPI010000578.1:0-7712 GCA_031421755.1 Flavobacteriales bacterium | reverse complement strand
GGAAGCAACCGCAGATGAACGCGGATGGACACAGATGGGTGTCTCGATCGCTTCTGCGGCCTGGAGGTGATCCGTGCGGTCAGAAGCGGTAGCTCACGCCGGCCGTGAAGTAGCTGCCGCGACGGTAGCCCATCACTTCTTCATCGGTGCTTTCCAACTGCCCGTTCTCGTTGCTGTCCTGGATCAGGAACGTACGTTGGTTCAGGATGTCCTGTGCGCTCAGTTTCACATCGAAGTGCTTGCCCAAACTCTTGCTGAGGGTGATGTCCACCACGTTGCGCGGCATCTCGTAAATGTCCGGTGTGCCGAAGGTGCCCGCAGCGAAAAGGCGCGGTCCGATCACGTTGTAAAGCACGTTGCACTGGAACTTGCTCGCCGTGTCCGTGTAGTACAGGCCGGCGTTGACCACGTACGGGCTTTGGCCCATGAGCGGGCGCTCGGTGCTCTGGCCCACGGCCTGCTTGCCGAGGTCCACCGATGTTTCGATGTACGCCGCGTTGAACTGTGCGCCCAAGCGGCTTAGTAGACCTTTCTTGAATATGCCATTGAGCGAACGGCGCACTTCCACTTCCGCCCCAAGGCTCTGCGCGCTCAGGGCGTTGTCGAAGGTGAAGTTGCGTGTGCCACCGCTTCCGGCACCCGGCACGAAGTACATCTCGATCGGGTTGTTGAAGCGCTTGTAGAACACACCGAAGCTGATGATCTCGTTCAGGCTCGGATACAGCTCCCAGCGCGCTTCCACGTTGTGGATGAAGGCCGTCTTCAACGAGTCGTTCCCCGCGAGGATGTTGTTGAAGGTGAAGTCATAGTAGGCGAACGGTGCCAGCTCGCGGAACTCCGGACGGTTCACGGTGTTGCTGTACGCCGCGCGCACTTTCTGCTTCTCGCTGATGGCCAGGCTCACGTTCGCCGATGGCAGGACCGCGATAACAGTATTGTCCACCGTCACCTTCTTGCCGCTGTACCGCGCGCTGTTCAGCACTTGGCGGTTGTATTCCATACGCGCACCGCCGCTGATCGTCCAACGACGGGCATGCACCGCCGTACCGCCAAGGTATCCCGCCAGCAGTGTATTGCTCGCATCGTACTTGTCGCTGGCATTCGTTCCCTCGTCCAGTTCGAAGCCGTTCTGCGCGTTGATGTTGGACGCGCTGAAGATGTCCGTGAGCGGCTGGAATACCAGCGTGTTGTCGAATCCGTTGCTCTTGGTGTACGAGAGCCAGCGCATGCTGAAGTCGCGCTGCTTGTACTCGGAGTAGAACCCGCCGCGCAGCTTCACGCTCCACTTCTCATCACTCTCGCTTATTGTACGCTCATAGTCGGCACGCGCGGTGTACACGTCCTCGTTCAGATCGCTGAAGGAACGGCCCGCGTTGAATGGATCGGCACTGAGCGGGATGTAGGCGGCGAAGGCGGTCTGCGCATCACTGCTATTGAGGTCCCGGCGCGTGCTGATGCGGCGGAAGTCAGGCTCCTTGCTGATGGCCTTGCCGTAGCCGAGCGTCCACTGCAGTTCGCTTTTCTCGCCCAGGTCGTGCGAGCCGTGCAGTTGACCGCTGTAGATCGCCCGCTGGCGGTAGCGGAACGCGTAGTTGCGCAGTTCGTTGCCGCCTTCGAGGTCGCGCCCGGTGCGGAAGGTCGTCTGGTTATCGCCAAGCTGGTTGAACAGGTTGCGGAATTCGAGCTTGCTGTGTTTGCCGAGCATCGCCGTCCAATTGTGCATCACGGTCACGCGTGAGCTCTGGATGTTCTCCTCGTCGTTGTAACTGTAGATCGTGTCGCTGCGGCCAAGCGTGGCGTCGTATGCGTTGTAGTTGTAGTTCTTCGCCTCGTAGCGCAGGCGGGTATTCGCGTAGTCGATGGACGTGAGGTTGCCGTAGGTGTTCGAGCCGCCCTCCTTGCCGAAGCGCCGCGCGATGAACAGGCCGAGGCGACCATCGGGCATCGCTGTGCTCAAGCTGCTTGCCCAGTTGTTGCTCAGCGAACGGCCAGCGCTTTGCGCCTTGGTGGTGTTGGCACCGATGAGACTTTCCGGGAAACTGGACGGCATCAAGCGCGAACCATCATCGAAGCCGAGCGCGTCGGTGCTGCTCTGCTGGTCCTGCCGGAAATCCTGGAACGTGGTGCCCGGACGGATCGAACTGGACAGCGTGAAACGCGTTTCGTTCTTCTCCGGTACGCTGAGGGTGCCGATCTTGATCGTGCCACCGGCGAAATCTCCCGGCAATTCTGGAGCACCGCTCTTGTAGATGAGGATGCGGTCCAATGCCGCGCTCGGGATCAGGTCGAAGCTGAACGCGCGCTTGTCGGCCTCCATGCTCGGGGCCGCCACGTCGTTCAGCAATACCGTGTTGTAGCGATCGGCCAAGCCGCGCACCATGATGAAGCGGTCGCCGACGATCGTGACTCCTGGGATCCGCTTCACCACATCACCCGCGGTGCGGTCCTGACTCTTGGCGATCTGCTGGCGGCCCAAGCCGTTCACCACCTGGTCGCTCTTGCGCGTTTCCATCAGCACCGCGGTCTCAGTATCCGTGCGTTTCTCCTTCACCACTTCCACGGCCTTCATCTCTTGGGCATCCCCGATGAGTTGCAGGTCCACAGTCACCGTTTGGCCAGCCATTACGCTCACCGCTTTTTCCACAGCAGGGAAGCCCACCATCGTGGTCACCACGGTATAGTTGCCGGGTTCCACCTTGAAAAAGTACTTGCCGTCCAGGTCCGTGCTGGCACCCGTGGTGGTGCCCTTGATGACCACGCTTGCGAAGGGCTGTGGTTCCGCTTTGCCGTTCTCGAACGTGGTAACTATGCCGGTGATCGTGCCTTTCTGCGCTTGCGCGACGAAAGCGGACAACAGCGTAACGATAAAGAACAGGGAGCGGCACATGGCGGTAGCGTTTGGCGCTGCAAACGTCCGCTTCATGCCTTACCCCCGCCTTGTTCCTGCGTTATGGATCCGTTAGGCGATAGAGCTCAGTCTTCACGATGGCTTAACGATCGCCCCCCTGTTCCTTGGGACGATCCTCCAAGAACCACCACTTCGGTGCATCCTTGCGTTTTTGGGCTCGCTGCCACATCACCACCAATCGTTCCTGCAGCAGCGTTGTGGCTTCTTCCACGCTGTCGGCAACGAACACGAACTCCAATTCCTTCTGGCCGATCGTGCCCTCCGCGATCATCTTGTCGATCTGTTCGAGCATCGGTTTCCAATAGTCCTTCCCGTAGAGCAGTATCGGGAAGTTCCTGACCTTGCCCGTCTGGATGAGCGTGATCGTTTCGAAGAGCTCATCCAGCGTTCCCGCCCCACCGGGCATCACCACGAAGCACATGCTGTACTTCAAAAGGAGCACCTTGCGCACGAAGAAGCGCTCGAAGGTGAGGCTGATATCCAAGTAAGGATTGGCATATTGCTCATGCGGCAGCACGATGTTGCAGCCGATACTGCGGGCACCCACATCATGCGCACCGCGGTTCGCGGCTTCCATCAGGCCCGGACCGCCGCCGGTCATGATGGTGAAGCCCACACGCCCGATGCGTTGCGCCAGTTCACGCGTCGCCACGTAGTACGGATGGTCTTCCTTGAAGCGTGCGCTGCCGAAAAAGGTGACGCAGGGACCGACGAAGTGGAGCTTGCGGAAGCCGTAGATGAATTCCCGGACGATGCTGAGGACGCTCCTGAACTCGCGCCAGCGAGAGCGCGGGCCTTCCAAGAATTTAAGGTCGATGTGCTGTTCTTCGCGCAGTGGGGTCACGTGGCGAAGCTATCGGCCTTAACGCACCAACACTCGCCGGGTGCTGATGGCTCGTGAACCGACGACGCCACGGATGAAGTAGAAACCGGGCTGGTCGATGGAGATTGTGGCGCTCGTCCGAGCGCGTTGGGCAATGCGACCGGTCGCATCAAGCAGTTCGATGGCCAGCGGTTCTGTTGAAGTGATGCTGATGGTTTCGCCTCGGTCGATGACGGTGGGCGAGACCATGAGCTCTGAACTCACGAATGCATCGGGTACCCCGGTGATCAGGTCGCATTGCTCGAACTGCGGGTTCAGCCAAGAGATGTCGGGGTCCTCATAGCAGCGCAGCTCGAGGAAGGTCTCGCCATCGCAGAAGCCCAGTATCCATGTGAATGGTGTCCACAATCCTCCGAGACGCTCGATGACCGTGCCTCCATAGCCATATATCGTCCCCTGTCTCGGAACCACGTTGATCTGGAGCGTCCGCAGCCAGAGTCCATCGATCGTAGTTTGGCCCGTGTCGATCACCGACCAATCGAGCGTGTCCAAGAACCCCGATTGTTGTACCGGAGTTGACCAATTTTCACCGACCACGGCATCCCATCGGAACAGCAGATGGAATTCATTTGAGGTGGGATCGAAATAGAACATTGAATCATTCGACTGGGAAAGGAACTGGACGAATTCATGACAGCCGAACCAACCTTGGTTGATCTGGAGCTTGCTGCACGTTCGACCTTGGATGAAGGTGTCGTTGATCACCTCAAGCACAGCGAGGTTCGTATCCGGCGAGAAAATGGTTCCTTGCTTGTAAGTCCATTTGGCCCCGAGGGGAGCGAAAGTGGTTTGGGCGTTCAGCGCGGTGCTGAGCAGGATCGTAGCGAGTATGAGTTTGCGCATGAGTTCCAGGTTGAAGGTGAAGCTACGATGACAGGACGGAGCAAGAATGCCAGACGCTGTGTGTTGTCATGCTGCCACCCCCACCACACTCTCCAACGCCACCTTCGCCTGCTGCACGGCCTGCCCCGGCCTTGAGCCGGGGTTCTTCACATCCTGCACGCTCACGCGCAGCGCTCCGCCCTTCTCGTACACCCTGAATTTGCGCGGCTGCCGTTGCACCGCATGCAGAAGCGCTGTGAATGTCTCGCTCTGGAAGAAGCCGTGCTTCTGCTCGGTGAAAGGTGATGGATCCGTGAGAGGGTATCAGACCATCCGCACCTCGATGAGGTGAGCGACCGCTTTGAAGTCCCTGTCGCGCGTTATCAGCGGAGCGTTCAGATGCTTCGCGGTTGCAGCTATGACCGCGTCGGGCAGCTTGAGTTTGAAGGTCCGCTTGATCATGGCCGCCTCATCCCTGATGCTGTCACCGATGTTCTCCGTAGCGTATTGGTCCAGCAGCGTGCGGGCGATCGGGAGCGACGCGTCCGTGAGTTTCGGCCAAGTAAGGAATTCGATCGCCGATATGATCGAAATGCAGACATCCAAGCCGTTCAGCTCCATCGCCACGCCCTTATCACCAGCGGCCAGATCCACCAATACGCTGGAATCGACCACTACCCGCTTACCATTCATCTCGCATCTGGCGTTGGATTGCAAGGGAGTCGCCAGCAAGTTCTGGAAGCACACCGCACCACTTCATGGCGTCGAAGCCCTTTTTCGGGGGTAGCGGTCTGTGGGCCGAGCGCTTCGCTGTGGCTTTGGTCGCTCCTAGCGGCTTGGCGGCGCGGCGCTTGGGCGCAACACGCACCCGCGCCGCTGACGCATTGACGATCTTGTCCTTCTTCTTGGCCATGTTATTGCGAAGATAGCCTCTCATGTCACCGCACCCACAACCCCCTCCAACGCCACCTTCGCCTGCTGCACGTTCTTCACATCCTGCACGCTCACGCGCAAGGTCCCACCCTTCTCATACACCTTGAACTTCCTCGGCTGGGCCTGCACAGCGCGTAGCACCGAATTGAACGTATCGCTCCCGAAGAACGAGTGTTTCTGGTCCGCGATGAAGGTGCCGATGAGCGTGCCCTTCTTCAGCACCATCTTTTCAAGGCCCATCTGCTGGCCCAGCCAACGCAGGCGGATCGCTTCCATCAGTTCCACCACCTGCTGTGGTATCGGTCCGAAACGGTCCGTGACCTCGGTCGTGAACTTCTGTAGTTCCGGTTCGTCCTTGATGTCGTCGAGCTTGCGGTAGAGCGCCAGGCGTTCGGCGGTTTCGCTCACGTAGCTGTTGGGGATCAGCATCGTCAGATCGGTCTCGATGATGCAGTCGTCGCTCTGGTCGCGCGTGCCACCGCGTGCGAGCTGGCGGTCCTCGAAAAGCTCTGCGAAGTGTTCACTCTTCAGTTCGCGCACCGCTTCTTCCAGGATCTTGTGGTAGGTCTCGAAGCCGATGCCGTTGATGAAGCCGCTCTGTTCCGCACCGAGCAGGTCGCCCGCGCCACGGATGTCCAGGTCCTTCATCGCGATGTGGATGCCACTGCCGAGGTCGCTGAACTGCTCGATAGCTTGCAGGCGCTTGCGCGACAGGTCAGGCAGCAAATGCGGACTTGGCGCGAGCAGGTAGCAGTACGCTTTCTTGTTGCTCCGTCCCACACGGCCACGCAACTGGTGCAGATCGCTGAGGCCGAAGTTCTGCGCTTCGTTGACGATGATGGTGTTCGCGTTCGGAATGTCGAGGCCGTTCTCCACGATGGTGGTACACACCAGCACGTCGGTGTTGCCTTCAATGAAGTCGAGCATCACTTCTTCGAGCTTGTGACCTTCGAGTTGACCATGGCCAACACCCACGCGCGCGCCGGGCACCAGCTTGCGGATCATGCCCGCGATGAACTCGATGTTCTTCACCTTGTCGTGCAGGAAGTACACCTGGCCACCGCGCGATAGCTCGTATTCGATCGCACCACGGATCGTCACTTCATCGTACGGTTGCAGCATGGTGCTCACCGGATAGCGGTTCGGCGGCGGCGTGCTGATGATGCTCAGGTCGCGCGCGCCCATCAGGCTGAACTGCAACGTGCGCGGGATCGGGGTGGCGGTGAGCGTGAGCGTGTCCACTGTGGCGCGCAACGTCTTCAACTTGTCCTTCACGTTCACCCCGAACTTCTGCTCTTCGTCTATGATCAACAGGCCGAGGTCCTTGTACACCACGTCCTTGCTCACCAGCCGGTGCGTGCCGATGATGATGTCGATCTTCCCTTCCTTGAGGTCTTTCAGTATCTGTGTCTGGTCGGCGCTACTGCGGAAGCGGTTGATGTAGTCCACGCGCACGGGCAGGTCCTTCATCCGTGCCTTGAAGCTCTTCGCGTGTTGCAGCGCGAGGATCGTCGTGGGCACAAGCACCGCCACCTGCTTGCTGTCGCAGACCGATTTGAACGCAGCGCGTATCGCGACTTCCGTCTTGCCGAAGCCCACATCGCCGCAGACCAGTCGATCCATCGGCGTGGCCTTTTCCATGTCGCGCTTCACATCCTGCGTTGCCTTGAGCTGGTCGGGCGTGTCTTCGTAGATGAAGCTCGCCTCCAACTCGTGCTGCAGGTAGTTGTCTGGCTGGAACGCGAAGCCCGGCTTGCTCTTGCGTTGTGCGTAGAGCTTGATCAGGTCGAAGGCCAGCGCCTTCACCTTCGCCTTCGTTTTCTCCTTCAGGTTCCTCCACGCCGGACTACCCAATTTGCTCACGTTCGGTGCCGCGCCGCCTTCCTCGCCGCTGTACTTGCTCACGCGGTGCAAACTGTGGATGCCCACGTAGAGGATGTCGTTGTCGCGGTAGATCAACCGGATCGCTTCCTGCAAACTGCCGCCCGCGTCGATCTTCTCCAGTCCGCTGAACACGCCCACACCGTGGTCGATGTGTACCACCAGGTCGCCGGGTTTCAGTTGCGTCAGCTCCTTCAGCGTCTGCGCTTGCGAGTTCTTGCGGAATCCCTCCTTCAGCCGGATGCGGTGGTAGCGCTCGAAGATCTGGTGGTCGTTGTATAGTGC
>JANOPI010000577.1:0-5947 GCA_031421755.1 Flavobacteriales bacterium | reverse complement strand
CCCTTGCGTGTCCATCTGTTCACGGGCCACGGTGGGATCAGCAAAGGAGCGTCGGCTATCTTCGGACCACCCCGGCTTTCGCTGGAGAAGAAACAAAACCATCACCATGCCGCGCATCATCAATCTGCTTTCTGGTCTCCTTTTCATTGGCTTGCGCACCACGCTGGCCCAAAGCGATGCTCCGATCACAAAGGGTTCCGTGTGGGAGGTCCGCATGGTACAGACCACCGCCCATGCGCAGGAAGATTACCTTCAACGGTTGAACACGTTCTACCTGCCGGTAATGCGCAAGGCGCAGGAGCAGGGGCTGATCAGGTCATACAAGGTGCTGGCCGGAACCACCTCGAACGAAGGCGACTACGACGTGATGCTCCTGGTGGAGCACGCTGGCATGGGGTTCTATGATATCGATGCCGCGCGCGATGCGAAGTGGGATGCGATCGAGAAGGAGGTGGTGAATGCGATGGGCGGGGCGGACAAGCGCAAGGCGTTCACCGAGGGGCTCGACCAGATCCGTTCGTACAAGGGCCAGAAGTACATGCGTGAAATGATGGTCAAGTGACCATCAGGGCGGCAGCGGCCCATGGTAGCTGACACACGGCGTGCTGTACCACGGGCAATTTCCGTGCTCATCGACGCGGAGGCTGAGGGTGTCATCGGGCGTGATGCGGATCACTTGGAAAGGTCCGAGCAGCCATCGCCGCAAGCAGTCCGGATCGGCCGCGTCGTTCGACGCTGAGGATTTTGCGTGATCCCGCAGAAGCTGGTCATGTCGAACACGGTCCACGCGGTCGCGGTCGATGAGCAGATAGTCGCCTGTGGGAAGCGTGATGGTTCCCTGCCCATCGGCATCGGTCACCACCGAGTCCACTAGCGGCGCATCCGGATCGTTGAAGGCTGTGCGGCCGGTACTATCCGGGCTGGCGGCGCGGACAAAGAAGGTCGTTCGCCACGGCGTTGGACGGGGAAGTTGTTCGGGGTCCGGTTCCGCACCGCCACAATACGGCTCTGTCCATGTGCAATGCAGGTGCAGCACGCCCGCGCGTTGGCTTTGTTCAGGGTCGAAGAAGCCCGGGTCCACGATGCGTCGGCTCGGGCAGGCCGTGAGCGCGATCGACAGCATGGACAGCGCACCAGCGCGTCGGATCCGAAGAAGCAGTGGGGTCCACGGACGCATGCGTCACATGGTGGCCACCACCTTCAACTCGATGGCGATCGGGGTCGGCAGGCAGTTGATCTCCAGTGTGGTCCGGCACGGAGGGTCCTTCTCGAAGTGCTCTTTCCACAGCCGGTTGTAGGCTGGAAAATCATCCTTCATATTGGTGAGGTATACCGTTACGTCCACGATCTTCTCCCAGCTGCTACCGCTGTCCTCCAGGATCCAGCGCACGTTCTGGAACACGCTTCGGACCTGCGTTTCGATGTCGTAGTGGAGGATCTTTCCCGCTTCATCCAACTCGACTCCCGGTATCTTCTTTGTGCCCCGCTCCCGTGGACCGACTCCGCTGAGGAAGAGGAGATCGCCCACGCGGCGCGCATGCGGATAGTGGCCAACGGGCTCAGGGGCCTTGTTGCTGGAGATGGAGGACATGGTGTGTTCGTGCGATCGTGAGCGCCAAAGATGCGCGCAATGCGTTCCGTCACGAGCACCTGTTCCGTTATCGGTGGTGCGGTCAAATCCCGGCCGGGCCGCCCCGATGGGCCGTTGGTGCCTGCAGGAGATCCGCGAACGTGGTGAAGGTGAAGTCGCGGAAGAGCGTGTGCATTTTGTCTTCGGTGGTGCGCAGGCCCACATAGGTCATGAAGCGGCGTTTGGCGCCCATGGGCAAGCGTGGCTGCTGGGGGTCGATCTCCCGCGGATGCAGGTAGAAGACCACTGCCCGATCCTCGGCGAGCACCTGTTCCACTTTGCGTTTGATGAGGGGGTAGGGGAAGAAGCGCAGGTATCCGCCACCGAAGAAGTACATCTGCCGCCGGAGGGTGCGCACCAGGGAAATGGGGAATTCCGTAAGGTCGCCGTGCTTGGTGGTGATGATGTGTGGCAACTCCATCGCTCCCGGAAGCCCTCCATGGCCGCGGCTGCCTGGCCAAACGCTGCTGTCATACAGGTAGCCTGCCTCGCGCACGCGATCGAAGAACCAGGGCATTCCTTCCGTCACGCTGAAACCGGGACATCGGTATCCTTTCACCTGTACGCCTGACGCCTGCTCGATAAGGTCCTTGGCCTTACGGATATCGTCGAAGAAGGCCTGTTCACTTATCGTATATACCAGTTCGTGGGCATATCCATGGCTGGCGATCTCGTGCCCATCGGCCGCGGCCTCCTTCACCAGCCCGGGCCAGCGTTCGGCCACCCAGCCGAGGAAGAAGAGCGTACACCGCACGTCATGCTGCCGGAAAATAGCGAGCATCCGGCGGGTGTTCTTCGCCACGTCGCTCTGCAACGCTGACCACTCCTCGAGCTTCGGCGTGCTGGGCAGATCAAGGATATGGAACCAGTCCTCGACGTCTATGGAGAAAACGCATGATCTCATGGGCCCGAGTGGTGAGTAGCGAGCGGTGAGTGGAGAGTGCTGGTCGGAGGCAGCACTCGCCACTCACCACTTACCACTCGCTACTTTTCCTCCTCGTATCCGAACAGCTCCTTCTTGGTGAGGGTGCGCACGGGTCCCAGTTTTTCCAACGCCTTCATGTCCATGCCGCTCTCTTTGCCGATCACGCAATAGGTGTACGGGCGTCCCTTGATCTCCTTGTCGAAGAAGGCCTTCATGTCCTGTAGGGTGATGGTGGGTATCTTCTCGTAGTTCACCTTGCGCACGTCGTGGTCCAGGCCGCGGCGTTGGGCGGCGTCCCATTGCCAGTAGATGTTCTCCTTGGTAATGCGCGTGCTGGCGATCACCTTGAGGGCGGCGGTCTTGGCACCTTCGAACTGGGCCTCGGCCATGGGCATGTCGTTCATCAGTTTCAGCATGGCATCGATCGCCTCGGGCAGCTTGTCCGCTTGTGTGCCGATGAAGGCTCGGACGTAGTGGGCATCCTCCTTTTTGCCGGGGCTTGTGAAGCTGGCGCTCGCGCCGTAGGCCAGGGCCTTGGCTTCGCGGATCTCCTGGAAGACGATGCTGCTGAGCCCGCTGCCGAAGTACTCGTTGAACAGTGAAGCGTAGGGGAGTTTCCCCACGTCGAACGGTCCCGCTTTGCTGGTGAGCACCATCTCGGTCTGCACCATATCGTACTCGGCGAAGAGTACACTGTTCGCGGTGGTGGGCAGTTCCGGGTACGTGCGCTCGGGCGGATAGTCCTTCAGTACAGTCGGTATCTTATGGTGGGCCTTCATCAGCGCGGCGATCTCGTCAGCCCCTTTCTTCCCATAATAGAAGACCTTGTGCTTGTAGCTGGTGAGGGCATGGATACGGTCCGTGAGGGCCTGGGGCTGGAGGGCCGTGAGCTGTTCGTTGCTCAGGATGTCATTGACGGCGGAAACGGGTCCGTACCGGGCATAGCTGAGCAGGCCGCCATTGAGCAGGGAACCCTTGTTCTTCAATTGGTCCTGTCGGCTTTTCCGGATGTCCGCCACCAGCGCGGGCAGGGCGGCCTCGTTCGGCTGTGCGTCCGCGAGTACGTGTTCGAGCAATTCGATCCCTTGAACGAGGTTTTTTTCAAGACCGCTGAGGGTGACGTATGCCCGGTCCTCTCCGGCGAAGACATCAATGGAGAGCCCGAGTTTGAATAATTCCTTCTTCAGGTCCGCGGGGCTGTACTTCGATGTGCCCAGGTAGTCCAGGTATTCGATGGCGATGCGCAGTTCGCGGTCATGGTTGGTGCCCATCTCCAGGATGTACCGCAGGCTGAACAGGTCGTTCGTGGGGTTCTTCACGCAGGCGACATCCACTCCGTTGCCGAGCGGCTTGCGTGCGATGGCGGTCTTGAAGTCCACGAACTCCGGTGTCATCGTTGCACTGGGGGTTTTCTCCCAGTTCGCGCGCCATTCGCTCTTGCCATCGCGCTTGATGTCGATGGCGGTTATCTTGGGCTTGGTCACGTGGTAGGCGTCCTTGTTCTCCCCGGTGCGTTTGAAGACACAGACGTAGTTGGCGTTGAGCCATTTCTGTGCGAAGGCGACCACCTGGTCCTTGGTGATGCGCCCCATGCGGTCGTACTGGTCCACCATGTTCTTCCAGTCCTTGCGCAGGATGAAGGCTTCTGTCATGGCGGAGGCGCGCAGGCTGTTGTTCTCGTTCCAGATGCGGATCTGCTGCTGCTTGTTGTCGTTCACCACGGCCTGTATCAGCCAGTCGTCGAACGCGCCTCGCTTGAGCGCTTCGATCTGGCCGAGGACCAGGTCGCGGGCCTCTTCGAGCGTCTGCCCTTCGCGTGGTTGCACACGCATACCGAGATCGCTGTAGTCAGTCTGTTCGCCCGCAGAGGCGCTGGCACCGAGCACCTTCTGCTCCTGCAGCAGGTTCAGGTCGATAAGCCCCGCCTTGCCATTGCTGAGGATGCCGGCGATAAGCTCCAGGAAGAGCGGGTCCTCGCTCTTCGTCCCATTGAAGCGCCAGGCAAGGCTCACCCACTCGCGGTCAGGGCCGAAGACCTCCGCGGTGATGGGCGAAACGATGGGGTCTTCCGGCTTGAAGGTGAAGCCCGGCACATCCTTGCGCGTCCATTTGCCGAAGTGTTTGTCCACCAGGGCCACCGTTTTGTCGTAGTCGATATCACCGGCGAGGATCACGGCCATGTTGTTGGGCCGGTACCAGGTGTTGAAGAATTCATGGATCTTCACCATGCTGGGGTTCTTCAGGTGTTCGCCCGTGCCGATGGTGGTCTGTGTACCGTACGGGTGGTTCGGGTACAGCAGCTCGTTCATCTTGGCGTAGGCCTTGCGGCCATCGTTGTCCTGTCCGCGATTGAATTCTTCGTACACCGTTTCGAGCTCCGTGTGAAAAAGGCGGAGCACGCATTCCTGCATGCGTTCACTCTCGATCATCATCCACTTTTCCAGTTCGTCGCTCGGCACGTCATTGATGTAGACGGTGCGTTCGGTACTGGTATAGGCATTGGTGCCGCGCGCACCGATGCTCTTGATCATCTTGTCGTATTCATTGGGCACGGCCAGTGAGGCGGCCACGGTGCTCAGGCTGTCGATGGCGTGGTAGATGGCCTCGCGCTTGCTTTCATCCGTGGTGGTTCGGCGCAGTTCGTACTGGTCGCTGATCTGGTTGAGCACCGCGCTTTCCTTGGCCCAATCGGAGGTGGCAATGCGCGATGTGCCTTTGAAGAGCATGTGCTCCAGGTAGTGTGCAAGCCCTGTGGCATCGGCCGGGTCATTCTTGCTGCCTGCGCGTACGGCGATGTTGGTCTGGACGCGCGGGGCATCGGTATTGCGGCTCAGCCATACCTGTAGGCCGTTGTCCAGCGTGTAGATGCGTGTTTCCATGGGATCACCGGGAACGCTGGTGTAGGTATGGGCCTTCTGGGCGAAGAGTGGGGCGGCTACGGAGAACGTAGCGGCCAGCAGGAGGATCCGATCGGTCATGGTAGGTGGTGAAAAGGAGCGTGAATATGCGCATTCGGCCTGACGGAACCCGCGAGTCTGATCTGCCGCACAGGTGCCCGGCCTTGGACCCATCTTCAACAATGGAGGTTACGATCGCCCGTGGAAGATCAACTTTGTGGATGGATCAACGATCGAACACCATGTGGAAGAACATCGGGATCGGCGTGCTCGCCGTATTGGCCTTCGTGGTATGCGTGATGCTGGGCGACGGGGTGAGCCACGCGAACTACCCGCCTCCTGCGGGGATGGATCCAGCCGACATGGAGTCGATCCGCACGCACATGGGTGAAGTGCCGACCGGGGCCTTCTTGCTCATGATGGCCGGGCAGGTGCTCGGAGCCATTGCGGCAGGTTGGATCGTGGGCCGCTTCACGGGAAGCGGCGTGGTGATGG
>JANOPI010000576.1:0-2514 GCA_031421755.1 Flavobacteriales bacterium | reverse complement strand
CTTCGCAGAATCGATCCGCCAGCTTCGGCCAGTCCAACTCCGGATAGGCCACGTGGTGCGCGTTGAAGTTGCCCGTAGCACCCCCGAACTTGCAGGTGAAGGGTGTTGCACGCAACAGCTTCATCTGCGCGTCGATGCGTTCCACATACACCTCGATCTCTTTTCCCAAACGGGTGGGAGAGGCCGGTTGCCCGTGCGTGCGCGCGAGCATGGGCACCTGCGCCCAGTCCAGCGCCAAGCCGTGCAGGCGGTCGCGCAGCGCGCTCACGTGTGGCACGTAATGCTCGAAGATGAACTCCTTCACCAGCAGCGGAAGCGCTGTGTTGTTCACGTCTTGCGAGGTGAGCGCGAAATGCACGAACTCTTTCTTCGTGCCGAATCCCGCTTCATCCAACCGCTCTTTCAACCAGTATTCCACGGCCTTTACATCGTGGTTGGTCACCCGCTCGATCTCCTTGATCCGTTCGGTGTCCATCGCGGTCAAGGACGTGATCCGCGCTTGCAGTGATCCGAGTTTACTGGCGTCCGACTTGTCCAATTCCGGCAGTGGTACCTCACATAGGAACTCGAAGTAGGCCAGTTCCACCACCAAGCGGTAGCGCATCAGCGCGTGCTCGCTGAACCACTTGGCAAGTACCGCCGTCTTTTCGCGGTAGCGGCCGTCGATGGGGGAGATGGCGTTGAGCGCGGTGAGGTCCATGCCGATTCGAGCGAATGAAGGCGCGAAGGTAGCCGAGGCCGGGACCAGCGTGATCGGCCCGGGAATTGGAACGATCGCCCGTCTACTTTCGCCCCATGCGTTTCATCATCCTGCCCTTGGTCTTCACCGTGTTCACCCTCCCTTCGTGCGATTCCCAAAAGTCTGCTTCCGCCCCTGAGGGTACCGTGTTCGGCAGCACGTCCGACGCTACCTTCTTCTCTCTCCAGCGCACACCCTGCTTCGGGAAATGCCCGGCGTATACCGTGGAGATCAACGCGGATGGCAGCGCGCGGTACTCCGGCCGCTCCTTCGCGCCGCGTGAAGGTGAATTCACCGGACAGGTGGACAAGGCGACCATGCAGCACCTGTATGACCAGGCTCTTTCCATCGGGTTTTTCAGTTTTCAGGACAGCTACGACGGCCCTGTGACCGACATCCCGAGCACCATCATCCGGGTACACGCCGATGGGAAGAATAAGAAGGTCGTGGGCCGCGTGAAGACCCCGCCCGCATTCAAGCCCTTCGCTGCATACGCTGATTCGCTTTTGAAGGCGGTCATCTGGACGAAAGTCTCGGATACCAAGTAGGACACAGGGTCAACCACTCGTCCCACTTCTTCGGTTTCCACAGTGATCGCGGCGGCTACATTCGCGACCCCTTGTCGCGTACCCGTCATGCGGTGTGCGCATTTCCAGAACGAACCAATCAACAGACGAATGAAGAAGTCGCTTTTCCTGTCCGGGCTAATGCTCGTGGCAACTGCGCTCCATGCCCAGGAAGGCATGTGGATGCTCAATACCCTGAAGCAGGTGAACGAGGCCGACATGCAACGCCTCGGTTTCAAGCTCACCGCTGATGACGTGTACAACGTGAACGCCAGCAGCATGAAGGACGCCGTGGCGCGCCTTGGCGGCGGCTTCTGCAGCGGGGAGATCGTGAGCGCCGAGGGCCTCATGCTCACCAACCACCACTGCGGATTCGAGGCCATCCAGAGCGCCAGCAGCGTGGAGCACGATTACCTCACCGACGGTTTCTGGGCCATGACCCGCGAGCAGGAATTGCCCGCCGGCTTCTTCGTCAGCTTCTTGTCCCGCATCGATGACGTTACCAGCAAGGTGCTGGCCGCGGTGAACGATGGCATGAGCGAAGAGGAGCGCCAAGGCAAGATCGCCGAAGTGGGCGCCGGGCTGGAGCAGGAGGCCGTGGGCGAAGCCAAGAACATGAGCGCCGACTTCAAGACCATGTACGAGGGCAATGAATTCTACATCTTCGTGTACAAGGACTTCCCGGACGTGCGTATGGTGGGTGCGCCACCCAGTGCCATCGGCAAATTCGGTGGCGACACGGACAACTGGATGTGGCCGCGGCACACCGGCGACTTCAGCATGTTCCGCGTATACACCGGCCCCGATGGTGAGCCCGCTGAGTACGCCAAGGAGAACGTTCCCTACAAGCCGAAATACTGGTTCCCGGTAAGCTTGGACGGCGTGAAGCAGGGTGATTTCAGCATGGTGATGGGTTGCCCTGGCAGCACCGACCGCTTCCTCAGCAGCCACGGCGTGCAACTCGCCCTGGATGTGGAACAGCCTAGCCGTGTGAAGATCCGCGGTCGCAAACTGGACCTGATGAAGGAGGATATGGACGCCAGTGACGCCGTGCGCATCAAGTACGCGGCCAAGCACGCGCAAGTGAGCAACTACTGGAAGTACTTCATCGGCCAACAGCGCGGCCTGAAGCGCCTGCACGTGTACGACAAGAAGAAAGCACAGGAAGATGCCCTCATGGCCTGGGTGAACGCCGATCCATCGCGTACC
>JANOPI010000575.1:0-80712 GCA_031421755.1 Flavobacteriales bacterium | reverse complement strand
GCCCTGGAAGTAGCTCGATGTTTCCACCAGGATGTTCTCGCTGTAGCCGGCACTGATCTTCTTGCTGATCGTTGCCGGCTTCAACGGTATCCAGTCAAGATCCTGGGCGGAGATGTGCGTCTTGGCGATACCCTCGGCCTTCAGGCCCCAGCGCATAAGGCTGCGCATCTGGGCCTTCTTGATGTTCGGACCTAGATCCTTGATCAACCTGCCCACGCGTTCCCATTCGCCTATCTTCCTGAAAGCTGCCATCAGGCATTAGCTCGCACAGTTGCTTTCTCTTCGATGCGTCCCGTGATCTTCACCAACACATCCTCCACGGTGAGCGGTCCATGCTTTGTAACGCGGAGCACCCTGTAAATGATCGTGGTGGAACCGTTGAGGGCGAAGTAGTCCCGCGTGGGGTCCATGTCCACTTCCCAGGTCGTTTCATCCACGATGCCGCCAACGGCCTTCAAGTCCTTCATGTTCACCGTCAGCACCACCTCGTTGTTCTCACGAGCACCATCGGTGGCAGCAGGGGCCTGGGTGCCCTCACTGACCACCGGGGTCACCAAGGCCACGAAGTCCCACTGCGTGAGCACGCGCTCTACTTGGTCCTCCTGGTTGGGGTCCAGCGATACCCCGTAACGCATGTACGTCACCGGAGTAGTGAAGAACTGATCGGTGACCGTTCCGATAGCGGCCCGTATCGCGTCCAGTTGGATCTGAGGTATCAGTTGGGCCATGTGGGTAGGTTAAGCAGTGCAGCCACAGTCACTCACCACGATGAAGGGCATGATGCCCGCAATGTCGGCTCCGGGTTGGCACAGGTCGCACACCAGAATCGAGCACCCCATTTGCGCGGCCTTACGTTGTGCGGAGTCGGTCAGGTACTTCAGCAGATCCGCGGTGGATGTGCGCAAGCTGGAAAGTCCTCCGGCCACTGCCGCGTCCAGTTGCTTCCATTCCACTTCCACCACATCGGCCTTCGCCTTGGACATGAAAATGGACCCGGCACCAGCACCCGTTCCACCTTGGTTCGAGTTGTAGGACGATATGCCCATCAGCGCGTTGATGGCCACAAGGTCCGCGATCAATGCTTGCATCAGCACGGTATAGAACTCCTCGTGCCCGACTTTCCCCGGTGCCGGCACCGGATCAGGCCAGGGCGGGGTAGTCGTCTCGGTGCTGTTCTGCGTGTTGTTCCAGTCAAAATAGGACACCCGGAAACACTTCTCCAGCTCGTGCATCATCTCCAGGATGAACTCGTTGATCCGCGCCGCTACCAACGGGTCCGTCAGATCCAAGAAGTACAGCCGATTCTTGACCATCTGCACGGTGGTCAAGCTGGTCGAGGTGTAGTCCGTGTTTGGCATGGGATCCGGCTTTATACGTCAACGCCCCTGCGCAGTGAAGCGAGGGGCGTTGGCGCTGGGAAAGAACGGCGCTGACTTCCGTTCGTTGTTCTTATCGGCGTGTGCCACGTCCTCCGCCCGGAGGGGGAGGCTGCTGGCCTTTCTCCTTGTCGGTGGCTTCGTCATCTTCATCGGGCGTAGCACGCTTGGCCGGATCCACTGGCGTCTCACCAGCTTCAACACGGGGTGCTTCGCCGGGTGCCGGGGTACGCTGCTTCTCGGCATCATCGCTGGCCTTTTTCTGGAGGGCGGTTTGCGAGGCTTTGTACTCATCGTACTCCTTCTCGGTCACCTTCAGCACGTGGCCACCACGGATGGCTTTGACCACACGCGCGCTCTCCAGGAATGCGTTCACCTCTTCACCCGCGATGCTGCGGCCTTGGGTGGGATCGTGGAACACGCTGCCACGATCGCGCAGCTTCAGGTACACCTTGTTCGGTGTGCCGTCTTGGTCTTTCTCGTCTGCCATGGTATCGGGATGTTAGGGGGTCAGGTTGATGTTACGCGGCTCGTGGTAGTTCGATCAGCTCAGGGCTTACTCGAACACGTTGGCGACTTCGTAGGCCGCTACGTCCATCCAGCTCGGGAACGCGGTGAAGGCTGCGTTCTTCTGGATGATCAAGCGGGCATCGCGGAAGAGGTTCGCGAAGCCGGTCATCAGGCTCACGTACGTGCCTTCCGTCTGGTTGCGCGGGTTGCGCAGGCTCTCCACCTTCAGCGGCATGCTGTTGAGCTTGATCAACGCCGCAGTCGGGTCGATCAGCATCAGGTAGTTCGCGTTCGGCATGGCACCGGTGATCCACACCTTCTGCGTAGCCGGCACCGGCGTTTGCAGTTCCATTTTCTGGGTGGTGGTCTGGCCGGCGAAGCCTTTGAACTCCGCGAGCTGGAGGATATCCAGGGCGGGGCCTTCGTTCATGATCATCCCGGCGGGCATACGGCCCAGGGTGCCCATGCGGATCCAGGCGCGCAGCAGATCGATGTAGGCGAACGAACTGCCCGAGGCGGTACCGATCACCGGTGCGGCCTGGGAACCGTCCGCCTGATCACCGTTGATCAACACGTCTATGGCCAAGTTGTCCAGGGCCAAGTTCATCTTCTTGCCCACGTCACCGAGGAACAGGGAGAGGATGTTCAGCGGTACGAACTGGCGGACTTCATCCGTCAGCTCGATGCCGGTGCCCACCTTGAAGGTGCTCACCTTCTTCTGGCCCATGGAAACGTTGCCCACGGGGATGGTTTCCGCTTCGTTCAAACGGGAGGGCATCGCTGCGCTCTCGTTGATCCATGGCATGGTCTGATCAGGCATGCTGATCGACTCTTCGGCAGCGATGAACTGCTTGTAGAGCGGTGCGCGGTTCAGGCCCAGCTTCACCGCCTCACGGATCAGCTCGGGTACCAACCAGCGGTGCGACTCGGCGAACTCCGGAGTGGTCACCAAGTGGTGGATCGTGCTCACCGAGGGGTTCATCCCCAGGCACTCGAAGAACGCATCCGGCGCTCCGTTCTGTGCCACCGCGAAGCCGAAACGCTCCAGGGCGTACTCGGCCAAGCTGATCTCGATGGCAGCGTTCTCCCGCGTGGGAACGCGCATATTGTTCAGGGCCTGGAGATGGGAGGGAAGATCCTCCAGGAGCGTGGCCCGGAACTCTGCCCGCTTCTCGCGAGGGGCGCGGCCCTTGCTCTTGGGCTCACTGACCAGAGCAAGGATGTTCGCTGCGTTCTGGTCCAGCTTGGCGATGGCAGTTGTCATGGCGTGTAAGGGATCGACGGGTTTCGTTCTGTGTGTTCGGTGGATGCGTTCCTACGGACCTACGATCAGGTCATCAGGTAAGGCGTGTAGTACAAGCCCACTTTCACCTCCGCATCGTCTACGGCGGAGCTGAGTGCCTGACCGACCACGTAGTTCGTGGCCACGGCCGTCTTGTAGTCCGTCAGCTTTTCGCCACCGGCGCTGGTGACGGTTGCGAGTGCTGCCACACGCTGACCACAAGTGATCGCTGCGTTGGCCTGACCGCGCACGATAGCACGGAAAGGCGTTTGCACAGTGATCAGGTTCGCCACGTCACCATGACGCTGGCCTACCATCACCGTGCCCAGCGGGATATCCGTCACCGCCGTTACCGGCGAAACGGTACCGTTGCTGTTCAGCTTGACGGTTTCACCGGGCACCACCACAGCGGTGCAGATGAACGACTCGTTTACCAAGAAGTCGTTCTTCTTTGGCATGACCGCACGGGCGGTGGCGTTGCTCAGGCTTTGCATCTGGTTGCGGTTTCTGGGGTGACGGGGGCGAAAGTATCTTTTCGGTTGACGCTCACAAGTGGCTTGGACTACTTGCTGTCAGCGGTGCCTTGTTGGTTTCCGGCAACGAACGAGGAGCTGCGGCGATCGTCTGCGATATCCGCAGCGGTGCGCACGTAAGGCTTTTGGCCACCACCTTCCTCGGGATCGCTCAGGGTGGAACGGAACTCCACGTGATCCGCGTTGCCGCACTTGGTGCAGTTCAACGAGAACTTGGCAGCGGCCTCCTTGGTGTACTGGCGCAGGAGCCCGTTCAGCTCGGCATCGTTGGCCTTCTCGAACATGCCCACCACGGCAGCGTCCGCTTTTTCGCCAACGGCCTTCTTGTAGAGGGCCACGGCCTGCTTGCGCTTCTCGGCCACGTAGGACACGCCGATAGCGGCATCCGCCTTCAGGTTCTCGTTGGCGGTCTTCACACCTTCCAGCTCGCGTTTCAGTGCGATGGGATCACCGGCGGCCTTGGCGTTCTTCAGGTCCAGGTCGGCTTGGGACAGTTCGCCAAGTCGCTTGTTCGAGATCACCGTGTGACCGGTAGCGAACGCATCGAAGCCCGCATCATCCATGTCGGCAACCTTCAGGGTTGCGGCATCACCGATGGCGGCCAGCTTCGCGAAGCGTTCCGCTTTCTTGGCGCTGTTGGTGTCGGCTTTCTGGAGCGAAGCGATGTGCGCTTCTGTGATCTCAGCATCAGCAGCCAGACCGAGCAACAAGCGAAGGGCGGCGATCATCTTGGGGTCCATCGTGGGAAGAGTTGGGTTCGGTGTGGGTGGTACTTTGTCAAGTTCGCGGGCCAAACGTACAACGTTCTGTTCATATCCAAACGGCAGAGCGAAATGCCTGTTGGCCGCGTACTGTTCTTTGACTGCTGCGACTTCCTTGCTGTAGATGTGGCCCTTGTCTACGTTGATCAAGTTGCCTTTCTCATCGATCTGCTTAGCGTATGGATCGGCACCGAGCCACACCAGTGAAGTCTCGTGGTAGCCGGTGATGGCCGTCACCACGCGGCGCACCATCTTTCCGTCGCTACCAAGCTCACCAAGGCTGTCCACGAAGTCCCACTCCTTCTCGAACTTGTGGGACATTTCCCACTCAAATTCTACCGTTACGGAGTTGGAATTGATCGCACCCAGCAGCACACCGCGCGCGATCTCCGGCCGTGTTTTGCTATCTATCAACAGCGTAGCGTTGATACCGGCGGGAACACGGATGCCTCCGGAGGTGGTTCCTTCCTGCCAAGCGGGTTGGGTCACAAGGCCCACCCAGTTCGCTATCTGCGTGTTGTGATCAGTGTAGACGGGCCTGCGGTCAAGTAGCTTGACCGAACCCTTCAGCACTTTCTCGTTGGTGAAGTCGGTGGCCTTCCACGTGTTCGCCCCCACCACCGTGGCCGTGAGCAAACGGAAGTCTGCTGCCACGAAGTCCTCCGGCTTGGGTGTCACGTTGTCCCTGGTGGCATCGGGGTACAGTGCCAAGGAAAGGGCCGCGCGCTTGCCCATCTCACCGCCGAACATGAAGCCCAGCATCTGATCGCGGGTCGTGATGTTCTCACGTTTGAAGATATCGGTGCCAACGCGGGCGCGGCCCAGCATCACACCACACGAGATATCTACCACGTCCGTGTGACCCGCTGCGTCCATACACAACAAGGACCGATACACCTTCCGGCGTTCGGTCCTTGTGCCCACACCTCCCGGCGTGGTAGGAACGCTGCGCTTGTTCATGGGCGCAAGTGTACACACTCGGAACGGATCCGCCAAGTGACTTGGCAAAGTGACTAGTCCAGCACCGCTACCACCTGATCCCTGCAAAAAGGGTGAAATGGTGGGGTATCGATGCCGGCGGCCTGGATCTGTTCGCTGGTCAGCTTCTCCATGTCGGCTGGATCTTTCCACACGGCGGTCACGAACGGCGCAATGCTGGGCACTGCGGCCGGTGTGCTGCGCGTCTCTTCCACCACACGGTCCAGGGCCAGCTTCAGCGAGAACCGGCGGCCTTGCATGTGCGAGCAATACTTGCACTGGAGGCGATCATTGATACCGCGGATCTCGAACTCCTCCACGCCGGCCTGATCCATGTACACAACGCCGGCATAGTTGCGGGCCTTGTTGAGCGTGGTGGCGATCACGCGCTCGATCTTCCACTCTTCGCCCTTCAGCACATCACCCAGCGCGTCCTCGAACGATCCGATGTTCCCACGGCCTCCGCCGATGGGCAACCCGTTCTCCAGGTGTTGTTCCTGGATGAAGGCCAACAGGCGCTTCTTGGTATCGGGGTCCGTGATGAACTTGCCCAGGTACATGTCATCACTGCGCTTCAGGTACTCCATGGCGCGGAAGTCCTTCGTGTCGAACACCGGGCTGGGAATGTTCCGGTCCTTGCTGATCTTGCCACCGAACACGGTGCTGTCCTTGCGGAAGTGGTTGTAAACGGTCTTCACCCACTTGTTGGTCACCTTGCCCATCGGGGCCTTGAAGTTCTTGTTCCAGTTCACGAAGAGCTGGTATATCACCCGATCGTTCACATTGGCCAGGGTCGCATCCTCCCCCAGCTCGGCAAGTGACTTGGCGATCTGACGAACGGACTTCGCTACGGCTTGGTTGTACACCTGCCTCGTGTCGCGGAAGTATTTGCGCACGAAGTCATCGATATCATCGCTCCGATCGAACTGTGCCAGGAGGGTCGCGTCATGACCGCAGCCCAGTGCATACGGGAACAACGGCAGCTCACTGCCCAGCTCCAGGGCCGCGAGCTGAACATCGAGGTGCGTCAGGTTGGTCTTCTTCTCCTTGGCGGGATCGGTGCCGGCAGGTTGCTTCGGTATGGCCTTGCCGCTCTTGGGATCAACCTCAGTGGGCGATACAGGTGTGACCACCAAACGCGGCTCGTCCTGGTCGGGCTCATCGAAGCCCAGCGCCTGTGCCACCTGTTGCTGGTTGACGATACCCATATTGAACATCTTTTCCCAGTTGGCCACCTTCAAGGCAAAGGCGTTCTCCTCCTTTTCCTGATCACCCAGCATCGGGGCCTCGAACTCCACCAGCACGTAGTCGATGGGGAACTCCGCAAGCAGCAGTTCCATCATGTACGCCTGGGACATGAAGCCGGCGATCAGGTTCTGGTACCCGCGCACCTGCGTTGTCAGCTTGGCCATGACCACACGCCCGAGCGTTTCGGTGGTGCTGAAGTTGCGGCCCAGCATCGCCGGATCCTGCTTCAAGCCACTTGACGTAATGGTGTCCACCATCTCGAACAGCTTCTGCACGTTCACCCCGTTCTGTGCTGCGGTCGGGTTCATCTTGAAGGTGTGCGCACCATTGAAGCCGACAACGAACCCTTCATCCACACCCTTGGACAGTCGCGGTCCTACGGTCTTCAGGTACTCTTCACTGCGGATGAAATAGGCGCTTTCCTCTTCGTTGGCCAGCTTCTTCGGTGCGTTCACCAGCACCTCCAGGAAGCCAAGCGCCCCGAACTTCTTCACGATGTACTTCAAGTTCGCGTTCATCTCCTTGGAAAGCTGGATCGACTCCAGCGCGGAAAGGAACGGGGGCACCGCGTAGGGTTTATCGTGCGACCGGCGCAGCGCGTAGTATTTGTAGGTCACCGGGTTCAACAGCTTCAGCGAGCTGTCCACCGTTGTGCCCTGGATCACCTGCTGGTAGGCATCGTACAGATCCGTGCTGCCGTTGTACTTGAAGCGGATCTTCTTGGGATGCACCAGGACCACGCGCTCCACACCCATCAGGTCACGTGCTGGCACGATCTCACTGGACAGGGCACCGGTCACCGCAACCTGCCAAAGCAGGTCAGAGATCAAGCTATTGATACCCTCCCCGTAGTTGTACCACTTCTTTTCCACTTTCTTCAAGTGGGCGATGGCCTTCTTCTGCACGGCCTCGGGCACCGCATCATCGAAAGAGATGGACCACCGCGTAGCACCGAGCTGCACGATGTTATCCGCAGCGTAGGACAGGTCCGGGTGCCACTTGGCCAGCACGTCAAGGGCGCTCAGGAACTCGAAAGCGAACTCGGGCTGTGCCACACCGATATCCGCAAAGAAGCCGGCCAGGGTCAGGTTGTCATCACTCACCGATGAACGCTTGCCGGATGTGGGGGCCACCTGTTGCTCCGCCCCCTTGGGCCGCGCCAGCTCGTCCTGCTCGTGCGTAACGGGGCCGCCTCCGTAGAGGGTTCGGGGGATGCGAGCGGTGATCATGAGCGGTGTGTGCGTTAACGGGGGCGAATGTAGAATAGCAAAATCACTGACCTGTCCAGATCGGCATGGTTCCTCTCCACCGTGCAGGGTTCTTTCTCACCTCGTTGCCGATACACGCCCCCAGGATCGCATCATCCGTGTAGGTCGTGCCGGCATCTTCATCCTCGTACATCAGTGCGGAGTTGCGGTCCTTGTTGGACGAACCCTTGCCCATGGCAATGGCCTTGTTCGCGGCATTGTAGATGAACGTGTACGCCTCCTGGACGAAGTAGGGGTTGTTCAGTTCCACCAAGTCATCCTTCAGGTCATCATCCATGCCGGTGATGATCTCGTGCCGTGACTTGCCAGTGGTGAGCCAGCCCTGGACCATGCTCTCGTCCTTCTCGAACTCGTCCAGGTGCAGCACCTTGCTCACACTGTGGTAGATATTATCGTACCCGTCCTCCTGACAGACGGCAACCACACCTTCCCCGATGGCGTTCACCTCCGGAGCCAGGAGCGCGTTGTTATAGTACCGGCCTGCGCGCATGATCAGCTTCGCGTAGTTGCGCACGCCGATCTTGGCCTTGTAACAAGCCACCTCGGTACCGTCCAGCTTGAAGATCGAGAACGTGCTGTAGTCGCGGCTGCGGCCCGTGGCCACGTCACCGCCCAGGACGTACTCGATGCCGGCAACGGGTTTCTCGTAGATCAACCACTTGTCATCCTCGCGCGTCTCCACCGGATCGAACTCCAGCAAGCGGTCCTCGATGGCGCGGATCTTCGCCATGTCGAACACGTTATAGCCGGACTGGAGGAAGTTGCAGTCAATTTCCTGTGCGGTCCGTAGCCGGCCCAGGAGCGCGAGCTGGCGCGCGTGCCAGACCGCATCATAGTCCGGGTGCATCTGCCACTTCAAGCGGATCGGGTGGAACCCATTATCTCCCGCCAGGGCACCGGTGTAGGTCCGGTGGAAGAAGTTCCCCATGCCGAACGCGGTGGACAGCACGATGATCTTTCCACCGTTGTTGAGCGTTGCGGGGCCTGCCGCGCCGAAGGTGGTATCAGCATGGAGCTGGAACGCGGCCTCGTCGAACACCACGCAAGCGTAGGAACCAGAACGGCCGGCATCGTTGGTGGAGCCCTGCACCTCCAGGGTGGAACCGTTGGCACCCATCAGTATGTCCGCAGTGCCCAACGAGCCACCGGACCCGTTCACGATCTCGATCTTCAGGAAGTCGGGCAGGTTGCGGTACATGTGCTTGATCCGCCGCATGAGCGCACGAGCCGTGTTCTGCTTGATCGATATCAACAGCAGATCCTTGTGGCTGTGGAAAAGGAACATCCACAACAGGTAGCCGGCGGCCAGAGTGCTGATCCCCATCTGGCGGGGCTTCAGCATACAAGTGGCTTGGTACTTCAGCCACCCCATCAGGATCGATGCCTGGAACGGGTACGGCACGAACGGAATACTACCGCGCTGCTGGTGCGTGATGCGGACGTATTTGTGGATGAAGTAGTAGGGGCTCTTCCTGCACTTCATGAACTCCTCCACCTGGAAGCCGCTCTTGACGTAGTGGACCACGCGCTTACCTGCGATCACCCCCATAGCGTGATCAGGTTGGCTTGGTTCGCAGATAATCGATCAGCTCATATAGATCGTGTCGGCGGAGGTATGCGTCCAGCTCCGCGTACGTAGTGGTGCAAGCGGCGGATGCGGCGCGCACGTCGAAGTTCAACCCCTTCAAGCATTCCATGACCTGATCCTGGGACATGTCCGCAAGAACGCCGGCGTACCCCTTGGGCATGCCGGTGAAGTCATCACCCAGGGCCTGCTTCAACAGGCCGAACCGATCGGACTTGCTGAAGAGCTGGGTCGCAAGGATGCGTTGCTTCAGCGGGATATCATCCCGCTCCGTCAGGGCCTTCAGCTCCGTGCTGGACAGCTCCACCATCTCCGCCAGCGTCAGCATGCGGTACGGTTCGGGCTTGGGCTCCGGTGCCTTCTTTGAGCCCATCACAGTCGGATGTGGTGAGCAATGCGCCCAGCTTGATGGCGTACACGGTCACCAGTTCGCCCGATACGGGGTGGACGATCTCCTTCACCTCCAGGCCCCGGAACTCCAGGACCATCACCGGCGAACCATTGCGGTACCCGTTGCGGAAGGTCACCGTCTCGAACTGCTCGTGCAGGCGTTGCGTCCAGAACGGTTTGATCTCGCGGTACTCTTCCTTCTTGATCCCCCGCAGGATGTCGATGAACCATCGGCGTTTCAGGGTCAGGTGCAGTGTTGCCATCGTGGTAGGTGTTCGACGTTGATAGGCCAAATATATAGGGCCTATATACACCGTCAACTACCAAGTGACAAGCCGTTAGCATCACAGGGAGATGTTGTTCCTGGGGCCAACGTAGGTGAACACCGCGTTAGGACGGGCCGATCCTGGGGTCTGCACGGTGGCGTTCTTGGCCTTGGCCTTGAACTTCCCCGGCGCGGTGATCATGGACCAGGACGGGTTCTTGCTGAAGGATGCGATCAGGGCCGGATGCGCGGGGTAGGTGTTCATCCGCTCACCACGTGCGGCGAACATTCCACCGAGGGCGTCACTGAGCACGAACGCGATCCCCAAGCCTTGGTAGTCGGGCAAGGTCACCAGTCGGCTCAGTCCGTGCAACCGTTTGCCGGCATCACGACCGGCGGATATCGGACGCGGCAACAGTGCCCCGATGCACACCGGCCGATCGCCCACGAAGGCAGCGTAGCACTGCGCCCCCTTATGCAGCTCCGCGCTCATATAGTGATACGGTGCGAAAGTCGCCCAGGTGCTGTAAGGAACTTTTGCCATGGTGATATCAAGACTTGGGCGTTGCCTTCGTTCCCGCACCTCGACCGTGCGGGTAGCCATGTCCAGCACCCAGTCCGGCTGGAGCCAGTCGATGATATCATAGTGGCACGTCACAGCGACGAACCGCTTGCCGGCCTTGCGAATGAACTTCTGGACGGCATGGCTGGCCACCTTAGCGACCTGCCGATCCACCACGGAGGTGAACTCATCGATCACGATGGAATCGCGTTCGTCCTCCAGGAAGTGGCGGGCGATGGTGGCACGGAACTGCTCACCGTTGCTCAGTACGTGGAACGGACGCGCCCAGCTCGGGATGGTGTTCAAGCCCACGGCACCGAGCGCATCGCTCACTTCCTTCATATCCTTCTTCGGCGCGAGCGCATCGATCAGCGCAGCGTCCTTGGGCCACTTCCACGTGATGGGCTTGCCGTACGCCTCGCACATGATGCTGGTCTTGCCGGAACCGCTGGGGCCAACGATCATGCCCACGCTCCACGGATCATCCAGGCCCGGAACTTCCACGTGCCACTCCAGGCGCTGCTTCTTCCCTATGGGGCAGTCGAACACGCTCTCCAGCGATGCCACGCGGAAGGTGCGGGGTACCTCGCTCTCGATTACAAGGTCAATGGTTTGCATTCGATGCCCAGGTTAGTGATGGTCTTGTAGTATTCCTGCTGCTGCGCCTCGTTGGTGCATTCGATCACGATGCGGTACTCGGGCACATAGTCCGGGTTGTTCACACCCTCCCCGATCTTCGGTAGGTCCAGGCCCCAGTTGGCCAAGTCCTCCACATCCCACGAGGCGGCCAGGGTATCCATGTCCCACTGGCCGAAGGACACGTTGTCCGAGATGATGAAGCGATCGCGTTGCTTCTTGTTCCAGTGATCGGCCAGCATCACCGGCACGGTCTTAACGCCAAGATCCTGGAGGGCACGCAAGCGCATGTTCCCACCCAGCACGATGTACTTGCCGTCCTTGTCCGTGGTGGCCACGAGCGTGCGGTAGTTCAGCATGTCGGGGAACTCCATGATGGACTTCTTCAGGCGCTCGAACGCACCATCCCGCAGCACGCGCGGGTTGTTTGGGTTGGACTTCAGCTTACCGATGGGGATGTGCTTGACCTTGCTGCGCAGGGCCTCTTCGCGTTTGCGAGCCTGGAGCGTGGTAGGTTTCTTGGCCATGGCTTACAGTTGATCCGGGTTCTCGATCTGTTGATAGCTCCGCTTGAACTCGCGTTCTGTGCGCACGTAGCGCATGCCGTTCATGCCCAGGTAGTGGATCATGCGCCGGCCCTGTTCGTCGTTCTCCTTGGCATCGCTCTTGTCCATGGCCGGCCCCAGTATCACGTACAAGCGGCCCGTCTTCAAGTGGCGGTAGAGGATGGATCGCGTTCCACCTTTCCCGAACCTCTCCCGCTCCTTTCCACTGGTGCGCCGAGGGTTCCCTTGCGGGGCTTCTCCCCCGAACCACTTTTCTTGGGTGAGGGGGAACCTTCTGTTTTCGTCACCGGACGGGGTTCCTTCCCCTTTTTGGGTACTGGTTCCTTCTTGGCCATGGTCGTTGATCATTTGCGACTTTCCTCCGTTTCGATCTGTTGCATCACGTGGCCGATGTGCTGGGTATCGGCCTGGGTCACCTCACGGTACCACTTCTCGATCTCGTAGATGGTCAAGTCCTTCATGGTGCGCGCGGCGAAGCGGTCCAGGTAGGCTTGGTTGTTGGCGTTACGCCACTCCCACAGGTAGGTTTTCACGTGCGATGGCACGCGATCGATCGGGGTGGCCATGATCAACGCTCGGGGCGGTCCCGATGTGAAGGCATATCCGGCACCTGCTCGAACGGCACCTCGGTGGACATGTGCGTAGGTGGCATGCCGGCACCGCGTATGGACAGCCAAATGATACCGGTGCGCAGGAACCGCCAGCGTTCACGCCAAGTGCCTTGCCACTTGGTGATGCACATGTTCGTGACGGGATCCACGAAAGCCTTCGTCACATGGACGTTCTCAGCTTCGGCCGGCTGGCCCAGCGTGGTGTTGATCTCTTTGAACGGTACTGGTTCCATCGTTCTATCGTTATGTGACTTTCCTTTTCTCAACGTAGTCCTCGGGACGATCCAGGTTCAGTTGGTTCTCGTCGTCTCGGACCTTGGTGCCGTCCACTTCAGGCGCATCGGGCATATCCTCCAGGATCTCCGCTTGCACCTCGTCGATCAGCTCCGCATCACCGATGGTGTTCCGTAGACCACCACCGTGGGACAAACCTAGCTTTTCCAGCTTACGGAGCAACGCGGCCGGTGTGAACGCCGCTTCTTCCAGGCCATCGGGCAGCACACCCAGGGCCTCTTTCATGCCGATCTGATCGAGCATAGCCACCAAGCCACTTGGTCGCATGTAGTCCGGTACGAACTGGTAGTAGGTGCGGGCCTTGGCCATGTACGCCTCGATCAGCCCCTCGTCGGTCTTGCTGATCGATGCGAGCCCGCCCTTGTGTTCCACCCAGCGGTCCATGATGCGCTGGGCCTTCATGGTGTAGAGCCTGATCATAACGGACGCGGTGCGCACCATGTCCTGGTTCGCACCGATCACCACATAGGCAAGACCCTTCAGGTTGACGGACAGCGTGGAGAACGGCACCTGCACGTTGTCCATATTGTTCCGGTGCTGGATGATGGACGCGATCGCGGCATCCACTTCCTGGGCGGGCACGCTCGCGTTCTTTTGGCCCCAGTGACCTTTCCAACGGATGTTCCACCCGTACTTGCCCGGATACCGTTTGAGCGTCCCGTAGGGGATCCCTGTTCGAGCTGAGAGGGCCTTGACCGCATCACCCAGGCTGGCGGTGGATGGGTCCGTTTCGCAGAAGATGCGGAAGAGGGCTTCCGACTTTTCGGGCTCGGTAGTGGGCAGCACCACGGTGGCCACCACGCGCGGCCCTTTGCCGCTCGCGCTCCTCTTGGGCCGTGCGGCCTTCGCTTTCTTCCCCACGCTGCTGGTCGGTTACCGATGCCGGCAAATATCGGTGCAGAACGTTCCACGTATATACTGCACCGATGCCGTACCATACGCGCACGCGGTGATCACCGCTTGGCCAGGGCCAAAGTCTTCAGTGCCTCGGTCTGCTCGTACTCGGTCAGCACGTTGTTGATCAGTGCGGTGAGGCTGTTGAACCCCTTCTTGGGTGCCAGCTCAACGAGCCGCCCTTTGAGCCCGCCATAGAAGGCGTGCAGGTGAAGTTCCTTTTCCTCGGGCTCCGGGTCCGGTGCCTTCTTCTTGGGTGCCGGCTTCGCGGCTGCTTTCTTGGCCATGTTGTTCGTGTGGTAGGTTCTCGGTTGGGTCCGGGGGCAGGTGTGACCCTGCCCCCTTCGCCGTGTCCGGGGTCACACCTACCACGGTTTACACCCCGAATGTCTGTAATCGTTTGAAGGTTGCACCGTCCAGCAGGATCCAGATCCAGGGGTTCCCCTGCACCTGTAACGTGTTGGCAGCTTCGGCCTGTGTCTGTGTCATCAGTTTCACGTCACCCACTTCGGTGGTGCCGGTCTTGGTGAGCTGGTACAGGTGTTTGCGCATCGTGGTAGGTTGTTGTTCGGTGCAAATATATGCGGTCTATATATCCCGTCAATAGTCGTGTGACGGGACGTTAGGACCGGCAAAGTCACTTGTGCATCAGTCGATCAGGTTCTTCCGCAGACGGGGCGCATAGATCGCGGCCACACGTTTGCCCAGGATGGGATCGATCCAGTCAATGATCACGCGCGGGTTCACCACGTACATGTGGAACTGGGTCAGCGCCTTGTGAAAGTCATAGTCGGCCTTGCGTCCTGTTGGGTAGCGGGGATCCTTGCGGTTGATCCGGTCATGGATGGCCGCACGCATCTCACGCAGCACATCGCCGGCATCGGTATCGAAGTGGTCCCACTTGGGCACGCGCTTGGTCGGGTCCATCTTCAGCAGCTCCTTCCATGCGGCCACGTAGTTGCGTACGGGGATACTGCGGCCCGAGGGTATGCGGATACAGGTGATCGTTGCCATGGTCCTGGGGGTTAGGGGCGTTCATAGATCGTCTCCGTACCGTTGGCAATCAGCCGGCGATCGCTCAACCAGGGGCGCAGCTTGGCGCGGTCGAAGTAGAAGGCATCCGGCCACGTTGCAGGAAGGTCCGCATCCACGTGGGGGCCTTTCAACGCTCCCTGGGCGATGGCCTTGGCTTCGGTCTTGTTCATCGCGAAGCGCACGCGGCGATCGTTGCGGGGTCCGTAGTACACGGCCCAGACGATGGCCTTACAGTTGTCCGGCAGGACCGTTTCAAAGTGTGCGAAGGGTTTCATGTGGTAGGTGTTGTTCGTTGACAGGACAAATATATAGGGTCTATATAGTCCGTCAAGAGGGAAGTGACAAGCCGTTAGGCGGGTATCAGCCCCATGGCCTTGAACAGTCGCGCCGTTTCATCGGCGGCCACGTTCCAGTCCTCCAGGTTCCACTTGGTGCGGCCGGCCTTGCGCATGTTCCGGTTCCCCGCGTCCTGGCCAGCAGCTCGTGCTATGGTCGGCGTCAATGTCAGTCGCTTGCTCATGAGTTGCGGTTGAGGTAGGCTTTGTGCGCAGGATCGTAATGCTGCGGTATGGAACGATCAACGGTGAAACGGGGGCCGGTGGCAACAGTCACCACACCGAACTTGATCGCATCCGCCAGCTTACCCTTCGCCATGATCACAGCGGCGTCCAGGTGTGCCTTGTTGCGTGCCACCACGTCCTGGGCCTGAGCGATCGCCCTGGCCATGGTGCTGGCACCTTCGTGGTGGAGCTTCGTTCCGTACATGCACACGATCCACCAGCCGTTCTCCAGCTTGCACAGGTGGCATGTATGCCCCTCGATGGTCAGTTCCTTCTTGGCGGTGCGGTACATCACGCCCCAGCCCCGTTCCCCGTCCGCACGATCACCCAGGATCGTACAGGGCACCTGTATTGCTTTGGTTGCCATGGGTTCAGGCTTTGCGGTCAGCACTGAAGATCGGGGCCATGCTGTACGATGCGCGCTTGAACATCTCGCGCCCGTACTGCTCGAACACCTTCCGGCTGTACGTGTGGCCTTCGTCATCCTTCACGGTCACCATCTTGTCCGTGCGCTTGATCACGGTCACGAACAGTTTCGCGTCGGCATCACAGATGAACCGTGTGACGTACTGCTGGCCCACTTCAAAGCGGGCGATAGTTGGGGCATCCTGGGGAACGATGTTCCGGATGGTCATGACGGTGCCCGCAGCTTGTGCGACAACCGTAGCGGGGTGAGTGAGGAGGATCATGTGGCAGGTGTTGTTCGTTGTTGACGGGACAAATATATAGGGTCTATATATTACGTCAAGAACGAAGTGACAAGCCGTTAGACCGGTCCACCTGCCGGCAAAGTCACTTGTTCCGGTGCTTGCCCTTGGAACCGCTCAGGCGCTTACGAAAGAGCCCTTCCTTCTTCACCTCCCCGCGTTCCTTTTCCCGGCGGTCGCTGCGGTTCATCACCGGTCCTGGCCAGACCAGTTTGCTGCCCAACTTGGTGCCATAGTGGAACAGCAGGCCACCACTGCGCCAGTGCATGTAGTCGCGGCGCGGTACGTCGAACACCTTGGGCCGCATCCACTGGAACATGTAGGGCTCGTGCATACGGATCATCTCGGACGCGTCCGGGATCAGGTACATGGAGCTGGCCGCATCGTGCTTGCACCCCGGCATCTGGCACGGGATGAAGGAGGGCGTGGTACCCTTGTCCATGTCCAGGCTGAAAGTCTCGTGCCCATCATCGCACACGTACACGTTCACGCGGCGCGGGTTGTCCTTCTCCATGGTGCAGCCCTGTTCCTTCCACACGCACCAACGCTCCAGGGTGATGGGATGGGGCTTGTGCTCGGGCAAGTGGGCCTGCTTGGTGTTGGCCTCACGCATGTTCGCGCTGGCCTCACCCATCTTGCCCGTGACTTCCTCACCGTCATCAGGACCGGTACCAGTGTACATCTCGGTGCGCGTGTTCATTTGGAGGGGTCGAATTTGGGCTGTGGTGCGGGGAAGTCGGGCCGCTTGAAATGGTGCTGCCTGGGTGCGCACGCGGAGAACGCAAGGGCGATGCCCAGCACCAGGATCGCCGTCCATAGCCACATAAAGCGGGCGGGGATGTCCAGGTCGCTGTCCTTCACCCATAGGCGGGTAGTGTGCGCACCTTGGGCACGTGATGCCGCACCGATGCGGTCTACCAGCTCCTGGGCGCTCATGCGTTCGTCCTTGGGCATGTGCGCAAAGAAAGGGCGATCCGGGTAGTCGATAACGTCCACCGGTGGCAGGGTCCGGTTGTGCGCGATCTCTTGCCGCACTTCGGCCGGCGTGATCAGTGGCACATCACCCCAGGGCACACGGCGGTACTCGCTGCGGTCATACTCGGCCAGAGCCTCGGCGGTCAGGTGTACACCACGGAAGGGAACCAGCACGTGCTCCCCTGGGTGTTCTTCGTGCGGGTCCATCAGTCCAGGGCCACGTTGCTGAAATGTGCGAACTGCTCACCGCCCACATCCACCATGCCCTCGAATTTGGCCGGTGCCGTGGAAGGGTGCAGGTGCTCGATGAAGGTGGACACCGTGCGGTCCGAGTTGGTGGATGTCTTGGCCTCGATCATCTCGCGGGTCCAGAACTGCACACCCATGATCGACTTGCGTGCGGACAGCTTCGTGGTAACGATCACAGCCACACGGTCATTCGTGATAGCGGGAACGTTCATGTGAGCGTGACGTACTTGGGAGGCGTTGCGGTAGTTCATGTGGTAGGCGTTGTTCGTTGACAGGACAAATATATAGGGTCTATATACACCCGCAAGAACAAAGTGACGAGCCGTTAGATGGCCACCTCGTGCTCCTTGCCGGCGTGGGTGTAGGTCACCGTATGGACCACTCCCAGGGGGCTGTGCTCCAGCTTGACCAAGTGCATGCCGCGCTCGCGCATCTTTTCCTCCATGCGGCCCAGCCACGAACTGCTGGGCTCGTTCTTCATGATACCGCGCAACCCGTCCAGCACGATCTCCTTCACGGTGGCATCACGCGCGGTGTCCTCGTCGGACTTCACCGGATCCCAGGGCCGGAACGATGCGGCCACGGTGATCGGTTGCAGGTTCTGGTTGAAGGTATGCAAGGTGACGAACACGCAACCGGTGCGCAGCACTTCGACCATCTCCTCCGGTGTGAGCTGCCAGCAGCTCGTGACTTCGCCGGCCGCGTTACGGTGTACGGGCAGCGGTAGGTATTCGGGTTGGTTCTCCGCGTAGGTGTTCGTCACCTGGGGGAACTTGGTAGGGGTGGCCATGGTGCAAGGTTAGGCGTCCAGCAGGCTTGTATGCACAGCGGCGGCCTTGCGCCCCTCGTGCTCGAATTGTTCCAGCAGTGTCATGATCAACGCAGGTAAGCGGGTCCGTGGTGGCTCATCCACTTCAGGCCGTTGTTCTCGTCCAGGACGTTGCCACGCGCATGCTTGGCGGGGGCCTTGAAGCCGGCGGGCTTCAGTACGTTGCCGTTCTCCAGATCGATGAAGGCGTAAACGCTTGCGCACTGACCGCGCTCCATGTTCACGATGCGCAGGTAGCGTTTGCCTTTCTGGATGGCCAGGACCGGGGCGGGTGCATGCGTGTAACCGCTGCGGCTCCAGTGTTGGTTGATGATGTGCTGGCAACCTTCCATCCAGGTGGCGGTGGCAGCTTCGACTTGTGCGGGGGCGATCGTTGAGGTGAGCATCGTGGTAGGTGTTGTTCGTTGTTGACAGGACAAATATATAGGGTCTATATATGCCGTCAAGAGGTTTGTGACAAGCCGTTAGACGGGCTCCTCGTGGGGTTGCATCATCCAGTGGAGGTAGCGGTCCAGTTCCATCTCGGCCCCCTCGCGGGTGCTGCTGTGGATGTTCAGCTTCCCGTTGAAGTGGCGGGATCCAGTATGGAACGCGGCCATAATCAACTCCCCGGCGGCATGCACATCCTCGCGGGTACGGTCCAGGTCGGCGCGCACGTATACGCTGAACAGATCACCGGCCTCCTTTTCGTCCCGCTTGTGGCTGGTGAAGGTGAACCTGCCCACGCGCACGGTGTCCAGGGTCCACACCACTTGGTACTCGTTCTCCTTGGATGTGGCACCCGCTTCGCCAAGTGACTTGGCCACGTACGCGCGGAGTGCCGATTGCTCTTTACGGCGTGCGGCCGTTGCGCCTTTGGTCCTGGTAGCCATCAGAACAGGCGGGTGTGAAGTCCGGTGGTGGACGTGAAGATGCGCTGAAGATCTTCAGCATACACGCCGGTGATGGGCTCCAGCTTCGTGTAGTTCATGCCGCGCACCTTGCCGAAGGTCAGGGTATAGGTATCGCTGGGCTCCAGCTTCACCGTGAGGTGGTTGGCGGCCTTGCTCCCTTTGAAGCGCAGGTTCAGGCACTGATCGCCGGCGGTCATGTAGCATGCACCGGTCATAGCGACGAAACGGCCTCCTCCCAGTTGTTCCAGGATCGTAGAGGCGACTTGTTGGTTAGTGGTCATCGTGGTAGGTGTTCGTTGTTCGTTGACAGGACAAATATATAGGGTCTATATACCCCGTCAAGAGGGAAGTGACAAGCGGTTAGGTGCGCTCTTTCACGCCGGCCCAGTGGTGCTCCTGGGTGCCGGACTTGTTCGGTGTGTACAGGATCACACCATGGCCACCGTGCTCGGGGTACGTGATCCATCGGCCGCGCACCTTATAGCCCAGGTCATCATATAGCACCCCGTCCACCAGATAGGCCAGGGCGAACCGGTAGGCACCCCCGCGCAGGGTGCCGGTGTATTGCAACCCATGGCGGGTATCGATGCGCTGGGGGCTCATGGCGCGTTCCACCATGGTACGGATGTCTGCGGTGTTCATGGTTGGTAGATGTTCTTCGCGGTCTGGTATCCCATCAGGTACCACTTGAAAGCGAGGTTGGTGTCACCGTGTTGGAAGTAGATCCCGCGCTCCCAGTACGTCTTGTCCTGTTCACGTTCCAGGCGGGTGTAGCCGTGGGTCTTGTAGTCGCGCTCGAACTGGTCCAGCAGCTCATAGAACTCCTTGCTTTTGAGGAAGGCCATGGTGCGATCAGTTGGGCATGTGGGGGATCATCCGGCCATCGTGCAGGCCACCCATCACCATACGGGCGTACTCGATCGCGGCCTTCACCTTGGCGGACTTGTAGTTGGCCAGGGCTTCGATGAACCCGCCCTCGTAGCTGCGTCCTGGGCTGAAGCGGCGAACCCGCGCGGCCGCGTTCTTCACGGACACCGTTACCACGGTCGGACACTTTCCGATCACGCTATGGGCAGGCTTCAGTTTGTAAGTGCCCAGGTGGGTGACCTTGGCGCGCATGTCGCACAGCACGTTGCCGTGGAAGTTGCCGATGTACACTTCGGTGCCGCCGGCGTTCACCGTCACACCCTGGTGGATGTCACCGAAGGTGCCGGACAGTACCGTGATCTCGATCCCGTTGATAGTCGCGTTGGTTGCCATTGTGGTAGGTGTTGTTCGTTGTTGACGGGACAAATATATAGGGTCTATATATTCCGTCAAGAGGGAAGTGACAAGCCGTTAGACCGGTCAGCGATGCAAGCGGATCATCTGCCTGCCCAGGTGTTCACTGAACGCGGGCGGGATGGCCTCAACCAGTTCCGCCCTCGTGGTCCAGTCGATGCCCATAGCCGCACGAGCCAAGGACATGGGAGCACAGTTGCCCGCTACGCTTATGAACGTTCCAGGCACCCAGTGACCCGCCTTGCTGGTGGGTACCGCATGCGGTGGGTGCGATGGCACCTTCAGTTGATAGTTGCTCTCAAAGATCCGATGCCGGTAGGTTTCCAGGCCGAACATGGCACCGCACAGCATCACGGGGTCTATCAATGGGGCACCCATCACGTTCTCGATGATGTAAGGCCCGCCCCAACGTTCCAGCTTCTCACGCATGACGGCGATCAGGTCCGGATACTTGTCCCGTAGTCCCACACGGCAGGCAGACATGCGGCTGTGACGTTGGCAGGGTGGTGATGCCCACACGAAGGCGTAGGACGATAGGTCCACTGTCAAGGCATCAGCTTGCACGAAGGTGAAGGGGTAGTTGCGCTGCGGTGCAATGTCCACCCCGGTCACATCATACCCAGCCCTATGTAGGCCCATACCAGCACCACCGGCACCGGAGAACAGGTCCAGGGCACGCGGTCGCCTCATAGCCCGATGCTCGCTTGTTCGCCATACTCCACCAGCTCGCGCAGGGTGCAACGGACCACCACGCCGGGGAACACCTTGCTGCTCATGCGGAACTCCACGGTGTGCGGTGTGTAGTTGGGCAGGGTGCTCCAATGGTCCTCCACGTCCTCGGTGCTGTTGTCCGCTTCACCGATCAGCTCACCGGTGAGCGCGTTGCTGCGGTGGTACCGGGTCACACCTTCCCAGGTGTAAATGGTGAACTGCTCGAAGGTGAACCCGAGCACGGTATGCACGGCAAGTGACTTGGCGCGCTCCACGACTTCCACCAGGGGCACGATGTACTTCAGCGCCCACTCGATGCGCCGGCGGTGCCCGTCATGGGTCAGCGCGTTCCACTGGTGCGTCTGTCGGCCCAGTTGGTACAGCGTGGTGAGGAACAGATCCCCCTCCTTGATGGCCTCGATCTTCAGCCCGTGGTCCTGGTACTTGATCCCCAGGAGGCCCAGGTCTTCGGCGGTGTGTGCGATGTTCATAGCTCAAAGGGCTTTGCTCGGGGTGAGTGTGGCCTTGTTCCAAGTCTTGCCTGTCCATCCGCTCCAGCGTTGCTTGCCGAACCATACGCGCAAGAACAGGCGGCCGTTCGAGCGGCGTGGTATGCCACCGTACACGGTAGCGCGGGCCTTCTGGCCGTCGATGATCACGGGCACATTGTAGTGCATCCAGCGGCGCAAGTCGCTCAGGTGCTGGAGGCGTTGGCCACGTTCGGCCGGTATGTTCACAGTCAGTTCCATGGTGTGGTAGGTGTTTCGGGTTATGCCAACAGCGCCTTGATCACTTCGATGGGCTGGGCGGCGAAGGCGTGGGCCTGTTCCATCGTGTCGAACTGTACGCCCTCCATGCTCCAGGAGAACCCCACGCGGATGGTGGTATCCAGGGTCTGGACGTACACGTGATCGTTGATCCAGGTCTTGGTGTCGGGTGTGAAGGTGTGCATGTGGCAGGTGTTGTTCGTTGTTGACAGGACAAATATATAGGGTCTATATAGTCCGTCAAGAACGAAGTGACGAGCCGTTAGGCGTACGGATCACAGTCGCTCGGGCAGTCATCCATGGCACAGGCGGCCATGGTCAGCCCACACGCACAACGTTTCTCTTCGGGGCGCATCCTCACCGCAGCGTCCATAGCATTGCCCACGGTGAGCCCAGAGGTGATAGCGCGGGCCGCTGCGATCTCTTCATCCGTCACCGTGGCCAGCACTTCGCTGTAGCCACAGTTGCAAGGCTTCATGCCCGCCTTCCAGTAGTTGCACCCGTCAGCGTGTCCGGTGAGGGGTGCCTTGTTCGTTGTTCCCATGGGTTCAAGCGTTGTGCAGGATGGCCTCTGTGATCTCAGTACCGAACCCGCAGCGGGCCATGGGTGTGGCCTTCCTTTCGGCCAACAGCTTGGAACCGCTCCACCCGTAGCACCAACTCTCCGGTGTGGGGTTGGCGATGCGTGCTTCGTTCTTTGCGATGCTTGCCCGGTAATGTTCCACGAACTCCTTGATCTTGTCCACACCGTGGCGCGTTACGCTGGATCCCCCATGCTCCAGCTCATGCGTCAGGCGCACCAGTTCGGCGCGTTGCATGCCGATGTTCCGCTCCGCTTCGGCGCGCACCATCTCGGGGCTACGGGTAAGCCACACGGCATGCGTGTACGTGCGGTTCTTGCTGGTCCGGTTGGCGATAGCTCCGGAGCTGTGTACGGTCGTGAACTTGTTCATGTGGTAGGTTGTTGATGGGGCAAATATATAGGGTCTATATACCCGGTCAAGAACGAAGTGACGGAACGTTAGGGGGCGAAAAAGTCACTTGACCAGCTCGGACGGTGACTTTCGGCACATGGGCACCAGGGCCACTGTAACGCGTTCGGGGCCGTGCTTCGGGTGCCACCGGTGCCGGGGCCGCTTGGAACCGGACAGAGGGCCAGCTTGCCCGCTCTTGCCCCCATTACGTGCCTGCCCTATAATGTCAATTATAGGGCAGCGGATCGACACTTCCAAACACCAGCCATCTTTTCCTCGGTCAAGTCACTTGGCGGCATGCGAAACGGGGCTCACCGTTCGCTCGTGCTCATTCTCAACCGCCGCTGCGTCGGTGTTTCAACACCATTACCCACCAACGCTTTTCTCTTCGCCACACGCGTCTCCCTGCCCATCTCACGCCACGGCATGAGCTTACTGGATGGTGGCTGCGGTCGTTTGAAGATCAAACCCATCCGCTTCAATAAGGCCAGCCCTGGTATACGATCCACCATTTTCTCGTGGAACCCGTGGCACATTGTATTGCCTTCACCCGGTGTATCATCCATCGACGAGACGTGACAGATGAAATGCTTGCCTTCATCGATACAACCTTGCACGATGTTCTTCATCCTCTGGGGTGACACTATCCTGTCCTTTGAGAACAGGCAATTCTTACATGGGCTATCGAACACGTGCATGGTTATCCTGTTATCATGCGTCGAATGGTGGCCGCCGGTCATGCTGCTTGAACACGAGCACGTATAGCTGGCTCAGTTCCAGGTACACCATCACCATCGTGTTATCGAGGGACAGCTCCGCCTTCTCCTTGCTGGCCACAGCCACAAGCACATCCACCATCGTGATATCCTGGTTCTTCAACAGGTCACGGGTTTCTCTCAGCACCAGCTCGTAAATGCTCACCGCGCGTGCTTGTCTATGCACTTGGAACACATGCACCCTCTCGGATGCTTGACCAGTCCACCATCATCAGGCACGCGGTCCGGTAGCTCTGGCCTTTCACTCGTCACCTTGTCCACAGCCATCACATCCACCTTGAAGTGTGCAGCTATCCCGTAGCGCAGTTTGTGGTACGCTCCTGGTCCGAGCTGTTCCACATCACCGCTGCGCAGGTGTACGGTGGCCACCATCGTGGTGTCGCTCCAGATGATACGCGCTACATCATCCACGCGGAAGGTGCGGGCCTGCTTGCTGTCCGTGGTCACGTACTCGAAGAACGGAAGGGGCAAGCTCAGTTCCTTGTTGCGCTCGGCCATGATGCGGTCGAACATCTCGTTGTCTGTTTCACGCTTCATGGCTTCTTGACCAGTTGGGTGTCCATGCGCATCCACAGCGGGAGCCGACTGTACATTCTTTCAAGTTGGTCCTTGCGCCCCAGCTCCTTGGGTATTGATGGTGCTACGGACTGGCGCGGTGGCACCGTGCAATACTTCTGCACGAAGTACCCCACGTCATCACGGCAACGCTCGAACTCGGTGAGCGCGTCCGTGGTCTTGTCCACGTACACCTTCGCTCGCTTCACCGCATCCTCCACGCATGGCGGGCAGTCCACCTTGAAGGCGGTTTGATAGATCATCTGCGTACCGGTGCCAAGTCGCTTGTGGACCTGGATGGTGGCCGTCTTCTTGGTGCCCTTCACCGCTGCGCCGGCACCTTGGCTCTGGCGGATGGTGTAGCCCTTGTATTCGATGCTGTTGATCATGACGTTGCGTGCTGCAAAAGGCACAGCGTGAGGATCATGAAGGCCACGAAGCCGATGATGATCACCACGCGCACCAGTGTTGTCCTGGTCATAGCCCTGGGGCGTTCTTGGGCACGTGGTTGGCCACCCACTTCAGGCATGCTTGCACTGCGGCAAGTCGCATGTTGTTCCCCTTGTGCCGGCCAATGGCCACACGTTGCGCACCATCAGTGGTGAAGCGGCCCTTGCTGATATCCCACACCACCCAGGATCCAGGGTGCGCATGTATCACCAGCACTCCCACGAGGCCATCACGCTGGGTGCCGGCACCGAACTCGAATAGCTTGACGCGGTACTGTTGTCTGTTCATGCCGGCTTGTACGGTGCCTCCGGCCTTGTGGATCTGTTCCGCTATGGAGTCGGTGAAGACCGGGCCTTGCTCGTGCGGGGTACCATCACCATGCACTTGGCCCTCACCACGATCACCCGGCTGTGGACTACTTCCACCTCCGGTTGGTTCACCACCATCGCTACCCGTTTGCTCGGCAGGTCGTAGTGCGGATGCCTCTTGCCTATCCCCTCGTACCAGTGCCTCCCGATCCCCATCCGACTGGCGAAGCGGTGTAGTTCCTTCTCCGTGGTGGCTACCATGTGGATGCCGTCCGTGTAGATCATCGGTGCTCATCAGCGATATGTGTATCAGGCTCATGGTCGGAGTGCTCGCGTGCGCAGCCTTACGGGGCTGGCCACGAGCAAGGGATCATCAGGCTTTTCCGTCCTCGTCGTTGGCCTTGCCCTTCGCGGCCTCGTACGGCGCGAGGAGCTGCCAGTTCATCGCCTCCAGGTCCAGGATCGCATGCTCGCGATCACCCCGGTTGGTGTCCACCGTCGCGTACTCGGTCGCTTCGGTGTCATTGGCGAACTCCATGATCTTGCCGTTGTCCATCACGGGCTCATGGGTTGTCGCGTTCGTCTTGTAGATCAGTCCCTTTGCCATTGCAGTGCTGTTTGTTGGTTGTGCCCTTGGTTGACCACTGCGCTCGGGCTCACGCAGCAGTGTGCATTAGAACGGCACATCCTCGTCCGGAATGCGCCGGAACTCTTCCGGCACCTCCAGCAGTTCGATGATCTCCGTTTGCTTGTTGTCCCTCGGGTTGAAGAGCGCGATCAAGTGGGCCTCGATCAGCTCGCGCTCCTCCTGGTCGGGTGCGATCACGATGGCCACCTCGTACGTGTGCAGTGTGATGCGGTCCCGATAGCACACCCGATCGTAGCGGTAGTTCCTGGTCACCTCGAACTTGCGGTACATACGCTTGCGCACGTCCTGCTTGCTCAGTCCCACGTACACCACGCGCTGGTCCTCGCGGATGATGTACACGCCGGCCTGCTTGTATCCGCGCGTACAGCCCCAGCGTTGCGGTTCGTCCGTGTTCCACCGCTTCCCTCGTGGGCTCGGTCCGGTGTACACGGGCTCCCATATCAACTGGGCTGTGATCGTGAGATGTTCCAAGTGGCATGCTGGCTGGGCCTACAATGTAGCAAGCAACCCGCACACAGGCATCGGACTTTGAAGGTTGCATCGCTCTGACTTGTCTGGGCGGGACAAGTGTACAGCACTTTTCACCAAGTGCAAAATTTATTTGCGGCGCTCCAACACCCGATCACGAGCGGCCTTCAGGATCTCACGGCACAACTGCTTGGGCAGCTTGGCGCGGTCATGTGCATTGCTCAGGCCCTGGGTGCCGGACTTCTGGCCACGCCTTGCCTCCAGGTGGCACGGGTTGCCCTGTTCGTCCAGGATCCACACTACACCGTCGATCGTGGTCTTGCCCCATCCACCCTTGCGGCATGGATTACGCGGTGTCCAGCCTTTGCAGTTGGTCCAGATGTGGGTAGGTTTCATGGACGTGTGACCATAGCGGCAGTACGTCACCGTGTGCCGTATCGGGGCCTGATCCATGAACTTCATCTTGCCCAGCATGCCCACGGGGTTCTCCATGAACCAGACGGGCATGTGGCCGTGCTTCTTCTTGATCGCACGCAGCACCTCGAACACGCGGAGCGCGAGCGCCATGCCGATGGCGGCCTCCGATGTCTGCGGTACGCGTTCACCGTCCATGATGCGGAAGTGGGTACCACAGGACGCGATGCTGAACCCCGTGCATGGTGATGATGCCCACAGCACATCCGGGGCGAACTTCACGATAGCGCGTAGCACCTTGTCATCCAGCAGGTCACCTACCAGTTTCACCTTGCCGTACTGGTGGCTGTCCGTGCTCAGGACTTCCATCCCGAGCTTGTGCTCGGCCAATTCGGACAGGGTGCATGAGCCCGCGAACAGCTCCACAACCTTGATCCTGCGCCGCGTGCTGCGCTCAGTAGTCATCCTCGGGCAAGGATGGGGCTCGTGCCGACTTCGGGGCGCTACGGGCACCTTTTGGGGCCTTCCTGGGGGGCGTTTTGCCCTTGTTGAAGGTGTCCAGGTTGTCCTTCCACTTCAGTTTCCCCTCAGTGTCAGGCTCTTGCCCGAAGTCCAGGGCCTCCAGCTTGCGCATGTCCAGCGCCGGCGGCTTGGCATCATCCACGAGCACTGCGTCCGTGATCTTCTCGGCGGGCAGGGCCATGGTGCCCTTGAACCGCTTCTTGCCGGGGCTGGTGCCCACCACAATGGCCTCCGGGATCACCACTCCGCGCACCTTGTCATCGATCCACTTCTTAGCATCAGCCAATGCCTTGCGTTTGGAGTCACCATTGCCCAGCGAATAATGGAAACGATGCTCGGCTGTAGCTGCTCCCGACCTGCGCACCAGCAGGTAGGTTTTCCATGACCCATCGCCACCGTACACCGGGGCCTTGCCTGTCTGGTAGATCTTGAACCCTTTGTATTCCTCGTTAACTGGTCCCATGCGCCGGCGTCATCTTCGGGTTAAAGTCGTGCAACGTGGCACCTTGGCACCACATCAGCGTGAGGGTCGATACATACAGCATCCCCGGTACTCCCAGGAACACGTACAGCGGCCAGAACACGTGCCCCCATTGCACCGCGTCAGGGCTTATCACCTTCGCCACCATCAGACCCAGTTGGCTCAGGATCAGGAGGTGTTTCACCGCCCTCATCCGGGCTTGGCTCCTTTCGGCGTTCATCCAGGGCCTGTTGATCTTGCAAGAGTTGATCATGGCGCTGTTGTGTAGCTTTTGCATCGGGTAGCGGTTTTGGCGTGATGTTCTGAGGGGTAAGCAGTTGGCCCAGTAGTTCGGCGTGACGGTTCGCCACAACTTCCACACCGTGCTCCTCCATCGCGTCCAGAACGAACTCCATGGCCTGGGCTTCATCGCGGGTAACACCCGTTAGCTGCGGAAGCATGGCACGGGTACCGAAGCGGGCACCCTTCCCGAAGTGCGCATCTATCTCCCCTTCCACCTCGGTGGCTTTGTCCACTGCACGCCCCAACAGCTCCCCAGTGGGCAGGCCCTTCATGTCGGGGTCACGTAACAGCTCCAGGTAAATGCTGCGCGCCAAGTCACTTTTCTTCTCCGCGCGCTCGGCCATCGCGTACTTGATCACGAAGGCTTGAACTCTGGTTGTTGCGGTCATGGGCTTGCTTTCATTACAATACTATCGTATTGTAGGGGGGAGTGATGTTCGTTGAGGGTCGCAAGTGCGACAAGGATGGGAATGTCGTTCGCAGTTCGCGCTTACGCTGAGATAACCAGCAGCAGCTTGGCTTTCAGGCACGAGCGCCAAGCCATTGCCCCCAGATCGAAGTACGTGACGTTCCCCGGCTTGGTATCGCCTTGTTCGATGCGTTCCACGCGCTCCTGGACCATTGCGACCCTGGCCAGTTGCATGGCCTTGATCGGTTCCACCAGGGCCTCCTGGCTCTTGTTGCCGTTGATCAGTTCGGTGTGTACGCGTTCGACGGCTTCCACCGTGGTCATCAGTTCACTGAACAGCTCCGCCGTCTTCTGGGGGATGTGCTTGGGGTCCAGCGTGCCCAGGGCCATACGTGCGGTGCCGTCCGCTTTCTCGAACACGAACAGCACCGGGCCTGCGCGCATCTTGGTTTGCAAGTCCATGGCAAGGCTATCCGCATCGAGCGGGCGCGTGCCGATCATCTCCGTGATCGCAGCAAGGGTGCGTTCACCGTTCAAGTTCAGTGTCAACAGTTTCGTGTCCATCATGATGTGGGGTTAAAGGCTCTTGGTCTGGGCAGCGCAAGTGTAGGAACAATTTCACGAAGTGCAAAATTCCTACAAACGGAAGAAGCACCCTCGCGGGTGCTTCCTTGCCCAGACAAGATACGCTCGGGAGAGCGGAGCCTATCCGAGCCGCAAGTATACGTACATCCTACCATCCGACCAACACCAACTTCTTCCGTGGCCGGCTGCACGCGGTGTAGAGGATGCGGTTGCGTTCCACCACGCGGGGGTTCTTGGCCACATCGTACAGCATCACCATCACGTTGTCGTACGTGCTGCCCTGGGACTTGTGCGCGGTGATGGCATAATTGTACTTCACATCGGCATAGCGCCGCTGGAACTGGAAGAACTCACGCCACGCCTGACCACTGAGCACGCTGCCCTTCGGTTGACGCTTGGCGTGTGCGGCCAGCTCTTTCACGATGGTGCCGAACTCGGGCACGCTGTCCTCGTGTACCACCCATATCACGCTCTGCTGCGTTGTGCCGTTCTTGCCCAAGTGTTCCACCTGGACCTCGTAGTATTTGATCTTGTAGAGCCCGTCATTGATCGGATCCTCTTTCACGATGAAGGACAACACCAGCAGCTCGTCGTTCGTGTTGTGCTGGATCGTTTCTCTCCGCATCACCGGCGTATTGGCGATCAGGCGTTCACCTATCTCAAGTAGCCGACGCTTCTTACCGTAGAGGAACGTGCGCACCAAGTCGTTCGTCGCGTCCACCGTCTTGTTGGTCCATGCGATCACCTTGAAGAAGTCGGGATCCCGCGTGAAATTCTCGCTGGTGAAGTAGGTGCGCATGGTGGTCATGGCCAGCCCCATATCGTCGGGGTCGGCACTCGATAGCTCGATCACCCCGCCCTGGTCCGTGATGCGGTCACCGCCCAGGTCCAGCTCCTCGAACCGCAGGCCGTTGCGGATCTTCAGCGTTGCCACTATCAACGGGTTGCCTTCAGCTTGGCGCACGATGGTGGTCAGCTCGAACACCTGGATGCCATACTGTGCCTGCTTCTCGGTATTGAACGGGATACAGTCCACGCGGTTCACCGGTGGTATCTGGCACGGGTCACCAACGAACAGCACCTGCACGTTGCACGCTTGCATCTCATCGAACAGCATATCGAACAGGCTATCGTCCAGCATGGACACCTCGTCGATGATGATCAGATCGAACTCCTGGACCTGGGGCTCCCGCTTTTGATCGCGCACGAACACCTGCTTGCCGTCGTTGGTGATCTGTTCACGCAGGGCCAGCAGGCTATGCACCGTCATGTACTCCAGGTTCGTGTGCGCGTACGTGGCCTGCTCGCGCATGATCTTCACGGCCTTGTTCGTTGGCGCGGTCATGCAAACCTTCCTGGTGCGCGATGCTGAGAGGTAGTAATGCACCGCCTTGCCCACGAGGAAAGTCTTGCCGGTGCCGGCGTAGCCTTTCAGCAATGCGAACCGCGCGGCCGTTTGACCGGGCTCGGGCAGCGCCCATTTGTACTTCTTGGTGAGCAACTGGAGCTGGCCACTGGTCAGGGCCTGCTCGCTGATCGTGAAAAACTGCTGAAGGCCCGTGTACGCGGTGGCCTGATCAGCGTTGAGCATCGATACATCCGGCATGCCCTGGACGTACGCCTTGGCGGTACGTGTTGGGCGGTCCTTGGGCTCGGGCAGTGTCAACAGGAACGTCTCGCGGTCAGTCATCACTTGCGGTTGCATATCGGTAGAGGCTTTCAAGGCGTGTGCGTACATCATCCAGGGTATTGAAACGCTCCCAGCTCGGGCGCTTCACGTCCAGTGTCCTGCGGCCGATCTTACTGAGCTGGTCCGCTATGTCGTTCTGCTCGCGCGGGATCCACACGAACGAAATGTGATGCCCCAGCTTGGCGATCATCGACTCCATCTCCACGCAGCCACGGAAGTAGTTGGCCAGTGTCGGATCGTTCACCAACCAAACGCGGTTCATCTGGTTCACCACGAGCTGACTGTCCAGGCGCATCACGATGGTGGCTCCGGGTTCACGGAACTCGGGCGTGTTGGCCAATGCTGCGACATGGGCAAGTCCTCGGTACAGTGCCAACCATTCGGCCACGTTCGACGTGCCGGGTTCGCCGTGTACGGCCTCCAGGATCCGGTACTCGCTACCGACCTGGAGCACGATCCCCAGGCCGATAGCGCGCCCGACATTGCCGGAGCCGGTGTTATCGCAAGCGCCATCGGTGTAAACCGATATGCTCGAACGGTATGGCATCAGTCCAGCAGCAGCGTGGGCACCTTGAAGCCGGACAGCTCGAACGCTTCGCCGCAACGCATCACGGCCTTGTTGAAGTCCGCACCGAAGGGCGGCAGCTCCTGACGTTCACCGTAACGGATGAAGTCATCGACTCCCCACACGAACCCGAAATGCTTCCACGTGAACGCTTCAGCCACAGAGAGGATGCGCTGGATGCGTTCGGTGTGATCACCGACCGTTTGGTGGTATCGCATAGCGCGCCCCATGTTCTGGGTATGCGTTCCAGTGATGGCATCGGTGAGCCGTGCCACCAGCTCCGCGTAGTTGGTCCAGAACTCGGCCTGGGCATCCACTGCGGAGGCATACGTGCTGTGCTCGGTGAGCAACCACTGGATACCGGCACGATCGATAACGTACGCACCGAAGTTCCACGCCTTGAACTCAGGATCCTTTGGATCGTGAACGGCCCCTGGGTGCATGGGGTAGGAAGGCGTATCGTGCGCACCTCTCTTGTCAACGTAACGGATCTCTGTGTTCATGTTGCTCTGCTTGTTTGGGCAGGGCAATACTACGCAGAAATTTACACAAAGTGACAAAACGCGGAAAGGGGCCGCTGCCTGCGACCCCTTTCCTGACCCTTCAGATGAACCACTAACACTACCTGACGGCCTTTCGTACGCGGCGGTTCTTGTGTTTGTTCGGCGCGTAGGCCAAAGTCTTCTCGGTCAACAGGACCACCAGGGTGTAGCCGTCCTGCCACACGTCGATCATATTGTGCAGGCGCGCGTACCGCAGCGCCGAAGGCGTGAGGCCCTTGTGACGCTTGCAGAACGCGCGCTGGCTCTCAATGGCCACCGGTTCGGCGATGCCGTCAACCAGGGCCTTGGTCTTCTTCTTCAGGTTCGCCATCACTTCAGTTTTGCTGCCTGGACGTGCATCCAGTCAAAATTCTTGTTTCGGCCAAGGCTGACCCAGCCCTCTTTCTCCCACAGCTTCCACCAAGTATCGTAAGCGGCCGCGTCCAGCGTTGCCTTGTCGCGCCCCCACTTCAACTGGTTGCGCAGCGGGTCAATGTCCAGGGCCGCGCCCCAGGCGTGTATAGACCACTGAGAACCGCCCCGTTGCTTACGGACGTTCAAGCATCCACCGAACAGGTCCAGGCCCAGCTCCGTGATCGCCTTGGCCCCGTACTGGCCCAGCACGCCGGCAAGGACGCGGCCCATGCTGTCATGGACCTTGCGGTGGCATGTCAGGGCCTTCACCACGTGCTTCTCCTCCCACGCCAGACGCATGGGGTACGGAAGTTCCAAAGTCACTTGGTCGCTGCCCACCTGCCCATAGAAAGCGAACATGGACTTCTCATCCATCATTGGCCACCCGTTCGGGTTGACGGTGATCAGCTTCTTCGTTCGCGCGTCGGGTGCCTTGGCATCATCACGCCACGGGTCCGGGAACTTTCCGGTGCGCACCAGCTCCTCCAGTTGATCGACCACGAACAGCGTTTGCGGTCCCACGAGCCCGTCCACTTCGCCGGCATCCAGGTCCAGCATCGTGGCGTAGCTCTGGACAAATGCTACCAGCTTGCGCTCATCGCTCCAGGGCTCTTTCAGGATGGCATGCACCGGCACCTCCCCCTTGTTGCCGTTCACCGCAGCGAGCGCGCGCATGGTGGCCGGCCCCACTTCACCGTCAATGCGGCCGGTGTAGTACCCGAGCTGCTTCAGGATCTCCTGACCTATTGCGTGCGTCGGGTTCATTTGCGGGTGCCAAGGTATTGCCCGAGTGCGAAGGATCCAAGGCATTTCGCAAGGTCCGTCTGCCACCACTTCTTGCGCTCGGGGGTGATCACGAACGTCTGCACGTTCTGGAGCATCGCATGCGGGTTGTCCATGCGCACATCCAGGTACAGCTCTTTGCGCTTGTACCACTTGGGCCGCTTCCACATGCGATCCAGCGTTACACCGGTACGGAAAGCGTAAGCCAGCGATGCGGTGGTATCGAACAGGGAACCGTGGATCCTGGCCCACTCATCGCTGTACTCGAACGTGCGGCCCTTCTCCCCATCGGGGCGGATGGTGTCATGCACTACCGTTTGCACGGTGTCCGTGGTCACCACGCGCACAACGGTACGGCTCTGGAGGTTCTTCAACTTGCCCTCGTAATCAGCACGCAGGGCCACCAGCTCGCTATCGTGGGACTCTTCCAACACCTGCACGCTCATCTCGCGCTCGCGGATGATATTGTGCTGGCGGCCCATCTTGTCCCAGAATACATCTATGACGGTATCACGATGGCCGATGGTGCGGATAGCATCATCGCGTTCCTGGCCATTGCTGGCACACTGGCGCATAGCAAGAAAACACATGACCGCCAGCACCACCACGATGCCGTTCTCGATCCAGCCCTTTTTCACTTGCATGGGGCGGGCTCGGGATCGCGGCCTTTCAACAGCAGCTTCAGCCACGGGTACTTGCGGGCGAAGTGGTCCGCCGGCTTGTCCAGGAACCAGATATTGAGGCACATGCTGAAGATCAGCGTGAGGAAGTACGTGAGCACCAGGGCGCGGTTGATATCCGCATAGTCCCGGAACACCAGGAACACCCAGGCCATACCGAAGGCGATGGTGGGCACACGGTAACGGTGCATGCCCACCCAGCGCAGCATGCGGGGCAGATCCGCGGTCGCTGGCAGTACGAGGTTGGAAAGGAACACGGCCACGATCAGCGCCATGAGAAAGGGCCAGTCCACAAGGGCGAAAAAGCCTTGCATACCACCAACGAAGGCAGCTACAATGGCGGAAAAGATCGACGTTTCAGGTTCCATCAGGCAGGGAGCTTAGACCCTGTTATACCCAACAGCCGGCAGAAACGTTCCCACTTGTACACATCCCGCAGGTCCGTAGCGATCCACGCCCTGATCGTCAAGTCATCGGCTCGGCTCTGGCCATAGGCGATATGCTCGATCCCCCTGGTAAACGCATCGGCGGCCAGCTTGTAGCTGAACTCGTCCTCCAGGATCAGCACGTACTCACCGGCGGCCATACGGTTGCACCGGATCAAGCACATGGGCCGCTTGCCGATGCGGTCCGCATCACGCTTGGCCTGCCTGAAGATGGTGAACAGCTTGGAATTATCCCGCAGGTCCGGCGTCACGTGCAGGTTCTTCAGGTGCTTCGTCTCGATCACGAAGGGGAAGTAGAACCCCTCGGTGATGCAAACAAGATCACCACAGAAAAGCTGGTTCTTCAGGTGCATGCCACCGCTCTGGGGCGTGCGGTTGAACTGCGCACCGGTCCACTTGGAAAGCCAGCGAGCGCACGTGCGCTCGTTGTTCTTCCCCTTGGCGTCACCGTTCACGCGCTTGGGCCTCGGCTCCGTACCGAACAGATCATGCTCTATCAGTCGGTTACCCATATTGATGCCCCCATTCGCGTAGGTAAAGCCAGCGCGGGATGCTGACTTCCTTTTTCTCAGTGTCCACCTGCACGAACTTTTTCGGGATCCACCGATCAACGAGCACCTTGTGCCGCTCCTTGTCGATCACCTCGAACGTGAACAGGATCGCCTTGTCCGTGGTGGCCTTCAGCTCGATGTACTCCACCACCTCATCCGGTTCGCTCTCCCGACGTTCGGGGGCCTTCCTGATCTTGAACCCGGACTTGAAGGCCATCACGCTGCGGTTTGAAGACTGCTCTGGCCGTCCGTCTTCACCACATCGATACTGCGGCATCCGAGCGTATCAACGCGGCTGCTGTGCGTGATCACGTACACGGTCGTCTCCTTACCACCCTTGACGCGGATCATGTCGAACGCCTGTTCCATGCCCTCCTGGTCCAGCCCCTCGAACACTTCATCCATGATCAGCACGTTGAACTTCACGAGGCCACTGACAAGATCGTGCATAGCGAACAGCATCGCGATATCGATGCGCTGCTTTTCACCGCCTGACAGGTCGCGGTAGTCCACCACGTTGCCGTCCTTGTAGCACTCGGTCACGAACGGTGCGCTGGTCTTGGTCAGGTCCACCGAGAACCGGATGCCAAGGCCCATGCGCTCGGCGTACTTCTCGATGAACACGTTCAGTTGCTCCAGCATCGCGGAGAACACGTAAGCCTTCAACCCCTTGGAACCAAGGCCGGTGGTCCTCCACCAGTCATAGCGGGCCAACCGGCGCTCCAGCTTCAGGATGCCCTCGTTCAGTTCCACGATGGTGCCGGCCAGCTCCAGGGCCTGCTTCTCCAGGCCGGCCACATCCACCTCCGGCTTGCCATCACCGCGCTTGTTCGCGGCGATCTGTTCGGTGAGCTTCGTGTGCCGTTGCTGGAGCCCAGGAAGATCCGCGGCGTAAATGTCCCGCTGCTGTACCGCCTGGGTGTACTTGGTCAACTTCTGCTGGAGCACGTTGCCCTCCTTTTCCTTGCGCTTGGTGGCCAGCTCGTACGCGGTACCGGCATCCGTCGCCTTCTGCGTTGCTGTGACCAGCAGGGCCTTTTGGTGATCCAGGGCTGTACGCAGGCGGGTCAGCTCACCACCCAGCTTCTTCTTCACGTCGGCGATCACCATCGGCTTCAATGCGGAGCCGCACGTGGGGCAGTCGGTCTTGACGTTCTTGATATCAAGTTCCTTGTCCTTGATCTGTTCCCCGAGCCGGTTGATCTCTCGGTTCACATCGTTCACGTACGCCTTGGACGCGCTCACAAGGTCCAGGGCCGTTTGCCATGTGGTGTTGATCGTTGTGGTGATGGCCTTGGTCGCCTTGGTGTCACCACATTCGGCCTTCAGCTCTTTGATCGTGGCATCGCACTCACGGATAGCGTTCTCCTTCCGGTCATGTTCGTCCTGCACGCCCTTGGCCTCGGTGACCAGTTGCTGGAGCGCAGTCTTCTGGCGCTCCTTCCATTGCGTAATCACGTTCTCCGCATCATCGATGCGCTCCTGGATCCCCTGCTTGCGGATCTCAATACGGCCGCGCTCGTTGGTCTGTTCGTCCAGCTCGGTGCGCAGCTCCTTGGACTTGGTGTCCGCCTTGGCCTTCATGCCTTCAACGAACCCGAGATCGAACAGCTCCTCCAGCAACTTGCGCTTCTCTGCGGCATCGGCTTCGATGAACCGCTTCGACCGTTGCACGAACATCACGCTGTTCAGGAACGTGCGCGAGTCCACACCGATCAACTTGTCCACCAGGATCTGGCTGTCCGCTTTCCCACGAACGTCGGACACCAGACACCCCTTGGTCAGTTCCCCCTCAGCATTTTCCTTGAAGATCAACAGGTCGCTTTCTCCGGGCACACCGTAGGTCTTGCCGTCGAACTTCAGGTGCCGCGCTATCGCGTACTTCTCACCGTCCACTGTCAACGTGGTGACCACGCGAGTGCCCTTGAAGTCCTTCGGCCGTTCCTTCTTCCAGGTGGCAACGGCATCGTTCAAGCTGCCTTTCAAGTTGATCTGATAGAGACACCACACGAGCGCGGAGAACAGCGTGGTTTTACCCGCGCCGTTCACTCCGCGAACGATGTTCACGCCTCCACGATCCATCTCGAAAACGAAGGGCTGCACAAAGGTTCCGAACCCCTGTACCACGACCTTCTCGATGTTGATCCTCTTCATGGGGTAGGTTGGTCTACTCGTACAGCTTGGCGATGAAGTCCTCGCTGGTCAGCTTGTTGTCCAAGAAGTCGATCACCAGTTGGACCGTGGCGATGCGCTTGCCCTTGTTGCCGGGGTTGGCGGCCTCGATCTCAGGTATCAAGTCCTTCAACGTGGCCAGTGTGGGCTTGCTCTTCTTCTTGGGGATGTGCTTCGGCGTCACCTTTTTCTTGGGGCCGGCCTTCTCCTGGGCCTTGAAGAACGCGCCTTCCACGGCTTCCATGTCACCGTTGTACTCGCGCACGGTCTGCACCACTGTGGTGGCAGCGACTTCGTTCTTCTTGATCGCCGTCTTCAGCTTCTTGGGGATGGTCAGCAGTACCTCACAGTCGGCCACGTGCTGATCCGTCTTGCCGATGCTGCTGGCGATGCGTTGGCGGTCCCACCCGAAGGCAAGCATGCGCTGGACCACCTCGGCCTCCTCCAGCATCTTCAGCTTGTTGCCCTCGTTGGTCACGATCATGTCCAGCGTGCGCATCTCCTCGCTGTACCCGTTGCTCTCGGGTTGCAATGGGATACGCAGGTCCGGGTTCGTCTTACCGACGATCTTGGCGGCCTCGAACCGGCGATGCCCGTTCACGATGGCATACTTGCCGGCGTTCTCCTCACCCTTCGGGATCTTGTAGCCACGCAGCGGGACTTTGATACCCACTTCGCGGATGGACTCGGCCAACCCTGGGATGTCGCCCATATCATAACGGACATTGAAGCCGTCAATGATCACAAGATCATCCAGGGTGAGCTGTAGCAGGTCCGTGCGCTTTGGGCGGTCACGATCCTCTGCGGGCGCGGGGGCTTCATCCTTCACAGGTGCCTCCTTTTTCACCGGTGCTACCTTCTTCTTGGTAGGCACCTTATGTGCCGGCTTTTTCGCCGCCGGCGGGCCTTTCTTCTTCGTTGCCATCTTGGGCTTTTTGGTTTATGAACTCCGTCAGAACTATCGATCGTACTATGCTGACCGCTTCGCGCAGGTCGCTCGCGACCAGTCGCATCTCAGCGGGAACTTTCCCTGTTGTCATCATGGCCTTCTCCACCTTGGCGGGGTTCACCTCGCACGGCCAATAGATGCTGTACAGCGTCGGCTTGGCCTCCAGTTCCACCACGATGGCGATGATGCGCGGCCGCTTGCCCAGGGTGTAGCTCAGGTGCATGGTGGCCACGTTGGGCCACTCGGCATTGACCGTTTGCAGCACCTTGCCCACGGGATCCGCCTTGTGGACCTCTTCGGACAGCAGCACATACAGCGCCTCGATCTCCTTGCTCAACCCTTCCATCATGCCTGTAGGAGTTTCAACCCGACCTTCAACAGTTGCTCGTCACCCTGGCCTACCTCTTTCCAGTACGCCGTCACAAGGTCCATCGGTGACACGCCGGCACCGAAGTCGGCGGCGCTCGCGGCCTTGGTCTTGAACTCCACCTTCTGGGGCTTGACTATCACGAAGTCGGTAGCCCCCACCTTCGTCTCTTCACCCTCGTTGATCACCTTGAACTCCGGGTAGCGGCCGCGCGTGCTCACAAAGTGCATCACCTCTTTCGCCGGCATGCCCTTGACCGCGCGACCTGTCTCCACGATGAAGTAGCCTTTCTCCTGGCCAGCGTCCTCCGCGCTCCGATGTATCGGCGTGCCGGCCACAACGAACGTAGGCGTGATGAACTGGCGCATGTGTATGTGACCACACAGCACAAGGTCGAACTGGTCATAGCGGGGATCGTTGGGGTCCGTATCCGTTTGGATCATGGTATTGTCCAGGCCCACCGGGGTCTGGTGTATCACCAGGATCTTGTAGATGTCCGTAGCCCACATAGCGCGCGCTTCATCACATGCGCTGTCCAGGGCCTTGCTGAACTCCCCAGCATCATCGTAGTAAGGTATACCGAACAGCACACAGTCCTCGCTCACCTGCACGCTCAGATCATCGAACACCTTGAACCGTGGGCACAGCTCCGCCAAGTAATCAACGGCGGTGCCCTTCTTCTCACCGAAGCGGGGCGTGGTGTACATGTCATGGTTCCCGCTGATCGTGAGGAATGTCACGGCCTCGGGCAGTGAGTTGATCACCTTGGCCGCAGCATTGACCACCGCCGCTGGCATCACCGGTTTGTCGAAGAAGTCACCGCAGCACACGATGGTATCGATACGTTCGATCCGTGCGCGTTCGATCACCTCTTCGATCAAGCGGATACAGTTCGCCAGCCGGCTACCGTCCTTGTCGAAGGCACTGTAGTTGTGGATGTGCGGATCGGCCACCACCAGGATCCTCTTCCCTTTTTCCTTAGTCATATTCCTCTGCGTAATCGCTCCAAAGGCAGTCACCCTTGGGCTCTGGTATATCGCAACCCTTCAAGCGGAACCACTCCCGCAGGAACTCGATCGCTTCGTTGAACTCCACCGTGTTCATCTGGGAAAAGCTCTTCCCCGTCATGGAGATGGTATCTTTTCCCAGGATCTTTTCAATGCGCACCTCGTGCCCCACGATCTCACGTAGCCGAACGTACACCCCCTCCTTGCTGGGAGCGTGCCCATCCTTTTCAAGCAGCCACGTGCGCACGCAAGTGATGAACGGCCCCCACATGTACCGGTTCTGCTGAAGACTGCGGCGCTTGCGGAAGATGCTGATATTGATCAGCAGTCGCTTGCCCACCCAGGGCCGGAGCACCCTCGCAGCGAGTGCGGGGTGCTCCAGGTCCAGGGTTCGGAAGTTGCCCGAGGCAAACCCGCTCCAGTCGATGATCCTCGTGTCAGCCACGTTGCTTGGTGTCCTTTGTTGGGATCACTCGTCGTCCAGATCAGCGATGTCGGACTTGCCTTTGCCGCCCTTCGGCTTGGTTGCTGACTTGGCTGGCGTAGATGCTGCGGCGGCCTTTTTCTTGGGCTTCGCATCTGCTTCGTCATCATCATCGTCGTCATCATCCACCGGCGCGGCCTTCTTCGCCGGCTTTTTCGGTGCATCATCTTCGTCCTCGTCGTCGTCGTCAACGGGCGCAGCTTTCTTCTTCGGCTTCACGGGCTCGTCATCATCGTCCTCGTCGTCATCCTTGGCCGTGTCCTCGTCATCATCATCGTCCACCGGTGCAGCCTTCTTTTTCGGCTTCGGCGCATCATCGTCCTCGTCATCATCGTCGGCAGGAGCGGCCTTTTTCTTGGCCTTGGGCGCATCATCTTCATCATCCTCGTCCACCTGGGCCATGCGCGCCATATCTGCCACTGGATCGCGTTTGCTGGTGCCGGCGCTCGTGGCCTTGCCCTTCACCACCGTGGTGCTCTTCTTGGCACGCGGTGCGTCATCATCCTCGTCACCGTCCTCCTCCAGGATCGGGGTACCGTGGAAGTAGTTCTTGATCACGCTCAACAGATACTCCTCGCTCTTGCGCTGCTTCTCGATGATCTCGTGAACGTTCGGGATCTTGTCGGTCTGGTAGTATTCCTTCGGCATCACCGCTGCCTCCGGCCATGCCATCGCCTTGTACTCGGTGTTCAGTTCCTCACCGGTCTTGGACAGCATGATGTTCTTGCCCAGCTTGCGGTCAAGGGGTCCGTTCTCCGTGTCGTTCTGGTTGAAGCGGTGCGTGATGATCTTGTTGATCTCGCGCATCACCACGGGGCCGCACTGGAACACCTTGGCGGGGCCGCTCGGCTTGCCATCATCATCCAGCAGGAGGATGGGCATGTAGAACTCCCGCGACTTCTTCAACAGGCGCTTGTTGCTCAACAGCGCGTGCAGCTCGGGGTTCTCTTTCTTGGCCAGCTTCTCGGTCATCTCCGCGATGTACGCGGTGATGGGACACTCCTCACCGAACGTCTCCAGCGACTGGTAGGGTTTCTTGTTGATCCACCACTTCACCGCTGGACGGAAATACATCCCGTTCAGGATAGGTAACGGTGGAAGGATGCGGATGCTCGTCTCCGCGCCGATCTTCTTTTGAGGGAAGAAGAGGTTCCCCCCTCCTGCCTCTTCATCCATGCCCTTCTGGATCTTGTTCAGGGCCGCCATGTTCAGTGCCATTTTGTGCTGCGGGTGTTGGTTGTTGTTGTTGTTGTTGGTTTCTATTTGAAAGGGCTACACGTGTGCCCAACGTTCTTTCCTTTTTATCATGCCCACCGTGTTGGCAGCTATACCATACTGCCCGGCTATAACCGATCGGCTTCTGTTGTCCACGCGTATCGCTACAACCTTCTCGGCTGTCAGTTTCACACCGGGATTCTTCTCCCCCTTCAAGAATCGACCCTTGGCTACCATGTCCAACATATTGCTTACGTGGTCGCCCTTGAACAAATGCTCAGGGTTAACACAACGTGGTGTATCACACTTGTGCAATGCCCACTCGTGGGACTTCAACTTCTTGCCTTTGTACAAACTCCAGGAGAGTCTGGTGGCACTGACTTTCACAAGGCCCGATGGTCTATGAGTGAAAACAGGATAGCCATTGACTACCGCGCCATTCCACAACCAGCACCCGTTTTCGTGCTTCGTCACATTGGCCTCAAATGCCAACCGCTTCGTCTTGTATGGGCTCCGTCCGCTCATTGCAGTGGTTTCATTGATCCCCAATTTTCTTTGGTGAACTCCACGTCCACCGCCATGGTCACGCCTTCGATGCGCTTGCCGAAATACATCTCGGTAGGCAAATCCGTACAGGTTGCGCGGATAGTACCCACGGCATCGGCCACCAGTTCATCCGGCACATAGAAAAAGATCGAGTCATGCACGGTGTTCACCATACGGATCCGGGGATCGAGCCGCTGGCGCAGCATCACGATGGCCAGCAAAGTCAGTTCGGCGGCCGCTCCTTGTATGGGTGAATTTCCTGTGATGAACACCTTCCCATTCCGCTTGGCTATCCACGTGCCGTTCAAAACAGTGGGGCACCACACACGGCCGGTGTACTTCACTGTGCTCTTCCCAATGTTGGCGTAGGCCCTGTCCCTCTGCTTCAACTCCACCAACCACACTGTACCCATCACAGGAACGTTAGTCAGCTTGTCGGACTTGGGTGTATACATGCTCATGTCTCGTGGAAACGCATGCGCTGGTTGCCCCATCATCGCGCAGAGCATCAGAAAAGCGTCAGCACGTGCCTCAGTTCCAGCCGTGAACCTGCGATACCTACCGGCATGCGCATCGTAGCTACCATCACCAAGCAACATGGTGTTGTACAACAATTCCAGTTGCTTGGTGCTCAACTGCACAAGGAACGCTGGGGTGAGCGTCTTGTCAGGCATCATGTACCGTACACGCCGCGCAAAATTACCGCTGATAGTCCAGTGGTGCTGACCGCGCTTTGATACATAGCCGCCCTTGGACCCCGGCACCGCTGCCACACAGTTTGCAATGGCTTCAAAATTCTTCGCCTTGCATTGGGTCAATGCGATGGTTGAACAGTTCTTGCCTTTGGCTTTCTTGTAATACCCATCGGTCAGCACCCACCCGATCACCTCAACTTCAGCATCAGTCCACTTGCCGTTTCCCTTCAAGTCACTTGGGGCACTGACCCATATCCTGTCATCACCGTGGTTGGACAGCTTGGAACTCTCAGTGAACCTGTGCGTGATATTCCCGCCATTGTTCCTATCCACCAACCACCGGTGGTTGGGGGTAGACACCACACTAATGGCATTGTTTTCAATGGCCACCATATCACCATCCCACTGCCCTGTGTTAACCTTCAGACAAGGCTGCACTTCCACCATACCCGTTTCGGGATCCGCCGTGTACAACTGATCGCCTTCTCGTAGTTCGTCCACGGACAACCAGCCCCGTTGTGTGAGGGCCTTTGTGTCATCCGTCACACAGTTCACGGCCACACGTTCATCCATGGCCCGCTTAAACTCGTTGGGATCGTGGATATCCGGGGTGTGACGCATGCGGCCCAGGAACGTACGGACATAGCCGAACTTCTGGGCCTTGGCCACATACAGATCGTGATAGTCCAAGATGCCGGGATACGTGCGGAAAAACGTGTTGCGGATGCGGGTCGCCTCCTCCAGCGACATGATGATCCCATAATCGTTCTGCGCATATTCCTTGAACCCCTCGGCGCTCATGCCGTAGATCAACCCGAAGTTGCCGGCCTTGGCATGGTACCGGAGCGTCTTCATCTTGTCCGGGTCAAGTGACTTGAACTTTTCAAGAGTCATGCCGTTCAACTTCGCGGCAGTGAGCGCGTGGATATCCTCCCCGTTGGCATACGCCTCCAGCATGGTAGTCTCCCCCGCGTACATGGCCATCAGGCGCAATTCCGCTTGGCTGTAGTCAACCTGTAACATCGTGAACCCCTCCGGAACAATGAAAGCGTTTTTGACAAAGGCACTGACCTGTTGGGCCTCTTCCCACTTCACGCGGCCTGGGTCCGGGATGTTCTGGAGGTTGGGATCCCTGCTGCTCAGGCGGCCGGTAAATGTCCCGTGCTGGAGGTACGTTGAGTGTAGCATGTCCTCGCGGTCCAGGCGCTCCAGGATCCCCACGAGGTAAGTGCTCTTCACTTTGGTCAGCGATCGCAACGTCAACAGGTCGGTGATGAACCCGCTCGGATCCTCGAACCGCGTCAGCGTGTCCTTGTCCGTCTTGCGGGCGGGGCCTTTCTTCTGATCGTCCCACACTTCCTTGTATCCGAAGCCGGCCTTGGTGTAAAGCAGCTCACCGAGCTGCGGAGGGCTATTGAAATTGAACGCTTCCACGTCAACCTGTAACGCGCCACTCTTTAGCCCGGTGAGTCTGCCCCGCAGCTTTGTTTCACGGGCACCCTTGCCCCCATCCTTCAACGGTTTGATCGTCGCCAACGTCTCGCGGATCTTGGCTATCTCCTTTTCCTTGGCACGTTCCACGGCCACCTTCGACACTGCACGCACCTCCGGGTAGCGTTGCAGCTTCTTGATCTTCGCATCGATCAGTTCCTCCGCGCGGCCGATGTTCTTGATCAGCTTCTTGCGGTCGATCAGGATGCCGCGCATCTCGATATCGGTCAACACCGGCAACAGGCCCATGGAAAGGTTCCGGTAGAGCCGGTACAATTTCATGTCCTTCAGCAACCGTTCCTCCAGGAACGTGCGGATGCGGAAGGTGAGATCCGTATCACATGCCGCGTACTCGATCAGCACATTGAACGGAACATCGTTCCACTGGTACCGGCCCACTTCATCCTCGTAGCCGGCGAACGCGGGGAAATACTGGCCAACGATATCCTTCAGGCCGTTGGGTGTGGTATCATCATAGAGATGCTTCATCAGCATGGTGTCATCCATGCGGCCGCACCAGTCGTTGATCCCGTACAGCTTCCACGCTACCCGCAGGTCATACTTCAGGTTGTGACCTGTCTTGCGGATGTTCGGGTTCATGAACACCCGCGTGCGCAGCGTGTTCATGAAGGCGTGCGTCTGCACCTCGGTAAAGGGACTGTCCTTGTGGGACAATGGGATGATCCACGCGCCCCCGTGCTGGAATGCTACAGACAGCACGGTAGCTGCGAAGCCGTCAGCGTTCACGTCCAGCCCCGTGGTTTCAAAGTCGAAACAGAACTCCCCGGTGTCCACCACGTGCTTCAGCAGCTCATAGAACTTTTCCTCGGTGTCCACCAGGACCACGTTGGTCTTGCCGATCCCGCTGGTCTTGCCCGTGGTGATGTTCCAGGCCCGCATCAGGTCGTTCGCGTACGGGGTCACCTGGGTGCGTACACGCTCCACGAAGTAGCTATCCCACACCGGTACCACCTTGATCCGCGCATCGCCCAGGAAGTCCAGGATCTTGCCCCGGTGGTCCTTCAAGCGGTCGGACTTCATGCCGGAAAGTGCTTGCATGGCCACGCCCCCAACGGCCACCACGCAGCGCGGTGCGGCCTCTATGATGCGGGCGTGCAACGCGAGCACGTGGGCCTCGATATCGCTGCCCTGTTTGTTGGCCGGCGTCTTCTCCCAGTCGTTGCGTGTGATATCGGGGAACAGCACATCGTAATGGACCAGCTCCGGTGTGGCACCAACGGCCTCGAACAACACCTTGCGGAGCATGCCGTCCCGCTTGCTCTGGAACGGCGTACCGCGCTCCAGGTCCGTGATGGACGGGAAGTCACCAACGATCCACAGGTGCTTCTTCATCGCTTGCCGATCCATTTCACTTGCCCCTGCTTGATCGTGATCACGCCCGTAGCCTTGTAGCGTTTGATCCGTTCGATAGCGGACTGGCGGTCCCTGGTGCCACCCAGTTGCATCACGCCATCCACCAGCTCGGCCGAACTCAGTTCCCCATCGCCGGCACGGATGGCCTTCTTGATCCACAAGGTGATATCCTGATCGATCAGGCGGTGCATGCCGGCGGTGTCCAGGAACGGCCCTTCGTCATCATCCACCTGGGTGGCTGTGCTTTTCACCGTGCGCTCTTTGAGGATGCCGCACACGTCACTGTCCGCGCACCCTTGGCACTCCTCGGTGCTGGGATCCCACATCTTCCCGAAGCACGTCCCATCATCCGCCTTCACGGTGGACAGGTCAAGTGGCTTGTTCAGTTCCACGGCCAACTTCTCCTTGTGCGGTATCCGCTTCATGCTCTTCGATCGTCTGGGCGGTGCAAGTGTAGCACACTTTTCACCAAGTGCAAAATTTCACCGATCATTTTTTCGCCTCGGCGGGTTTGCCCCGCTTGTGGTCGAAGCAATACTCCACGTCAAAGCCTTCGCCCAGGTAGATCTTCATCCGTGCCCTACTGTGCTTTTCCGTGTAGAGGCCCTGGTCCCACACCTCGATGATCTCGAACGTGGTGGCATCGGGATCGTCCTTGTCCTTGCGCATACCGCGCCCCGATAGTTGCTTCAGGCGGATGGCTGACTTTCCACCCTGGGCCAGCACCATGCGCTGGATGCCCGGTAGGTTAACCCCCTCCTGCAAGATCATGGACACGATCAAGATATCGATCTTCTTCTCCTTGAAGAGCCGCAGCTTGTCCGTGCGGTGCGGGTCCGTGCCGTGCGTCCATTCGACGGTCTTCCACGCAAAGGCTTGCTCCAGGTACTCGAACATGAACTTGCCGTGCGCGATCTCCTCGAACGTGACCACGGTGTAGAGCCCCGGTGTCTCCAGCATCTTTTGCGTGATAGCGTGCATGCGCTCCTCGCACTCGTGGATCAACGCGTGCTGTTCCTCGGCGTAGGTCATCACCTTTCCCTGCCGACGCGGGTTCAGTACCACCTTCACGCAAGGTTTGAGCGATACGCCGGCGTCGAACATCTCCACGTTCTTGATCCTGGCCAGCACGAGCCCGGACAGGCCAACGATGGTCATGTTCTTCACCTTGTCCTCGTTCTCCAGCGCGGTGCCCGATAGCACGATCCGCACGGAGGCGTTCGTCATGGCCTGTAGCAGCTTGCTGTACCCCGGAGCACCGGCGTGGTGGCCTTCATCGATGAACACCACATCGAACCCCGCCAGATCGCGCAGGAACGTCATATCCTTCGCGTCAAGCAGGTTCTCCATGGTCCTGACCATCCCGACCGTTATCGCGCCCCCAGTGTCATAGCTGCCACTATTGATACCACCGGTAGGTATGCCGGCACCCTGGAAAAACTCCACAGCCTGGGCATAGATCTCCTTGGTGTGAACGATGAAAAGTGACTTGACCGCTCCGCGCTTCTTGCGAAGGTTGAGCTGCACGCCGGCCGCCATGGTGGTCTTGCCGCTGTTGGTGGAACAGTAGAACACCCCACGCGGCCAGCCAAGGCCCCGGAAGTTGCCCCCCAGCTTCCCCACCGTGCGCGTCTGGTGTTCCATCATCTCGTGATGCCGAACGTCGGTAGCGATCTCACTGGCCACGGTCAACACCTCGGGACGCTGATCGACCAGCTCCACCACCGCGCCCAGACTTTCCGCGAACTGGGTCACCAGCGGAACGAACCCCGTAGCGAAGTCGCCCTTCGTGGTGATGAAGTTCTTCCACCCGTCCCACTTGCGCATCTTGAACGCGCGGCTGTGGTGGTACCCGTCCGGACGTACCCGCAGGTACTCGCGCAGCTCCTTTTCCAGATCCACGCCTTGGATCAGGTGGTCCTTGCCACCGATCACAAGGGTGCTCTTCACGTTCCCGATCAGGATCTTCATTCGCCGGCGTTTTTCAGTTTGAGTAGCATGGCATAGTAGGCATCCGTCGCCTCGTCACCGGTGGACTCCGTGGGCAGCTCGTGCGACACTTCACCGGCCTTCTTGTGCGAGCCTTTCAGGGCATGCTCACGGTAACGTTTCAACGCACCATCACCATAGAACTGGTTGAGGTTCGGCACCGCGCTGAGGAAAGCAAGCCGCTCGAACTGGGCCTCGATCCACACGCTGAACTTGGCCCCTTCCTGTTCGGCTTCGATGCGGGCATAGATGAAATGCACGCGGTCCAGCGGGTCCAGCTTCATGGCCATCCGGCTGTGGCGCTCCATGGCCTTGCGCCAGATACGCTGGAACCTGTCCGTGCCTTCGGTGTCGGGATCATCGGCGATCAGCACGTGCGAACCCTTGCGCTCGAAGATCCTTTCCTTGTGGTACTTGAACTTGCCTATCGCGTACTTCCGTCCCATGAGCTGGAGCCCCAGGTCCACATACTGACGGTACGCTTCATCCCTGGGCATGATCCCGAACAGCTCACCGAACTCGTACGCATCGCGCGCCACTTCCATCAGCGTGGTCCATGCGCTATCCCCCTTGTTGATAGCGGTGATCACTTGGTGCTGGTGCCGTACACGTTCAGCGTAGAGGATGCGGCCCAGGCGCTCGGGTGTCAATGGGCACACAGCCGTGCTGCGGCGCTCCACGCGTTTGCGCTGGGTGGCATTGCCGGCAACGATGGACCGCGTACGTATCTGGTACTTCTTGGCATGGCGGAAGACCGTATCGGTCATGTCCTGCGCGCCCTCGGGCCAGTCCTGGATCTCCATGAAGATCCGGAACAAGTCACTTTTCAGGATGTGGATGGCAGGATCGCGCGTCATTGGCCCAGCACTTCAAAGGCATGTTCCATGGTCAGCGGTTCCGTGGCCTTCACCAGTCGCATCGTACGGACGCGGCCGATATCGTTCACATCCTTGCCGTACTCCTGGTGATCGAAGTTGACCACACGCACCTCCTTGTGATCGATCAGCTTCACCGCGTTCTTCACGGCCATCGGGTAGAAGCCTTTGTCCGCTACGATGGTGATGGACTCGCACGCGCTGCCGATCATCCAGCCCAACTGTTCGGCGCTCCAGGACCAGCCCAAGGTGGCAGCGGCCTTCCTGCCCAATGTAAGCGCGTCAAAGATCCCTTCCATCACGTAGACGTTGCGGTGGATATTGAAGGCATCGGCGTTGAAGATCACCTGATCCTTGCCTGTACCGCACACCTCGCGCTGGGGGTTCTTGTACTTGGGGAAACCATCCACGAAGTCCCGACCGATGAAGTACCGCAAGCGGCCGTCCTGTTGGATAGGCATGATGATGTAGCCGAAGTAATCATCCTGGCCATCGCCGGCGTGAGTGCCCACGTAGCCGAACCCTTGCGCGTCCAGCTTTTCAATGTCGAAGCCGCGCCCCTCCAAGTAAGCGATGGCACGCTTGCCCACGGTCTTGCCGCGCCCCTCGATCAGTGGCGTGTAACCGGCTGGTAGGTCCACCTCGGCCACGTCCATCGAGCGCGCCATCACGAACATGTCCGGATCGATGCCGGCACCGTCCGCCTCCATGATGGTGTGATGGGCCTGGGTGTAGGTCAGGGCCTCGCTTTCCATCACGAAGTCCGCGATCGAGTCCCGCCAGTTGCAGCTCCAGCACTTGGAATAGCTCCAGGCGAAATGGAACGCCAGCTTGCCACGCTTGCCGCAAAAGGGACAGTCCGAAGTCCACCACCCGTTGGTGGTACGCTTCAGCGGGTATCGATCCCCGATGTACTTGTATGCGTTGGTGGCCGGTATCATCCCAGCAGTTGCTTGCGGCGTTTGCGCTCACGTGACTTGGCGATCGCCTTGCTCGTGGTGGTCCGGATGCCGATGTGTTCGGGCACATTCTGCCACACACCGAACACGTGGCTCTCCTTGGCCGGCACCTTCACGGCGCGGATGGTCACCACGCCACGGATCACAACGGTCTTGCCGGCAAGCAGCACCTCCATGATCTTCTTCGGGAAGCGCGCGGCGATCTCCTGGGCCTTGGCCGTGGAAAGGCTGTGCGTCTCCTCCAGGTGCTTGGCCATGGCCTCAACGCCCCACTTCACGGTCTTGTCAGCTCGTGCTCTCATCAGTCATCGGTTAGGGCTTTGGCCCGTTTGGTGCTCTTGACAGTGGCCCCCAGGCCCTCCACCAGTCGCGCGGCTTCGCGCGGGTCGATCTCACGCATGAACATCTTCTCCTCGTCGATCCTCACGAAACACACGTTGCGCCCTTTGTAGCGCACGCCTTCGCGCTGTGCCACGGGAACGATGCGACCAACGCCGGCCTCCACTTCCTTGTCCGTACGGCACAGCGCCCAGGAGCTGTGGCAGTTCATCGCCTTGCCGAAGTCGGCGGCGAAGTCCGTGATGGTGAACACGTCCTTGGTCACGGCCGCGCGGTTGACCTGTGACACCCCGATGCTGAAGCAGCCCAGGCGGTTGTTCAGGTTGATGATGTCGAAGTAGACGCGGCTGATCGCTTTGTTGTCCTCCTTCTGGGGCACGATCGGCTTCATCAGGTCCGGATAGTCCCACACGATCACGTCAGGCCGCCAAGCCTTTTCCTCGTATAGCTCGCGCAGGTTCTGTTCTACATCAGCGACGGTAGAATTGTAGGCGGGGTAGTGGTCCACCACCATGTCACCGCCCTGGAGCCGCATGCGCTTGACCACTTGGCGGAGCGTCTTCAGCGTTTCGCTCTCGGTCAGCTCGTGCCGTGCGCATTCCATCATGACCTGCTGCGCCCGTGTCTTGATCGACTTGTACCCGTTCTCACAGTCCACGTAGTACACATTGAGCCCATCACGGACGTACTCCACGGCCATGTTCAGCGCCAGACCGGTCTTGAACCCCTTGGGGGCTGACAGCAGGATCACGAGCTGTGGCGTATGGAACCCGCCGGCGGCCGTCATGCGGTTCACTTTGGGCAGGAAGCACGGACGGCCCGGAACGATATCGTTGATCGATCTGAGGTGATCGGCCAGCAGGAACCCGCCCTTGTTCGTCTCCAGTTCCAGGGTCCGTTGATCGAGCTGCGCGATCTTGCCCAGCTCCAGGTGCATGGCCTGCACCGCAGCGATACCACCGTCCTTCATTTTGCCGATGCTGTTCTTCATCAGCTCGGACGCGCGCTTGGTGCCGGCGTAGTCCAGGATCGACTTGACCACGAGCCCGCTGTCCTCCTCGCGGGCCTCGAAAAGTCCTTCGACGTAGCCCACCATCTCGGTCACCACGTCGGGCTTCATCTGCTTGCCCAGGGCGAAGCGGGTGAGATATTCTACCGCGCTGATCACATCGGGCACCGCACCGAACTCCTTGACGTAGGCGCGGAGCACTTCATGGCCCAGCTTCAGCTCCGCAGTGTCGAAGCATTTATCATCCACCAGTTCCACATACCGCTTGTTCTCTTTGCGGTACAGGAAGCGCAGGACTTTCTTCTGGAACTTGACCGTCTTCATCCGTTGGTGGATGCCTTGAAAGTTTCCCAAGCCACTTGAACCTCGTGGAACTTGGCGGCATCACCGGTCCCAGGTTTGTCGGGGTGGTACTTGGTCACAAGGTTGCGGTAGCATTCCTTCACGGCGAAGGCGTTATCAGTGGGCTCACATCCCAGCACCTCGTGCCAGGGTCGCCCGTTGGTGGTGGCAGGATACGTAGCGGGGCCAAGCAGCTTGAAGCCCGTGAACATCTGGTTGAGCATTTCGGTACAGCCCCACCGCTCGATCCCGCGCATCGCTTCGACGGTGTACGCGAGCGCCTGGAGGTTGCATCCTGGGCGGTCGTACTGATCGGCGGCGATCACCATCGGAGTGCCTTGACGCAGGAAGTACAAGGCCACACCGCAGTCCGTAGCCAGTAACCGCTGGTCGCTGTACGGGTCACCGTTGGGCTTCAGTCGCAGGTTGCTGCTGATCACCACATGGGTGCAGCGCATGCGGTCCAGTTCGTCCTTCAGCTTCTTGGTGGCCACCGCAATGGATGGATCCTTGAAGCGGCTGCGGGCCGGTGACTTTGTACGGAGCTGGCGCTGTGGCCACGCCAATGGGAAGGCGGAGGTGGGTATGGCTGTCATGTCTGGGCGTGCAATAGTATGCGCTAAGGCGTCTTTTGGTCGGATCGTTCAAAACTTGTCCTCTCGTGCGTACGCGTATGCGGCGCTGCCTAAGCATCGGCAAGCATCCTATCCGACCGTCGCGTATGTGCGCGTGCGGCGATGCCTAACAATATACCGGTCGCCGTGTATACGCGCCTGCTACACACGCAGGGGGGTAACCTCCCCTTTAGGGGGAGGGTTAACCACCCCCGCTGAGGGTTATTGAGTGGGAGTTGTTTCACTGTTCGGGACAACGATCCCCAGGACAGCGGACAAGCGGATCACCAGCATGGGGATCTCTTTCAGTTCGCCGTCATCACCGGTGGGAAGATCGAACACAACCGGCTGACCAGCTTGTTTGCCGATCACGATCTTCTGTCCGACCTCAACAGGCATTCCGATGTGCTTGTATCCTGGACCGGTCTTGATCACCGTGGCGTACATGTCCCACTTGTGATCGTTGCTGATCAGTTGGATGCCACCCGGAGTGATGGGCAGTTCTTGTTCGACTACCAGCAGGCGATCCTCCAGCAGTTCCATCCGGTTCAGTTCATCGTTGGTTAGGTTCATGGGGTCAGGAATTGATACCGAAAATTTTATTGAACTCGTTCTGTGTCTCCGAGCGTGATGCTCGTTCCAGTGCGTTGGCTCGCATGTCGATCCTGGATCTGTACAACGCGATGATGGCCTTGACGTTCTCGGCTTGCAACTTCAGCAAGTCACTTTGGGTTTTCTGCCAGCCCGAGGGTGTGACTATCGCCATGGAGTCATAGCGTGAAGCATTGGCGAACATGTCTTCCACCATCTCGGTTGCATGATCCAGGTCGAACTCATCCAGGGTCATATCCACGATGGGCAGGAACATTTTCATGATGCTGGCCATCTTGTCGGACTTTTCGCGCATCGTTGGGCCTTCAGTGGGGGTGTTGTCTGTCATGGGGTCTAAGTAGGTTCGTAAAAGGTCATCCTTGCCACCTGGATTTGATCCTCCTGCGTTCAGAGGGTTTGGGTGGTGTGTACCACTTGGGAGGGGGGTCAAACGCAGCAGCGGGCAAATTTCAAGGGGTTGAAAACTGGAGCTGGTTATCGTACCACGGTTTGTACTTCAGCAACAGGTCACGATATCGCACCTGGATCCGGTACTGGCTCTGCTCCTGACGGATGCCGTCCCACAGCATCGCTTGATACTCGCGGGGCATCACACCGCGTTGCTGGGCCAGCTCCTGCACCATGTTCGTGGTGTGGATGTATTCCGCATCGGATGGGCCGCGCGTGTCCACTGTGATGCCGAAGGCTCTGCACATCCACACGTCCACCACCACGGCCCGCTCGTCACCCTTCATCGCACGTGCGAAGCTGCGAATCTTCAAGCTGTCCAGCTCGATGCCGGCGCGTACAAGGTCCAGCTTCTGGATCACGGTACCGAGATACCCGGTGAACGGTAGGCCCAGCTTGTACTGGAGCAACGCACTGAACATGTACTTCACGTTGCTGCTGATCGATGCCCGGATGCTCGTAGCCGCCAGCAGGTCTATCACCAAGTCGATCCGTTCATCCGGAAGGATGCGCTGGATATCGGCGTGCGTCTCCTGGTACCAGAAGCGGTTCTTCGCCCCGAGCGTAAGCCACCGCTCCAGGTCCATTAGCGTGTTGAGGTTCTGGCTCACAGTCCGTGGCGCTTCTTATAGTCGTCAATGAAGGCGCTCAGTTCATTGGCCACGTTGGTCATGCGGCGCATATCGTTCTCGGTGGGCTCGATGCCCTCCTCCAGCACTTGGAAGATGGAACCGTGCAGGTGCTGCGCGCCGGCGAAGAACACATCCCGCATGGCGTTGCGCGTTCGTTCATCGATCACCTTCCCGCTGTAGGCGTTGATCATCAGGGCCTCGAACCCCGCATCGATCAACTTGCCTTCGTCCATCAGCCGTTTCACAACGGCATCCAGGATCTCCTTGTGGTCCGCCATGTCAGTGCGTGTGAAGATCCGCGGTCATTTGCTCCTGGACCTGTTGCACGGTGGTGATGGCCACACCGCGCCGGCGCGGTGTGGCCAGGAACTCCTCCAGGCACACCGTGTTCTTGGTCCACTGTTGACGCGGTAGGACTTCCTCCACGGTGTGGTTCATCATCAGGTTGAACAACGCATCGTGATCGCTCATCTCGCGCATGTCCATCACCGGCATCGTTGGTGAGCATTCCGTGAAGATCCCCGGCTCGGGTGCGCTCTTGGTGCAGGACACCTGGGTGTTCGGGTTCTTCCCCTGCCACGAGAACGTCTTGCCGTCCTGTGAGATCATGCCGAAGATCGGCGGCACTTCGTACTTGTTCAGCTTGTGCATGGTGTTGGTGGTTTAGTTGAGTTTGTCGAGTGAAGCATCAGCGGGGCGTACCACAGTAAGCTCCCGGTGTGGTGGTAGAGGAGCGCCGGCGGTGTCGCGCATGTGCTGTAGCATGCGCACCTGTTCCTCCTGGTAGGCCGCCATGTCGATATTGAAGAAGCCGGCGATCAGCTCATCATCTTCAAGTGGCTTGTCGAAGGCGTTCTTCGGTGTGTAGCCCTGGTCCCAGAGGAAGGACAGGAACCGCTTGATCGCTGCGTGCTCTCCGGTGCGGTCCTTAATCTTGTCCTGGATCGGGAACATGGCCGCCCACTCGCATGTGGCCTGATCATCGTACGGGCCTTCCCACGAGGACATGTCATCACCTTCCTCATTGGTCAGCAGGTAGTACCAGCCGGCTGGCTGACCATCGATACCGTGCGGCATGTGCTCCGCAGCGATATCATACCCCTCCTTTGTCTTCTTGTGCATCAGCGTTTGTGTTGTGTGTTCCACGTGGAACACGGGTTTCAAGATCATCCAGCATCACGCGCGTGGTGTTGATGAAGTCGGCGCGTTCGACGTTCGAGATGTAGTTGAACTTCCCACCGATCGATAGCGCCGTGTCGAACACGAACAGCGCGATGCCCATGCCATTGAACCGCTGCTGTAACTCGGCCAGCACTTCCACCATCTCATCCTGGGATGTAGGTGTGGGCAGATCCTTGAACCCCTCACCGCGCAGCAGCTTCCATATCATGGTGGACTCTTCATCCAGAAAGAGCGTGTCCATCTTGCCGGCCCAGCCCGCGAGACTCTTCTTGCCCACATAGGCCCACCTCGCTGGGCCGGCATCTTGTGAGCGCCAGTCGTTGCGGTGTTCCGGCTTCACCTTCGCCCCGTAGTAGCCCGTGTCGCAGAATACACCGATCACGGTACCGTTATCGGCGATCAAAAAGTAGAGCCCATCGAAATGGAACTCGGTCACACGGATGCCCATCAGTTCCGGAAGAGGGTGAAGGTTTCAGCGAAGGCACACGGTAGCACGTCGGTTACATGGCAGTGTATTTCCTTGCCCGTCTCAAGTGACTTGGCGTAGATCATGTACCGCGTGCTGGCCTCATCGTTCGGGTTGCGTACGAACATCATGATCACCATCTTCTCCCCACCGTGAACGGCCTCTATGTAGGGCTTTCGTCCATGGGGGTTCGGGTTCTTAAACTTCAGGTCCGTGATGGCCTGCACGACTTGGCCCACGTGCAGCTTGGCATACGTTTCCTTGGTGCAGCGGAAAGTGTTCTCCAGCACTGCCTTCCGCAGTTCTATTTTGATCTCGTTGTTCATGGCTCAGTAGTCGTCTTCAACAGGTTGCAAGGCCAGGGCGCGGTTGAGCGCTGCGATTGTGGCCAGCTCCTTTACATAGTCCCGATCCGTTTTCGTCTGCGTAGGTTCGGGTTCACGCTCGTGGTCCATGGGGAGCCACTTCTTGCCCTTGGCGGCCGTGCGATTGAACAACTGCCAAAGGGCTTCATCCTTGAACACGAGATGCACCGTGCCTTTCTTCCAGAATTTGAGGTAGAAATACTCGGACTCCGCCGTGTTGTCCACTCCGCCTTGCATCTTCAGGTGTCCGACCTTTCCGAGCGCACGGAACTTGCGCTTCAGTGCCGTGCCGATGGTCACCAGCTTCACCGGTTCCTTGTTGCCGGTGTCACCGTTCCAACGCGGTTCAGGCTTCAGGTGCGTTAACCGTGTGGGGCTATCCAGTCGGCGGTTCTCCAGCGAAGCAATGGCGCGATCGATATCATCCAGCCGGTTCTCCAAACGGTAGTCAAGGCTGAACTCCCCGCCGTACTTCGGCTCCCATTGTACACCGTAGTCCGGGATGATCACCTTGCGGTTGACCTGGAAGGCATCGTTGCTCTTCCATCCTTCCCAGTGGCACCGGTTCTTGTCGTGGTACTTGGTCATCAGGTCGAACACCTCCACAACCGACTGGTGCAGGATCTCGTGCCGGTTGGTGAACAGCATTTCAAGCAACGCCTGGATGTTCGGCTTGGTGAAGGCCATCCCGCCCTGTTGCTCGGTGAGCGCGTCCAGGTTGCGCCGCACGCCTTCGGTGGCGAAGTTGTTCAGCTTGGTCTTGCTCATCACCTGGGACCATGCCGCCTTCTGTAGCAGTGAACGGTACACCGCGTTCTGGCCTGCTGGTCCTCCGCTCGCTTCCTTGGCCTGTCCCACGATGTTCTGTCCGGCGGGCACCAACCCCGCGAGCACGTGGCCCAGCTCATAGTGTGCCTTCAGGTACCGCTCGAACGCACCCTTGGCCTGTTCGTAGTGGCCAACGAGCCCGTCCAGGAAGTCGTACAAAGCCACTTGGTTGCTGACCGTCTCCGGGCCGAACTGGAACTCCTTGACCGGTTCCCCCGCGAACGCATCATCCTTCCACCAGTCGAACACGTGGGCAGCTTCCTTCTTGTGGAGCGTGACCATCACCACGTCAACCTGGGTGCTGCGCATGGCCTTGGCGAACGCTTTCCCGATCAGGTTCACCTTGCCGTGTTCACCGATCAGCTTCAACAGGTGCTTGCGGAAAATGGTGTGCGGGTTCTTCAGTGTCTCCGCGTTGAGCAAGCACACCACGGTGCCGGTCTTCAGGATGTCCCACGCTTTCAACAGGTGCCGTTCACCGTTGCTGAAAGGTGGGTTCATGATGATCAGATCGTAGATGATATCGGTCTGGTAGTCCAGGAAGTCATCATGCACGACCGAGTACCCCTTGCCGGTGAGCATTGCCCGCAGTTCCGGGTTGTGCTCGATGGCGTGCAGCTTCGGGCCGCGTTCGTTGGGGCCACGGTTGCGCGCCCAGCTATGGTTCTCCTTGATGTAGTCCAAGATGGACCCGCTGCCGGCGCTGGGCTCCAGGATGGTAATATCCCCCAGGTCCAGGTCAGGAAAGAACTCGCTGCGCTGCCATGGCTTCAGCATGCGCTTGATTACCTCGGGCGGCGTGGGGTACAGCTCGGGATCGAACATCAGTCGTTGGCGCGTTGCAAACGTTCGCGCAGCTCCAGGTTCCCCGCCATCCATCCGGCGATGAACTGCTTGATCTCCTTGCGCTTGGGACCAGTGGCCTTGAAGGTCGTCACGTGGTTCATGTCTCCGAACAGTCGGAACGTGGTCTTGCACTGGGTGACTTTGCCGAACCGTGCGATCACGGCGGCATCCAAGGCACTGGGGAACTCTCCCACGGTGCGCGCTTCTTTCTTGTTCATGCGTTCGGGGTTGCTTTCTCGATGATCACGGACGTAGCGCGCCAGTGCCGCGTTGCGTACTCCACGCACTCCAGGGCTCGGTTCAGGTCCATGCCGTACACGGCCGGTCCCCGTGAAACGGCGTGCGTAGTGGGGCCGCGCTGTTGGGTGCTCTCGCTGTAGGCCACCGCCCACTCACCGGCTTGTGCGCCTTCCAGGGTATCGGGGATGATGGCATAGACCACGTACAGCCGTGGCCTGTTGGGGGGATGGTTATCCCCGTTCGAGGTATGTGATGGCATCGGCTCTCATTGTCTGGGCGGTGCAATGGTAGAGCAAATTTGACAAATTGTAAAAATTTGTCCGGGCAACTTTCAACAAAGTGCTGTTGATGGAAAGGCGAACGCCCCGAGGTTTCCCCCGAGGCGTTCATCGCTGGTTGCTCCGCAGCGACCTTAGAAGGACGGGAACACTTCGATGTCCATGCGCACGCGCACGGTGTAGGTGCCTGGGGGGAACACGGCGAACACCGGCATGGTCACCCATCCGAAGTTGCCGGCACCGGTGTTGCCCGAGCCCACGATCAGGAACTCCCCGGTCTGTAGCTCACCATAACCGGACACCTCGTACTTGGCGGAGCTGCCCACGTTGCGCGCGGTCAGTCCGGGCGGGAGCTGGAAGCGGATATCGCTCACCACGCCGGTGATCACCACCCCCACCTTCAGGGACATGTGGCACCGTACGCCTTCCATCCAGTAGCACACCAGGGGGTTGGCCACGGCCGGATCCCAGGTCACAGAGCCCACGCTTGAAGTCTCCACGTTGCCCGCGTCAGCCATGTAGCTCGTGGTGATGTCATGGCGCATGCCGCTCATGTGCTCCTTCAGCATCCACTTGGCAGCGGCCGCCCCGTTCGGTGATGGTACCGATACCAGGGTAAAGGGCCTGTTCCATGGGAGCGGCAAGGGCAGGTCGTTCAGCATGATGATGTTCCCGCCGGCGATCAGCTTGAACACGTCCACATGGATCTGTGCCCCGGTGTAGCGCGGTATCACGTGGATCTCATAACCGAACGGTAGGATATTCTCCTGTACCACCCCGTCCGAAGGCTTCAAGCTGAACAGGTCCAGGGCACCGGTACAAGGTATCTCGATCACGTTCGCCTTCCAGTCGAAATAGATCTCTCCGCCGGAGTCGATCATCACACCTCCGCGCCCCCATAGGACGCTGTTCTCCATGGTCAGGCGGCGATCGACACGCGGGGTCTTGGTGCAATGGTGCCACAAGACTTTCCACGCCGTGCCGTTGCTGGAGTTGCCGATGATGGCCAGGGTGTCACCATCGTACACCCGCAGGTGCTTGCGCGATACAGCGCCACTGTTCCAGGGCGGATCGTGCATCGGCTCCGCGTTCTGGAAGTTGTCATAGTGGAACTGGACCACCTTGCTGCCGATGCCGGTGAACTTCAGTATGAAGAACCGGCTCTGTGGCAGCTTCGCGTTGATCAGGTTGAAGGTGTAAGCGGCCTCCGCCCCGATGTTCACGATGATCTCTGTACCGTTCGCTTCGTCCCATAGCTGGGTCACAGGATCGAACGTATCGATGTCGATCGTGGTGGCGTCCGGTGTGGTGGCACTGCTGCGCTGGAACGCGATCTCCTCGAACATCTTCAGGTCCACACTGGTCTGGACCTTGTTCATGTACATGGTGAAGAGCTGGTTGGCAAGCGGTGCCGGATAGCTCCGCGTCCATACCACCCCGTCGTCTTGTAGCGAAGTGCATCCCGCCGGCACGCGCAGCTCACCCAGGAGAATCTCCTGGTAGGGGAAGCTCAACACCGGTGCCGTGGGGCTCACCGAGGGGATCCCTGTATACACAACGTATGTCGCTGGCTCACCGCCGGGGGCGTACAGGTACTTGCTCCGGCACACGATGCGATCGATCCGGGGATAGGTCGCATCACCCGGAGCGATGGGCAAGCTGATAGCGTTCGTCTCCTTGACCACCACGCCTTGCCGCGTCATCAGTACCCCGATGCTGGTTTCCCCGCCAGGAGTTTCATCGTACGTGCTCTCAGTGGCCCCGTTCGGACCGTACCAGTCCGGAGTGTGGCTCAGGATCAGGTTCATGCCTGGGGGAAGCGCCGGAGCATCGAAGCCACGGTACACGCTGGGCTCGATCAGCCCCACGTCTCGCTGGTTCATGAGCCGTGTCAAGTCATCATCCAGCCACTGGAAAAAGCGTCTTTGTGCCATGGTTCTAAACGGTTACTGCGATCAGGCAAATGTCGTCAAGCTGAGGTTGTCTGCCGCGCCACTCCTCCAGCTTGTCATCCAGGAACTGGCGCTGTTCATCTATCGGTAGTATGCTGGCCTGCTCGATCAGCTCGCGGAAGCGTTTGGTGCCAAGTGGCTTTTCTCCCACACCGGTCTGCGTCTCGTAGCCATCGGTGAACATGTAGATCAGATCACCGGACTCCAGGTCGATATCGTGCTGGACCAGCTCGCGCACCTGGGCGTTGTAGCGTTCATCGCCTACGCTCATATTGCTCTTCTCATACTGGATCAGCTTGCCATCGCGTACCACGTACAGCGGCCGCATGGCCCCACAGAACCGCATTTGCCGATGGTTGCTGGAGATGTTGATGATGGACACCTCCATGCTCACACCCAGCTTGCGCTCACCCCACCGTTGCACCATGCTCTTGTGGAGGTAGCGGATGATGTCTCGGGGCTCCGTGATCCCCCGGCTCTTCACAATGCTATCGACCTCACCGCTCGTGATCATCGCCATCAGCGCGCCCTCCACGCTGTGGCCAGAACAGTCAGCCACCACAAGGATAGTCTCACCGTTGTGGTGCAAGGTGTAGAAGTCGCCTCCCATACCGTCGCGAGGTTTGAAGTACACGAAATTGCCCTTGAACGCTACCTCCATGGCAGCGGTCGCAGGCATGATCCCGAGGAAGCGTTGCTTGGCCGCATGGAATGCTTCCTTGAAGATCAGCAGTTCTTGAAACGCGATATCAATGGCTCCCACGGCTTCACGGTCTTGGTTTGGTTAGATCAGTGCAGCAGTGTTGTTCCAGCTTTTCTGCTCATCCCCACATGTATCTCGGCATACTGTGGCAACTTGGCGTCCGGCTTGATCAGGATGTAGTTGCCCAGCCGGTCGAAGTCAATTTCCATCGGCGGGTACCACTCGATCAAACGATCCCCCAGTTCGTGTATGCTTATACGCTTCTCCCTGTTGTACGTATCCGTGAACACTATCTCGTACTGGGCGAACTCCCCCAGCTCCATGTGGAATGTGCCGTAAGCCACGATCGGATCCACGGCGTTCTCCCCATCGTGATATACCTGGATGTACACCGTATCGGCATCCAGGAACTTGCCCGTGAGGAACAGGCGCTCTTCCCCGTAGTTGCATCGTTCCCACTTGGTTTCCGTCCACTCCCAGTCGGGTGTGATCACCTGCTGGTTGGTACGGCATGCCACCACGGACAACAGGCAGAATAGGGCTAGGGTTCTCATTCTACTTTGTCCTTGCGGCGCTTTTTAGGGGGATCCGTCGGCTGTCCCTTCTTGATCTCCCTCATGATCTCCTCCACCGTTGCGGTCACCCGCATCTCCGCTTTCAGGCGCGCGTTCTCCTCCACAATACTATCGCGCTTCATGCGCTCCAGGAGGGTCACGCGCATGTCCTTGCTCACACTGTTCTGTGCGTTGATCACATCGCGCATGGTGGAAGTCAGGCCCGAGATATCCCTGGTGACCTGTTCATCGGTGGCCATCATCGGCTGCACGTAGTCGCGCACGAACACGCGGCCCTGCTGCTGTAGCTGTGCATCACGCTCCTCGAACCTAGCGCCCAGGGCACTGTCCATCTGATCGATGGTGGGCACGGTCTTTTTCCACTCATCGAACTCCTTCACCGTCATGGTGCCGGCGGTCACCTGCTTGTTGTTCCATGCGATGAACACGGACAACGCGGTGAGCACGGCCGCGAGCACCTTGTAGGTGTTCACCAGCTCCACCATGCCCTTCCAGGTGAACTGCTTCGGTGCTTCGGGTTGATCGGTCATGCTGTTGCGGCTCCTGGTCGGCTGTATCCCTGCAAGATGGCACTGCGGTACCACGCGGCCCGCAGGCCGGTGGCTGTCACTGGGAAGTCCGCATTGAACGCTCCTACGTACGGTGTCCAGCTTGGATCGAAGTCGAACCCTTGCGCTGGTGGAACCGGCGGCATCGGAGCATCCACCCACACCGCACCTGGATCATTGTAGTCCGGGTTCTCAGTGTACTGTACCACCATGATCCGGCAATCATCCCAACCGTTCCATGGAACCGACTGCTCCAGGTAGGCGGACGTTGGTGGCCAGCTTGTGGTGGGGCCAGGAGGACCAGGATCCAGCAGCCCCACACCGAACAGGTAGATCTCTCCGTACTTGCCACTGCGTCCATCGGTGGCATAGAACGAAGTCCCACCTGTGTCTTGTCGCACCTGATAGAACTCATACGGCGTGCCCACCGCGTTCAGGTCACGGATCAGCTCATTGTTGGCCAGATCCGTGATGGTGAAGTCAGCATCGGTGTGACCCATGGCCACGCGCGTGAACAGCCTTCCCACGTTCAGCTCCGGTAGGGAAGTGCCCGGTGTGATGCTGTCATGATCGTGCATGAAGAACTTCTGCCCGATCGGTATGGTACCGGCCACCATGCCCGCGTAGTCGCTCGGACGTACCAACCACTCCACATCTATCGGCGGGGTCGGGAACCGGCCGGTGATCTCACATGGGCACGTATACACGTAGTCGTGATACAGCCACGGGTTGGCGGGCACCTGGGTGTTGGCCACCTCGATATCCACTTCGTCGCCCGAGGTGAAAGGACCGATCGTTATCACTTGACCCCATACCACAACGCCGTAGTTGATCCAGGATCCGTTGTTCACACGGTAACGGCACATGCCCGGAATGAACGCAGGGCCTCCGGGGAAAGATGGGTACAGCGTCCACTCCATGCTGTACTCGGGTGTGAGTGTGAGACAGTCCGGCAACAGCTCGAACGATGCCATGATGTCCGGCGGCTGTGCCGGCAGTATGAACGGACCGACATGGAACGCGCACGCTTCGTTGAGGTAGTTGTTGATCCATATCTCCAGCGATCCACCCTCCAGGAACGGACCGATAGCGATCGATGAACCGTCGAATGCTACCTCGATCTGCGGAGCCCCATCGATCGAGTAACGCAGGCTGTCCGTGGCGAAGCCGGCAGGGAAGCTCGCTACTTCGACGTACACCAACGGTGGCTCCACGATCACGTCCACATCCAGCACTGGGCAAGGCGGGTACCACGTGTGGTTGTTGCTGTACGTGATGCACAGCGGCCGTTGGGTGTTGGTCAGCGCGATATCGATCATCGTGCCGGCGGGGAACGGTCCGATGTCTATGGCCGATCCGCCAGGAGTGAGGCCCACGATATCGATGGGTGCCCCGTTGTTCACCGTGTAGGTGCCTTCGCCGAAGGTCCACAGTCCGGGCTGGGTTCCACTGAGAAGCACGCGCACCTCGAACGTGCCAGCACCTACGTTGGTGTCCACGATCGTGATGGTATAGTTCGGGATGGGGCACGCATCACCTTGCGGATCATCATCGATGATCTCTTGCCCGTTGTATGCCAGCAGGCCACGGTAGGCGTTGATCGGTTCGTTGAACACGATGATGCTGTCCACGCCGGCCTGTACCTCGCTCCAGGGCGGCCCGCCCACTATGGTGATCTCGTACCGCGAGCACGGCGTGCATTTGCCCAGGTCCAGGAGCGGGCGGTCCTCGCTATCGAAGGTCAGATCCGGGTTGCTGCTATCGAAGGTGGGCAGGGTCCAGAACTCTTCGATGATCACCTCCAGGCCCATGATCTCGAACAGCAGTTCATAGCACCGCTTGGTACCCTTGATGTGGTAGTACCGGATCATGTGCGCCAGGATCCGGCGATGCCACGCGACCGTCTCCCCGAGCTGAAGGGTCTGGTTCTTCACGTCATAGCCCAGCATCCTCTCGGCCAACGGAAGCAGTTCATCGAACACCGTCTGCGGCTCGATGGTGTTGGCCAGGAACTGATCGATCAGTCCCATCAGTTCATCATCGATGCTCTTCCCGATGGACTCTTGGAAGCGTTCGTTCAGTCCCTTGCCGGCACCGTTCTTATAGGTGTCGGTACGTTTATCGTACCGGCCGAACAGGTTGAAGATGCGGGACTGGAACGTAGGCATCAGACGGTGATGATGGTGATATCCGTCAAGAGGGAAACGAAGATGCTCGGATCTTCAAGCTGGACCTGTCCCACGTCATCGATATTGCTCGGGTAGGTATACCAGAGCCACGTATCGCCCACGGTGTATGCCGCAGCGTTGATCGTGAAATTGATCTCAGGAGTGACTTCGGCCACGGCCACATCTACGGTGCTCCAGAACTCACCATTGCGCATCAGGTGGAACTGTGTACCGCTGATCGCTATGAGATCCCACTTGATCGTCTGGGTGGATGGGAAGAGCGCGTTCACCGTCCAGTTGAGGTTGAGCGTAGTGGGCGGCACGCGGTGCGCGTACGGCTTCACGAGCACCGAGTTGATCAAGCTATGGCCTACACCATCCACCGCTTCGATCACTTCGTACAGATCGGAGAGGTACAGCGCACCTTGGATCTCCTGGTTCTGGTAGCTCAGGAACAGGGCCAGTGCCGCCTTCACCTCGGACACCACGAAGGCCACGTTGTACCCCGGCAACACGTGCAGGTCCATCAGGATCGTGGTCCGGTCCTCACCGGCGGGGAACACGCGTACCTGGGTGGTGATCATTCGCCGCGGATCCAGGTAGTCGAACGTGTCAGAGCACAGCGCATCGCTGGCGATACCTCCGCCTTCGGGCACGATGTAAATGTCCACCGTCTTGCCGCACTCGTACACCACACCGGCCTTTGCTACACCGTCCACCAGCTCCGCGCTATCGATGTAGTCCTGACGGGTCACAGCGCGGTCCATCACGCGCAGGGACATGGGGATCCGCTTGCGCAGGCTCTCCAGGTCTTCGTTGAACGTTCCACCGGAGACGCGCACTTGGTTGGTCACGAACACGTTGGTAGCACCTGAAGGCACTCCGATCGGGGTAACGATAGTGATGATGGACCCCTGACCTACGTTGCCGTCCGCACCCTGGGTCTGGTAGTAATACACCTGGATCGGTTGGCCCGTTGGTGGAGCTGCACCCATCACATCATCACCGAAACGGACCACGGGTATCTCGTTGCGGTTCACCGTTTGCACGTAGTGGCGCGAGCCGGCGATGCTGTAGGCCAGGGTTTCTTGTCCCAGCCATGTGATGCCGTTCACCTTCACGGTCACCTGTCCGTCCGCAAGGTCCGTAGGCAGTTGGTATTCCTGGAACGTTGCACCGGTGGCCACGAAGGACGCGATCAGGAGCACATCACTATGCTGCCTTACCGGTACATCCACCGTTGACTGGCCGTTGAGGATCGTGCAGTCCTGGGTGGTAGAGAAACGAACGCCGTCCGCAGTTTCAACCTGGGTGCCGGCGGGGATCAGGAAGTCAGCCGTCACCGGAAGGTCAGAGCTGAAGGTCACTTCACCGGTTCCCGCTACCCATGCGTGTACGCGGTAGTCAAGCTGGTTGGCGATGGCCAGGGCGCTCGATAGCCGGCGGCAGGTTCCGATGTATGCCTCGCGCGCCATGGCATCCACGTAGTACCCGAGCATTTCGGCGATGCCGGCCCAGATACCCACCATCTTCACGAAGATGTTGCTGGGCGTGTGGTCCGTGATCTCAGGCACCAGCGTTTGCATGGTGGTGAGCACCTGATCCTTGATCTGCTCGTATGTCCGGGTGAAGTAGCCCACCCACGGGTTCTGTAGTGCCATCAGTCCATCAGTTTGCGGTACCAGGGGTACACGTAGGTGGTGATCTCATTGCTACCGAGGATCAGCACGGTTACCTCCGCGTAGATCTTGGCTCCGTCCTGCACGATGTTCACCGTGTCGATCTTCACTCGCTTCTCCCACCGTGCCACGGCCTCGAACACGAACATCTGCAACAGGTCGATCAGCACCTCGTCGTTGGGCTCGAACAGTATCTCGTCGATCCTGGATCCGAAGTCGTAACCGAAGAACCGTTCCCCCACCTGTTCACCCAGGATGCGGCCGATGCTTTGTTCGATCAACCCCGCGCCGGTGATGGTCACACCTTCCCCGTTCTGCAACAGCAGCGGGTCACGCAGGCCGATACCGAGGTAGTCTTGCTGGATCATTGGAGCTTCACTATCTGACTGAGTGCGAGCGGGAACTTGGCGGCCCACTTCGCCACCAAAGGTGCGAATTGCGGGGAGGAAGCGATGGGCAACGTGGCACTGGCCCCAGGGACCACGATGCCCGCTATCATCCCGATATCGGCTATCAGTTCGTTCAGGTCAGCCACAAGAGTAGTTCCCAGCACAGCGGGTTGGATCGCCACCCCGGTGGTACTCTCGAACCGGATGCTGTTGGTCAGGCCGTCGATGATCATGTGCAGTGAACCGCTTTCGATCACGATCTTCTTCTTCACATCATCCATCACGATGCGGTAGCCGTTGGTGTGCTGAAGCACCACGGCCTTGGCCTGATCGGGGTGACCTGTCTTGGCGTGGATGGATGTCTTCGCCCTGGTGAGCGGTCCATACTCCCAGATGGGGAAACGTATATCACCGGCCTCGAACCTGACCCAGACGATATCCCCCACGTTCGGCACCATGAACAGGCCCAGGCCCTTGGCCCCCGCCGGCATGCCCACGCTCGGTGCCCAGTAGCGGTGGATATCGTTCCCCCACACCTGGGTGACCTTCAGCATGAGCCGACCGATGAACTCCGGATCCTTGTTGTCCACCACTACACCCTTGTAGGTAGCATAGTACCGGTTGAAGTGTTCCAGCCCGTAGTTGGCCAGCATCATGCGGAAGTCGTGCAGCAGGCTCATAGTTTGCTCACGTTGTCACCGCTCTGCAAACCAAGTGGCTTGCCCGTGCTGGCGTCGATGATCACCTTCTTGGTCACGTTCTTCGGCTGTTCCGGACCCTCGGTCTTGTTCTTCTTCTTCGCCTCGGTCTTGCCCGTCTTGCTCGCGTTGCGGTTCAGCTCCAGGCTGCACGTGTACTTGTTGCCGTCCAGGGAGTGCGTGATGCTTTCCACGTACCAGTTCCCCTCGTGCGATGGGTGTACCCCGCCGATGGTGATGATCTGATCCGGCTTGATCAGCGCGTTCCCGTTCAGCTCCAGGGTAGCGGTCAAGACTTTCAGCGCCGCCTTGTTCTGTTCATGGTGGCCAAGTGCCTTGGCTTCGCCGGCGTTCTCCACGGCGGTCACGATCTTCTTCCCCGTGGTCTTGATCGCGGAGGCCGGCGATACACTGGTCACCTCACCGTTGGCATCGTGGCCAGTGTACGCGGTGGCCACACCGTCCTGCACGATGCCCAGCACGTTGGCGCTGGTGTCGATGATCACCCGCTTTTCCCCCAGGCTGGTATCGCTCTGGTCCTTCTTCGGGTTCACCTCTTCGCCGGCCACGTTGTTGCCGGCAACGGTCACACTGTTCGGGGCACCGCTCGCGGCCTGTTCCTTCCACCGTGGCTTGAAGCTGATCAGCTCACTGTCCTGCTTGTAGATGATCGTCCAGGTGCTCGTCTTTGACAGCCCACGCTCAACGAAGTACAGCGTGTTACCGCGCACGAACACGCTGTACTTGCCGCCCTCTTCACGTTTGGCCAGGAACTGAAGGAACTCCAGATCGTTCTTGTTGCCTTGTGGAAGGCTCTTCCACACCTGCCCGTTGAAGTTCATCTCCACCTCCATACCGTACCGATGAGCGATCTCGGTCACTATCTGCTTGGTAGTTTTTCCGCTCCACACCTTGGTGGATGTGGACTTCTTCATGATGTTCCCCTTGTCCACCGCCGATATCTCCAGGTCAATGGTGGCCCCATAGGTCACGTTCACGTCCGCGATCTTGGCGCGGTGCATCTCACTGGCGGCCCCTTCCACGAACCCGAACTGGAACCACACCTCACCCTTCTCCTTGATCACTTTGTCATCCAGCAGGTCCATCACGTGACGCTGGAACACGGAGATGGTCACCTTGTTGTCCTTGCCGATCGAGTCCTCGAACTTCAACGAGCGCACCCAGGACGAGATCTCTTTCCCGTCCTGCTTACCCAGGTACACACGGAGAAACGGGGATCTCATAGCCGCATCTGGAACTTGTCATAGTTCGGGATCAAAAGCTGAGTGCCGATCAGTTCATCCATGCCGAAGGGGTTCACGATGCCGTTCACGTCGGCGATAACCCACCACAGTTCTCCGGCGTTCTCGGTACGGCGTCCGTAGTATTTCCAGGCGATGAACGGCAGCTCGTCACCTTCAAGCACGGTGTGGTACTGGTCACCGGTGCCCCCCACCCACTCCACGCGCTCGCGCACCACTTGCTGGGTGCCATCGGGGAACTGGAGGAAGAACGCGTTGCCGTACAGGTTCGTACGGCGCAGCTCGATGGTGGTATTGTCTGCCATGATCAGAACCGTTTCACGTCACGTGCCTTGGGCTCCAGGTCACCGTCCTGCACGAGCGTCACCTGGATGTACGCTTGGGACGGTAGGTAACCGAACTTCTTATTGAACATCTTCAGATCGTACTGGACGGTCTTGACCATCCAGATATCCTTGTTGAAGAGGCGGCCAGCGATCATGCGCACCTTTTCCGCCGGCTTGTCGGACCCATCACGGTAGGTGAGACTTTCCATCCACAGGCACTTTTTGATCACGTCTTCTCGGTTCGCGTCCTGTGCGTAGAAGTCCAGCTCAAAACTGAGCGTGCGTTCACCGCCCTGGTGCTGGAGCTTCGGCAGGTTCGCACCAACGATCTCGACCTGTTGCACACTGGGTTGGCGGTTGATGCTCAACTTCTCCGGCACGAATTGCATTTCAAGCCGTTCCAGGGAGCTGAGGGCCACGAAGTACCAGCGGCCGCCGGTGGTGGATATTCCTGCCATCAGATACCGTTGTTGCGGGACAGACCGTCCTCCTGTTCATCCTCCATGAAGCGGCCCATCTCACGGTCACCGATCTTGATGATGTTCGTCCTGTGGATAACCGGTTGCATGAGCGCAGCGCCTGGGCTCTGTGCCATCGCCGGCTGAAGCATCGGACCGCGTGCTTTGTTCACGTTGTTCTGTGCAGTAGCGCCCAACAGATCGGCCCGCTTCGGTCCCGTTTCGGCAACGCCGGCGGTGCCCTGTTCTTCCTTGCCCTGTTCACCGAGCAAGCCGCCGGCCCAACCCGCCGCACCGGTCATGAACTTCAGCGCGGAGCCCAGCAGTGGTATGCCACCAACAGCGGAGGCCAGCCAGTCCTTGAACGCTGCCCATTTGCTCTTCATCCCGTCCCATAGACCGGTCACCATGTTCGCGCCGGCGTTGTAGATCGCTGAAGGCAGTTGAGTGATCCAGCCTATCACGCTGTTCACCCAGCCCGTCACCGCGTTGTACATGGCGGCAAAGCCACTTGACACCCAGCTCACCGCGTTGGTGATCCAGGACCAGATGGCGTTGCCCATTGCCGCGAAGCCATTCGATACCGTGGTGATCGCTCCACCGATCCAGGAGGCGATCGCGCTGGCCATGCCGGAGACGGCACCCGTTACGCTGGACCACATGGCAGCAGCTCCCGAGGTGACCGATGCCCACAGTGAGCTGGTCCATGCAAGGGCACTTTGGATCCAGCCATCGAACGCGGCGCGCATACCGGACACCGCACCGGTAACACCTGCCCACATCGAAGCTGCGCCGGCCTTGGCACTCTCCCACAGATCAGCGAGCCAGGGCATGGAGGTACGAACCCATCCGCCTACGGCGTCCTTCATATCACTGAACGCCGAACGCACACGGGTGGCCACGCTCGATGCCGCTTCCTTCAGCATGTCCCAGGCCGCACCCGGATCATTGCGCAGCGTGCTGAAGAACTCACCGGCCCAGGCTTGACCGCTTTGGAACAGGCCCACGATCCGCTCACGGATACCGTTGAGCGGTTCCCCTATCGCGGCCAGTGCGGAGCTGGCCTTGCTCTTCAGGGTGTCCCACAGCGTACCGTTCTGGAACGCTGCCCACAGATCCGCGGCTTGTGACTTGGCGCTGTTCATCCAGCTTGCAAGGGTGGGGCTCACCTTGGCGATGCCGCCGGAGATGGTATCCCACGCGGCCGCTGCTTTGTTCTTCAGGGTGTCCCAAATACTACCGGACTCGAACGCGTTCCAAAGGCTCACGGCCTTGTCCCTCAACGTATCCATCCAGCCGGCTGCAACAGGGCTCACACTGGCCACGCCGTCGCGTATAGCGTTCCATGCGCTGGTGGCCTTGCTCTTCAGGGTGTCCCACAGTGTACCGGTCTGGAATGCGTTCCACAGGTCCACGCCCTGGGACTTCACTCCGCTCATGAAGCTGGTGATCGCTGGGCCTACCCGCTGCACGCCTTCACGTATGGCGTTCCAGGCAGTGGTGGCCTTGTCCCTCAACGTGTCCCACAAATTGCCGGCACGGAACGCGTCCCACAGGCCCACGGCCTGATCCTTCACGTTGGTGATGAAGCTCGCGAGCGTCGGGCTCACCTTGGCCACACCTCCCACGATGGTGTCAAAGGCGCTGCCGGCCTTGGCCTTCAATGTCTCCCACAGGTTGCCCGTCTGGAACGCGTTCCACAGATCACGGCCCTGGGACTTCACCCCGTCCATGAAACGGGCAACGGTCGGGCTCACCTGTTCCACCCCGTTGCGGATGGCATCCCAGGTAGCCACAGCCCGATCTTTCAGCGTGCTCCAGATGGTACCGTTCTCCACCGCTGCCCACAGTTGCCGCAGGCCCGCTACACCGCGCTGGAGGTAACCGCCCGTGGCGTTGTCCATATCGCGCACCGCTGACACGAGGCTGTCCTTGGCCCGCACGTGCGCGTTCACGAAGTCATCCCACGCCTGCCCGCTCTTGATCCGGTCCCACAGTCCACCTACAGCAGCGGTGGCACTGTCCACCCATCCGGAGATGGTGTCACCGATGCCGGAAAAAAGGCCCGTGATCGCGTCAAGTGCCCCGCTTGCCCCGGAGGTAAGGTAGTCCCATGCGGCCGCAGCACCGCCCGTCAGGGATGCCCACAGCGACCCCGCCCAAGCCAATGCACCCTGGACAAAGCCGGACACCGCAGCACCGATCGCGGCGAACGTGGCCAGGATGGGGGCCAGGATGCCCATAGCGCCGTCAACTATGTCCGACCATAGGGCAGAGGCCCCGCGCGTGATCCCGTCCCATACGCCGGAGAACCAACCCGTTGCGCTGGCCACCCAGCCGGAGATGGTCGCACCGATCGCGGTGAACATGTTCGTGATGTAGGCCCAGGCCGTGGCTGCGCCGGCCACCATGTAGTCCCACACGGCGGAAGGGCCTTGCTTGATCGCTTCCCACAGGCCAGCGAACCAGTTGCCGGCACTCGTGATGAAGTTGCCCACAGCGCTGGTCATGGCATCGAAGGCGCTCACCACACTGTCCCACATACCACGGACACCGCTGGTGATCGATGCCCACAGCTCAGTGGTCCAGGTCACCGCATCGCTCACGAACAACTTGAAGCCACGCCACACCTGTAGCGCCGCTTCGTACAGGTACACGAGCCCGTCCCAGATCTTTTTGAGGATGTACCCGAGCAAGATGAACGGTGCGATGATCAGAGCCATGCCGATGATGATGGCAGCGAGCGCGATCACGGACACGATGCCCAGGACCACGAACAAGCTGATCAGTCCGAGCAATGCTACCCCGAGCACGATACCGATCACCTTGCCGGCTTTCTTCCATCGTTCCAGGGAGCTGGTGGCCTTGTCCACCAGGGTGCCCCACTTGGTGAACTTTTCTTCAGCCGGCTGGAGCGCGTTCCAGATGGACATGATCGCGCGCTTGCCCCAGTTCATCACTTCCATGAACCCCTCCTTCACACCGACCAGGAACGCCTTGATGCGGGCGATATAGGTACCGATGTTCAGGACGGTTTGAAGCAGGCCCATCTTCTCCAGCTTCTTGTACATCGACTCACCGAGGCTGAAGGTCTGCGTCTCTTCGTTCCACGAGCGCCACAGTTCGATCACGCCCTGGATGATGCCGCCGATCTTCTGGAGCACGCCGATGAAGCCGCCCTTCAGTCCGCTGCCGTCCTCTCCGACCTTGTTGAACTCGGACACCGCGCGCTTCAGCAGAACGATACCGCCGATGATCCACCCTATCGGACCCATGGCGAACATCAGCGCCGCACCGAAGGCGAAGATGATCGGGTTCGCACTTTGGAGCATGTCCTTGGCCTTCTTGATGATGAAGACCAGGGCCATGATGCCGGCGGCGATCAATGCGTAGGGACCGATCGATGCCCAGGCAGCAACAGCCATTTGACGGAGGCCGGCGATCATCCCCTTCTGGGCGATGGTGTTGAGGATCGTGGCCTTTGTCATATCACCGAACGCACCGGCCATCTTGTACACGGCGAAGCGCATACCGCCCATGAGGATCAGCACGAGCCCGCCAACAACGAGCAACGCACCGAGGATGGTCACGGACTTCAGGATGAAGGATCCGACCTTGCTCTCGGCGAACGCGCGGAAGGCGTCCAGGATCCCTTGTAGCGCACCGATAACCTTCTTTGCCAGGGGTAGCAGTTGCATGCCCCAGCTCTGGAGCCCGAGCGAGATGCTGTCCAGCGCGTTGGACCACATCCCTTTCATCGTGAGGGCCTGCTTACCCATCAGGCCGGCGAACCGTCCGGTGCCCTCACCCATGGCACGGAACGCGGCTTCCATTTGCGGCACCCCGACCTGTCCGGCCTCCACCATCTCGCGGATCTTGTCCTTCTGCACACCCATCACCTCGGCCAGCGCCTCCAGGATCGGTATACCCCGGTTCGTCATTTGCCAGATGTCACGCATGGCAAGGTTCGGCTGCTGGAGGTTCTTGCCGTACAGCTCCGCCAGCTCCTTGATATCCATGCCAACGCCGGCGGCCACGTTGCCCAACAGCTTCAGCGTTGGCACCACTTGCTCTGCCTGCTTCCCGAACGCCACAAGCATGCGCCCGCTGTCACGTACGGGACCGATCTCAAAGGGTGTGGTCTTGGCGAACTGATCCATCTCGCGCATCAGGGCCTGCGCTTTCTCGCGGCTCTTCAGCATCGTCTCCATGGCCACCTCGAGCTGTTCGTACTCACCGGCCTTTTCCAGCGCCATGAACGAAGGCGCAAGCAACACCGCACCGGCCGCTGCCATAGCGAAGCCGGTGCGGATCTGTGTCATGGCCGTATCGATCTTCTGGGCCATACGATCAGTGTACTGATCGAGCTGTTGCATGGACTTCTGGATGCCAGCAGCGGTGCCGCTGAACTCATCCTTCAGTTGGAAGGCCACCCCCATCGCGAGGTTGCCACCGGAAAGTCCACCGAGTAGAGGCATGGTTCCTACCTTTTTATCCGATCCAGTTCTTCTTGCTCTCGGGCCTTCAGCTCTTTGATGTTCTCGTACAAGCGCGTCAGGCTCACCAAACTCAAATGCTCCATCTCAGTCAACGTCAGTCCCTGCAAGCCACCTACGGACAGGTAGCAATACAAGTCCTCTAAGTAGCCTGAGAAGGGAAGAAAAAACTGACCTCCTGGATCAGATCCAGGCGGACCGTTGCGAACTTCTCTTCCACGAGATCCTTGTGCGGATGCACCAACGGGATCCCGGTATCGATATCACCTTCAGCGTCCGTGATCGCTTTGCGCAAGGCTTCGATGTCCATCAGCGAAAGATCATCCAGATCCAGTTGGATCGGGACTTCAGCATTCGCCCCCTTGTGCATGTACACCGGGGTACGGAGCTGTAGCTGGGTGTGGCTGTTGGTATCGGTGAGGCCCACAGCACGAGCTTCAGCCCTACCGTCCATCAGTGTGAACACCACCTTCTTCTCACTACGGGGCAGGATGATGGTCCGCTTGCGATCAATGTCCTTGTATGCACCAGCCGGCCACTCGGCGCTGCCTGGGTACGGCGTGATCTTGAACTCCGGTGTGGGCACCTCGATCTCTTCCTTGATCTCGTGGTACGTGGTCTTCTTCACGTCACCGGTTTCAGGATCCACATCCCGCAAAGTGAACTCCCCCTTGAAGGTGTAGGTGAACTTGAACGTTTCGGGGAACCCGAGACTGAAGTGCCGGCATTGAACCAGCGCGGCCTTGCGATCCACACTGAGCATGTCAGTGACGAACCCCTCGTTGATATCCGTCTCGTCGCCTACGCGCACGATGATATCAGCCAGGATGATGTTCAGCTTGTCGGCATAGTTGCCGCTCTTCTTCTCGGTGAGGATCTTCTGGTGCTTACCGGTCATTTCGCGGACCTCGCACATGCGGCCGCTGGGTAAGGTGAACTTGTGTGTGCTTGCCATGGAAAGTTGAGTTGAGGGGTTGAAAGTGACGAAGGCCCGAGGGTTTCAAGTCCTCGGGCCTTCTTAGTGCCGCTCCTTGCTTCTGTAGCGTCGGCTGCTTGCTTCGGTGGTGGTCACTGCCGCCAGTCGCCTACCCCGCCACTGGAGTGGTCCCTGGGTGCCGCTGGAGGTGGTTGCCTGTAGGCTGTAATGTTCGCACCGGTATCACCGGAAGGTTGCTGGTGGCACGTTCGGTGCAATGCCGACCCGTCAGGGCTGGGCACGAGGCAACGATCGTTGTTCACCTGCTGTGCGATAGCTCCCCCGTAGTACGGCGGACTGGCCGCGTCGTTCAGGGTGATCACGTCACAGCTCACCATGTCCACACTGTGCAAGGCCACCACGGGCATGCTCACCAGCACGGCCTCCTGCTGGGGGGCTTCGCTGGTTCGCTGTACCGCAGCATCACGTGCATTGTCTCCGGTGCTCGTGGAGCACGCCAATACGCTCGTGGACATGAGCGCAAGGGAAAGGAGAACCATCTGGGATCGCATGGCCCAAATGTAGGATCCGCCCAGACATCCGCACGCGGTCAAGTGACTTTTTCCTACCAGTGCCTGTTGAAAGCAACAACGCACACCGTTGCGGGTGTGTGTTGTCACAGGTTCAAGAGTGCGTGCAGCCTTCGTTATACCATAGTCGGTTTGCTGGTGTTGGTGAGTGTTAAGGTCCACCGAAGGTATTGAAAACGACAACAGCCCCGGAGGGCTGCTGTGGTCTTTCCATGGCGGAAAGCTGGCCTTGTTACGGGCGCAGGTCGTTCCTAAAGGTTCTCGATGGTGTCAACGGACAGCTCCACCGTTTGGATGATGTTCTCACTGTCCATCCGGCTGAAGTCGCTCTGGCTGACCTTCTTCACGAAGCAACCATCGCACACCCACTTGTTCAAGGTGCCCAGGCCGGAAGGTGTCATCTCCTTGATGATCACCGTGCGCTTGTAGTCGCTGGCCAGACCGCCGGCTCCGGTGGTCATGTTCTGCGCCTGCTTCAGCCAGTTCCAGGCCCACGTATCGGAACCGGGGAGCCGCTTCAGCTTCTCGATCTTGATATCGCCGACCTTGACCTGTCCGGCGGTCTTCACCTTGTAGTTGGTGTCGCCGTGCTCCACGCCCTCGATCTCTACCTCGGGCAGCGTGACCTTCTGGCACTCGAACGCATCGAGGCCGTTGATCTCGATCTTGAAGTTGAACCCCTTCCGGGCGTTCGGAACGTGTGCGGGCATGTGGGTAGGTCGTTATCCTGTTTGGTGCTCTTGTTGCTCTGCGTTCAGCTCTTAGGGCTGCGCATCGGGCTGCGTCAACAGCGCCTCGTAGTCCACGTTGTTGTTGTCCACGATGAACTTCGCGCCGATGTACTCCATGGCCCGGATGGGCTTGAAATACAGGTGGAACACGTAGCGACCTGCGGCCACGTCGTTCGGCGTGTTGATCACGATCTGCGTGATATCATCCACGTCCTGGTCACCTTGGTAGACCCAGCCGTACACGCCACGCTTCTCCTGCACCACGTTCATCAGCTCCCGCACCTTGCGGTAGATGTTCTTCCAGGTGATGGGGTCGTTCGGATCGAACAGCTCGAAATCGATCAGCGGCTTGATCTCGCGGTAGATCTGCACGATCAGCTCCGCAACGTTGAAGCCCTCCAGCAACGTGCCCGCGTAGGTCTTGGTCAGGGTCTTGTTACCCCACAGTACCGGGCCATACTGTTGATGCAGGATCACTGGGTTGATACCGTGGGCGATCAAGTTGTCTCCGTTCGTCTGGCGTGCAGGAGTGCCCACGTTGAAGAGGACACCCAAGGTGTTCTTGATGCGGCCGCGCTTGGGACCTGCTGCGGCTTTGAACTGGTCGGGATCATTGTTGTCGCGACGGCTGAAGCAGGCCGCTGCGTCACCGATCTCGCTCAGGTCCAGGGGCACCTGCGTCTCAGGGTTCAGCACGCGGAGGCCGCCGGTGAACATGCCCATGCGCCAGTTGTCGAGCGCGGTGCCACCGGCGTAGGCACCCGTGGCCTCGCGGTACTCCACTGCTACGGCATCGCTCAGACCGATGGGGGTGCGCACAAGGCCCATGATATCGGGGCGGCTGTCCACATAGACGGACAGTGACAGGTCGATCGCGGGATCCGCTTTCGACGGTGCGCACAGTTTGATGATGTCAACGATCTCATCGAAGGCGTGCCAGCCGTTCTTGCCCACCACATCACCGGTGTAGTCAGCGGCTACGATAGCTCCCACCACGTACGTACCGCTCGCGAGCGTTGCCGTACCAGGGGCCAACGTGCCGGCCGTTGCACCGATATCGATGTACTGGGATGCCACATTGAACAGCTCCTTGTCGGTAGCTGTCATGGCCGTGTTCTTCACGTTGTAGATCGTCTGGTTCATGTTCGCATCGGCGAACGTGAACTTGATATCGACCCTGCCCGCCAAGCCACTTGCCGCTGCGGTGATGGTCACCACGGCACCGTTGGCCCAGGTACCGATGTTCTTCGCGGTGAACACTGCGGTGTTACCACCGGAGCCGGCCGTGATGGTGGCCTTCACTCCCACCAGAGTGGTGGCATCGCCGATCGTTGTGTAGTGCCCCAGACGGTTCACCCGCAACTTCGCCCCGGCCTCCAGCATACGCCGGCAATACAGGGGGAAGTCATCCGTGGTGATCAACCCGCCGAAAATGCGTTTGAACTCGGACCATGATCCCACGAGCATGGGAGTGTTGATCGGCCCCATATCGGTGGGGCCTTGTACTCCGATGATCCCCCGTAGGCCCGTGCCCACGATCACAGATCGGTTGATGACTTCGATCTCAGAGTGTGCGAGTCCGGTGAGGCTCATGATGTGGTCGGGTTTGCGTGGGCAATAGTAGGAACAATTTTCTCCGATGCAACAAACGCAGCCAAGTGACTTGTCAGCGGCTTAATCGTAGATCTCCAAAACAACGCAAAGCCCTCCACCACCGTTGGCTCCAGCGCCACTATTGAAACCGTTGGCCGATGCTCCACCACCTCCCGCACCCGCTCCATAGTTCCCGCCATTGGCACCGGCACCCGCTGCTGCTGTGGTACTGCTGCCCCCACCGGACCCCGCTGTACCAAGGCCCAACGCAAGGGCCACGCCGTCCAGCAACAGCATCAGGCTCACGTTCGATGTGCCGGCGGTACCTGCTACACCTGCGGCCCCGCCGGTCGGACCGTTTGTCAACGTCCCATTGTTGTAAACCCCACCACCGTCTCCACCGGCACTGGTAGCATTGCCGCCTGTAAGTCCTCCACCGGTTCCCCCACTGGGACAAGCAGAGGATCCGTTCATACCGTTGCCCCCAGCCGTTGTTGTGGTGGAAGGAGTTGTGCGCTGGTTGCCGCTCAGTGCGTTCGGTCCGAAGGCCGGCGTACAAGCCGATGCAAGTCCACCGTTCACTCCGCCGGTTCCAGAGGTTGTTGTTCCACCGGCCCCAGCTCCACCGCCGGCCGCGTCAATGTGTGCCCCGAAAAGGGTATCACCTCCACCGCCCGCTGAGTTGCCGTTCGTGGAGTCCACCATTACAGCAGCCCCACCAACACCGCCAGCACCTATCGTGACCGTCTCAGTCGCACCGAGCGAAGCCGCCGGTATGTACTTCCACACGATGGCACCGCCCCCGCCTCCCCCACCGCCTGCCCGACTGCTGGATGAAGCCCCACGCCGGCCTGAACCCGATCCACCACCAGCACCAACGCACGCGACCAGGACAGCCTTCAAGCCACTTGGCTTGGTCCATGTGCCACTGCTCCCATAGTTGATCTGAACGTTGGCAACTGCGGGTGTGCCTGGAACTGTTACGCTGATCATGCCGTGATGTATTGAACGAAGCCAGTGACTGACACCGCACCGCTCAGGGAAAGGATGAAGGCCCCGTTCGTGGTGGTGACCCATAAAGGTTCCCCACCATCAGCACAGTCGAAGGCGAACGTTGCACCAGCAGCCAGTGGAATGGTGGCCAGGGTAGTACCGCCGGCTGAACTCTTGAACGTGAGCGTGACCGCTGACGCAGCAGTGAAGCTGCCACGGAACACGCGGGTAGTTTGCGCAGCAACAGCAGCAACGATCGTGTTCTCACCGCTTGATGATACGGACACGTTGGCGTTGGTCAGTGCCTTTGTGCTCTGGAAAGCGGCGTAGATCTTCCCGATGGTGGCGGTGCCGGCGGCCAGCACTATACCGGTCATCAGATCCTTCAGCCGTCCCAGTACCGTGTTCGCTGTAGGAGTCGTCTGCACCTCCCCCAGCTTCGTGTGCAAGCCGTCATCCGTTGCGATGGTGACCCGCTGCACCAGCGCACTGTTGGTGCCCGCATTCGATGCCACACCGTTCTGGCCTGGGATGATCGCCACATGGTTCGTAGTACCCGGAGTGGTCTGATCGATGCCGAACTTTCCGATAAGGTTCGTTCCAGCCGGTATTGCTACTGACTGCCTTACCCAAATAGCCCCGCCAGACATTTGAGGAAACTCAAAGTCCTCATCCGTATCGGACATGTTCACCGGCGAGTCTTTCCGCATGATCAGCGCCGGAAAGCCCTTCGTGGCGCTATTGGCCTTGTCGTCTTCCCGCTGAGTCTCATTGATGCTGACGGCGATAACAGCACTGTTCATCACCTCCACTTTCAGGCCACCGGTGGAACCCAGGGCAGCGGGTGTCCGAGCTACCAAATTGTTCAGCGCATCGGTATCCGGGCTAACAATGGAGGAAGACAACGGCGCGGCGATGCTCGCGCTCGTGGTCAAGTTGTACCAAAAAGTTCCTACCAGTGATCCGGTACCTGTGGTATCTATAATGACTGTCTCAATGATCCAATCGTTGATAGAGAAACCGGTGCCCCCCGCGCTTGCCCGCCAGCGCACATGCTGGATACTACGAACATCACTCGTCTCCACCGGTACCACTCCAGCAGGCAAAGAGCCCACTACTACTTGATCGCTGAGTCGCGTGTACACCGTGGAAAGAGTCCCATCATTCTGGGAACGGATGCGCTCTTCGCGATAGAAGATCTGCGTGCTCGGGTTCTCCCAGATCATCTGGGACACGAATACATCATCCCGAAGTTCGGCCAACAGGTCGGACAGTGCTGTGATGATCGTATCCTGTTTGACCGAGGTAGCTGCACCGGCAGGAAGGGGTAGCGCGGTCGGATCTGTGACGGACAACTTACCTCCGACCAGTGCCGCCGGCAACTTTGTGTCAATGCTCCCCAGGGAAGTGTTCCCCGTATCCTGTCTGGCTGCTGTGGCCGCACCTGTTGGTAGCGGTACAGTGGAAAGTGAAACAGGCAAAGGTGTTCCGCTCCCATCCACCTTCAGGCCGCCACCGGCCCCCAGTGCAGTCGGCAACAACCCCATCAGTGTGGTCAGGCGCTGGGCGATACGCTGAAGCCTACCGTTCAAAGCGGCCGATGCGGTATCCGTCAGCGGCGCGGTATCCGTCACCGGCCCTATGGCGTTCAATACCGCTACCGTGTCCGTGATCAGGTTGCCCAGGAGAGTCACCGTGTCCTGGGTGTGGGCCTCGATATCGTTAAGCGCCTCCGTGTCCGGGCTCACGATATCGGCCGACAACGGGGCAGCTATGCTGGAGCTGGTGTTGACGTTGTACCAGAACGTCCCTACAATGGATCCCGACCCTGTGGTATCAACGATCGTGGTCTGTAACAACCAGTCGTTGGTGGAGTATCCCGTGCCGTTGTTGATCACACGCCAGCGGGTGTACTCCACCGTGCGCACGTCGCTGGTTTCCACCGGCACCACTCCAGCAGGGAGAGACACCACTACTACTTGATCACTCAAACGGGTGTACACCGTGGTGATCGATCCATCGTTCTGGGACCGCACTCGCTCCTCTCGGTAGAAGATCTGCGTAGTGGGGTTCTCCCATATCATCTGGGACACGAACACATCATCCCGCAGTTCGGCCAGGATATCGGCCAGTGCGGTGTTGCTCGTGTCTTGCTTGGCACTTGTGGCCAATGCCGCCAGATCCGCGGGCTCCAATTTCTGCCCCAGCTCGGTCAACAGGTTGGACAGGATCGCGTTGCCCGCCAACTGGCTCGCGTCCGTGCTCTGGTTCGCGATCAGCGTAGAGAGGTGGACGGCAAGTCGCTTGGTGAGCGCGATCAGGTTGTGCAACCCCGTGTCCGTGTTGGCCACCACATCACCAGGGTTACCCAGGCCGATCAACAGGTTGATCAGGTTCGTGTTGGTCGCCACTTGGCCCAGCGCACTGAGCACGCCCGCTAACGTGGCCTGCTGTGCCAGGGCATTCGACTCCAGGCCCTCGTAGAAGATCGTCAGCGTGTCGCTGTTGTTCATCGCCGAAGTGTCCACCGCCAGGGTGAGCACGTTCGTCGCAACAGTTCCACCGAACCCCGGCAAGTGGGGATCGTACAGCTTGGTACCGGTCTGGGCATTCCAGATGCCCAGGATCTTCTCTTTCACCACGGTACCGATATCGGTGAAAGTCACCGTGCCGGCGGCCTTGTCGAAAGTGTATGCGGTTATCAGGTCTCTCATGGGTGGCCCATTGCTATGGCGTAGTAGTAATCAACCGGTGCTGGTCCGCCTCCGCCCGAGCAAAGGGTGGCCACGAACGGCACCATGCCTGGACGCGATACCGGGGAACCGTCACTATCCGTGTGTACAACGTTCGGCAGTGCGTGCGTCGAACCTGACGCGGCTGTTTGGTCGTACGTGCTATCGCTGTTCAGTATGCGCACCGGCTGGCAGGATCCAGGATCCGGGTCGGCTGGATCCGGTGGATAGTTGAATTCGATAGGATCGATATTGATACCTACCTCGATCAACGGAGGAATGTTCTCCTCCAGCAATTCCATCTCCGAAATGAACACGTCGGTAACCTCGTACCGGATCACGCGCTCGATCATCTCGGCGCTGGTCACCTCGGTGCTTTGCTGGAGGCGGAGGAAGATCATATCCTCTTCCGCGTTCGAGAACAACAGCGTTTGCGTGTTCCAGAACTTGATGAACTTCTGGGCACCGAGGGCTGCGGTGATCGACTCCTGGATGGCACGATCAACGGCGCTCTTCTTGGCCGTGGTCCGGATCTCATAGACCACGTTATAGCACCGGTCCCAGTATTTGTACCTGCGCCACTTCGGGTCACCGTTATCATCCACGTAGGGGATGTACTTCAGCTCAGGAGCACCACCCACTTCACCGGGGCGTGCATCCTTGCGGTTGATCACCACCTTGCTGTCCGACTTCGTATCGCGGGCCTCGGACTGTCCCACACCGTACAGGCCCACCACCGCGCCCAGGCCATTGCTCACACCCAACGCGACCTGGGCCGCTTTGTACGCGGCCTCCTGTCCTGGTGGGAACAGCAGCACGTCCACCGCCAACTGGTCAAGCGCGAGGCGCTTACGCAAGTTGTGGTAGATGGTCCGGTCAATGTCCTCGAACTTCATCAGTATTTGCGTAGCAGTTCAGCGAGGTGCATGATGGGCTGGTTCTTCAGCATGTGCCAGTGCATCGTCTCAGCGAAAGTAGGTTGCCACAGTGGACGGGCTGGGATCACACCGTCATCACTTCCGAACTCATGCACGGCGGCTATCATCCCCAGCTCCACGTTCCCCTCTCGGTTGCGTACGCCACGACGAACGCCGGCGTGGGCCATGTCACCATCCACGAAGGAGGTGATGCCCTGGAAGTAGCTCGATGTTTCCACCAGGATGTTCTCGCTGTAGCCGGCACTGATCTTCTTGCTGATCGTTGCCGGCTTCAACGGTATCCAGTCAAGATCCTGGGCGGAGATGTGCGTCTTGGCGATACCCTCGGCCTT
>JANOPI010000574.1:0-8816 GCA_031421755.1 Flavobacteriales bacterium | reverse complement strand
GCGATCCGAGCGGCAAGAAGAGCGAGCGCAACCTGCTGGATGAGGACGTGCTGCGCCACAACCAGCAATGTGTTGGCGACCAGCTCGCGCGCTTCATCGATTTCAAATCAACCACGCGCCCGGCCGAACTGGTCAACAACTACGATTGGTTCAAGGACATGGGCTTCCTCACCTTCATCCGCGACGTGGGCAAGCACATCCCCGTGGGCTACATGTTGGCGAAGGACAGCGTGAAGAACCGGATGGAGACGGGCATCAGCTTCACGGAGTTCACCTACCAGCTGGTGCAGGGCTACGACTTCTACTGGCTCTATAAGAACAAGGGTTGCCGCTTGCAGATGGGCGGCAGCGACCAGTGGGGCAACATCACCACGGGCACGGAGCTGATCCGCCGCATGGATGGGGGCGAAGCCTACGCGCTCACCACGCCGTTGCTCACCAAGGCTGACGGGAGCAAATTCGGCAAGAGCGAGGGCGGCAACATCTGGTTGGATGCGAAACGCACATCGCCCTACAATTTCTACCAATTCTGGTTGAACGCCACCGATGCCGATGCCGCCCGCTTCGCGCACATCTTCACCAATTGGTCGAAGGAACAGGTTGATGCATTGATCGTCGAGCACGCGCGCGCACCGCATTTGCGCATGTTGCAGAAGGAGGTTGCGGCGTTCATCACGGTGATGACGCATGGACAGAGCGAGCTGGATGGCGCGATCCAAGCTTCGGAGATCCTCTTCGGCAACGGAACCACGGAAGCGCTAGGCGCGCTGAGCGAACAGCAATGGCTCGATGTGTTCGACGGTGTTCCACAAGCGGAGATACCGCGCGATGTGCTGGCGGGTGGCGTGCCGATCGTTGATCTGCTCAGCGAGCGCTCCGGTTTCCTCGCCAGCAAGGGCGAGGCGAAACGCGCCTTGAAGGAGGGCAGCATCAGCGTGAACAAGGCGAAGAGCCCGGAGGAGCGTACGGTGAATGCGGCGGATCTGCTGAGCGGCAGGTTTATCCTATTGCAGCGCGGGAAGAAGAACTACTTCCTGGTGAAGGCAGTGGGCTGATCACTCCACCATCATATCGCACCTCCGCACATGGCTGCTATCGGATTACCCGACCACGTCCAACAGTGTGCTCCGCTTACTTTCGTAGCATGAGCAAGCTGAATGACCAGCGCGTAGCGCTTACCAGGCGGATCATGGAACTGGAAGATCCGCGTAAGCTCGACGCCATTGCCCACTTCCTCGACGGTCGTGGGCACCTTGCCTTCACCGATGCGGAGATCGCCGGGTTCGAATCCATATTGGCCAAGCACCGCTCGGGCGAAGGGCATTCCGTGGCTTGGCCGACGCTCAAGCGGCGTTTGAAAAGAGAATTCCCTGCGCGAGGATGAGGCTGGTCATCCGCGAAGAAGCGGAGCAAGACATCCTTGCGGCAATGACATGGTAAGCGGCCAAGCGGACCGGCCTTGAGCAAGAATTCTTGGCCGCTTTGGACGAGGGGCTCGACTTTCTCGCGTGCTGGCCGTCTACTGGAAGACGGGTGAAGGACGATATCCGGAGCTTCCCACTGGAGTGTTTCCCGTATGCCCTTGTCTATTCGTTGCGGAAGGACGAATTCGTAGTGATCCGTGTGTTCCATCAACGCAGTGATCCGAAAAAAATGTTGAAACGCACGACCAGACGGTCGAAGCGTGTTTGACCGGTGTGCGTTCTGGAGTGTAGTAGGTCACCCCACCATCAGATTGCACCCCCTCACATCGCTGTTGTCGAACCGTCCGAGCACCTCGAACGAGCCATCCGAACGCATGCGCCCCAGATCCTGCGTACTGATGAACGGACAGCTCGCCATGTTGCACAGATCGATGATGTCGATGCCGCCCGTGCGGCCGGGTTCTACGCGTGAAAGCGGATCATTCACATCGCGTAACGAGATCCGCATCCACGGTGGGCAGCGGTAGAGTCCATCGCCTTTCGACCACGCTTGTGAGAGCAGTTCGGTCATGCCGTACTCGCTGTGTACCACTTCCAACGCGAACGCTGACTTGAGTATCGCATGCAATTCCTCGCGCACCAGTTCTGGCCGTCGTCCTTTCATGCCACCGGTTTCCATCACCACGGTGTGCTTCAGGGGCATCGGGTGCTTTTCCGCCAGGTCCAGCAGGGCGAAGGTGACGCCGAGCAGGAGCGTAGGTTTCGCTTCGGCTTCGCTTCGGCGCAGCACGTCGGCAAGCTGGTCGTACTGGTAGAGGTATGTTCCGCTTAACGGATCACCGCTCGCGCTGATCAGCTTTTGGGCCATGTACACAAGCGAACTTCCGGGCCGCTCCAAGTAGGCAGGAAGCAGAGCGAGTATGCGCCAGTTGGAAGGATCACCGTACGCCGCAGCGAACGACGTAAGGAAGGAGCGTTCGTACAGTTCCGGCCAGGGCACGTGATGGCTGCTGGTGATGCTACCCGATGTCCCGCTGCTGGTGAAGACCACCGGCGGCTCCATGTCGTCAAACAACACACGCTGGTTCCGGAAGGCGCTGATGGGCAGGAAGGGGATGTCCTCGACCAGTCGAACACGAGTGGCTTCCCGCCCCAACGCGCTCAGGAATCCCCGGTACACCGGGTTTCTTTCCGCGTGCAGGTGGAATAGATCGAGCGCCAGCGCGTTGAAGTCCAAGTCACCGGTGATGGCGAAGGGGCGCTCAAGAAGAGAGGGGTTGAAGGGGAAAGCGGCCACGCCAATGTAAATTTGGGACGATGAACGCAAAAGTCGCACGCCCGGTCGGCATGGCCGCCATTCTTGCGGTCGGCCTGTCCCTCAGTGGATGTCTGAAGACGGATGAATTCCCCGTGGAACCGATCCTCACGTTCAAGAGCATGGAGCAGACGTACGAGGAGATATTGGACCCTTCGCCAGATCCGGTTTACCGGCACTTTATTTATGTTACCATCGGATTCACGGACGGCGATGGCGACATCGGTCTTGATGAAGGCGATACATTGGCTCCGTTCGGTCAGGGCGAAGCGCATAATTTCAATACGATGTGCGAGTTCGAGAAGCGGGTGAATGGGACATGGACGGGATCGGACTGGTCGATCCCCGGCCGCATCAAGCGCATTTCACCCTCCGGTCAAAACCCAACGTTGAACGGCGAGATCCGTTGGAAATTGGGCCCACGGGAGAGCTTGGGCCTGCCGATCGCCGTTGGCGATACGGTGCGTGTGAGCATGTGGCTGGAAGACCGTTCCCTGAACAGGAGCAACACGGTGACCAGTGAGGGATTCGTGCTGCAGTAGCCGGTCTGAGGGGCAGGAGCACTGTTCAGTTGTCGGCTGTCCGGCGTGCTGGAACGAGCTTCGTCCCTCGTGTCGAAGCCAGCGTCGGCAGCCGTACAACCGACAACCGACCCCTCAAACCATTCCCGTAAGCGCCTCGCTCACATTGATGAGGTGGTCGCCGAGCTTCTCGCAGCTGTTGAACAGGTCATTGTAGACAAGGCCGCTTTTGATGTTGTGGTCGCCGCTTTCGACGCTCTTGAAATGGGCGCGCCGCAACGTATCGCGTTGCTGGTTGATGCGCTGCTCGATCTCCATGGCCTCGTCCAGCTTCACGCCATCGTGGTCAGCGTCCAGGTTGCGGAGCATCACCTCGAAGGCGGTATCGGTGAGCTGCAGCATGGTGAGCAGGTTCTGCCGTTGTTCGGGTGTGAACCAGAGCTTCTCGTCGGCCTTGCGTTCGATGCCCTTGCTCATCTGGAAGAGGATGTCGCCCACACGCTCAAGATCGCCGATGATGCTGATCATGCCACGGATGCGTTCACTCATGCGCTCGTCACCGGCCTCAGTGCCTGTCTTGGTGAGGAAACGGCTCACCTCTACTTCGATGCGGTCGGTGATGTCCTCGTACTTGGCGATGCGTTGGAGCAGCACGGCGCGTTCGCTCGCGCTTTTCTCGATGAGCAGATCACGCACCATGCCCATCATGCGGTGGCAGAGCGCGCCGAACTTCACGATCTCTTTTTTCGCTTCCAACAGGCTCAGTTCCGGCGTCAGCGGCATCAGCGGATCGTCGATGTACTCCAGCCGGTACTCCTCGTCCATGTCGTCGCGTGCAGGCACCATGCGCGTTACCACCTTCTCGATGAAGGGCGTGAAGCGGATGAGCAGAAGCATGTTCACCAGATTGAAGGCGATGTGCAGATAGGTGAGCGACCAGGGAAGCGCATCCACATCGGTGAACGGGGATAGGTGGTGCAGTTGCTGGGTGAGGAGGTCGATGGCCGATAGGAAGGGCAGGAAGAGCACGAGTGCCCAGACCGCGCCAAAGACCTTGATGATCGAATGCGCGCGGGCCGTACGCTTGGCCCAAGCGTTGCCGACGAGGGCCGCGATGTTGGCCGTGAGCGTGGTGCCGATGTTCTCGCCGATCACGAGGGCCGCGGCCATTTCATAATCGATGATGCCCTTCTCGCACATGAGCACGGTGAGCACAAGCGCATGGCTGCTGCTCTGGATCACGATGGCGAGCGCTGCACCGATGAGCACGAAGAGCACGTTCGACGCGATGCCATAAGAGGCGAGCCCTTGAAGAAAGCTCAGCGCCTGCGCGGACGGTTCCGGGGCATGCTCCTTCATGAAATAGAGGCCGAGCAGGGTGAGCGCCATGCCGATCATCAGCTCGCTGATGGCCTTCATGCGACCGCCACGCAGAAAGAGGAGCGGCAGGGCGAGGCCCATGATCGGGATGGCCACCAACGAGAGTTCCACGGAAGAGAAGCCGATCGAAGCGAAGGCGAGAAGTTTCACGGTGGTACCGATGTTGGCACCGAGCAGCACGGGGATCGATTGGCGGAGGGAAAGCAGGCCGGCGTTCACGAAGCTCACCGTCATTACGCTGGTTACGGAGGAGTACTGGGCCACAAGGGTGGTGATGAAGCCGGTGAACACGCCACGGAACCGGTCCTTGGTCATGGCTTCCAGCACACGTCGCATACGCGATCCGGCGACCTTCTGCAAGCCCTCGCTCATCACCTTCATGCCGTAGATGAAGAGGCCGAGCGAACCTGCTAGCAGGAGGAATTGCAAGAGGCCGAAGCGCATCTGGAAGGGTCGCGGAAAAGGAGCGCGAACCTACCGGCCGAATGTTTCCAGCAGGTTAAGTGGCGATGCAAAAAGGCCGTGTGCAGCAAGGGTTCCGGATGGTACGGTCGGGTAGCTTCGCGGCCGATGGATCTGCGCTCACCTGTCCGTTTGGCGTTGGTGATCGCCCTGGCGGTGATCGGTGCCGTGGCCTGTTCAGCCCTGGCCATGGATCTTGCTGCGGGGCGGCCGGTGGACCTGTTGGTGCTGCTCCTGATGTCCATACCGGCATCGGTGGTCGTTTTCGCTTTGGCGCTCTGGCTCATCAAGCGGTTCGTTCAGGAGCGGGTGGACCTGATCCATCGCACCATCCACGATACCCAGAGCGGTGGTGCCACGCCGGTGGCGGGTCCGGATCCGTTGGGCGCGGTGGGTGTGGAAGTGGGGACGTGGGCGGAGGAAAAACGTACCGAGATCAGCGGGCTGAAGGAGCGCGAACGCTTCCGGCGCGAGTTCATCGGCAACCTTGCCCATGAATTGCGCACGCCGATATTCAGCATCCAGGGCTACATCCTGACCCTGCTCGAAGGGGGCTTGGAGGACGGCAAGGTGAACCGCGACTTTCTCGAGCGCGCCAGCAATGGGGTGGATCGGTTGATCCGCATCGTGGAGGACCTGGACATGATCACACAATTGGAAAGCGGGGTGATGACCATGGAGGCCGAGCGCATGGACCTGAACGATGCGGTGCGCGCGTCCATCGAGGTACTGGAAATGAAGGCGCGCGAGCGGCGCATCACCTTGCGGAACGAACTGGATGAGGAAGTGGTCGTGCGCGCTGACCATGACCGGCTCTTGCAGGTGTTCAGCAACCTCTTCAACAACGCGGTGAATTATGGCAGCGAAGGCGGGTGGTGCGCGGTGCGGTCCTTTGATGTGGGTGATCGCGTACTGGTGGAGGTGAGTGACAACGGCATCGGCATCGCGGATGAGCACCTTCCGCGGTTGTTCGAGCGTTTCTACCGCGTGGGCAAGAGCCGCGCACGCAACGAGGGCGGCAGCGGGCTTGGGTTGGCCATCGTCAAGCACATCGTGGAAGCGCACGGGGGTACCATTGCCGTGAAGAGCGCCGAGGGCAAAGGCACGACCTTCGGGTTTACTTTACCAAAAGGCAGGTAGGCGGATCGGCCTGTACTTCCGCATCGGGCCGACCATCATACGCGGTCATCGTATTCTCCGTGGTCTCTGTCCCCTCTATGGTTCCCTCATTTGTTCGTCAGCGCACGCGCGAAGCAAGTCCCGCCTTCGGCTTTTTCTTCCCGTAGACCTGCAGCACATCGTTGTTGTTCGCTACCACGATGAGCGGATCGGCCGCATCGCTGGTGCGAAGGAGCGCGAGGTCTTTCACATCTCCCCAAGCGAAGAATCCTGACCGGGCAACGGGCATCGGGGTGAATCCGCCCTTACCATCGCCGCGCATGACCAGTCCGATCCCCGCATCGTAGCGGGCGGTTTCCACTTCCGCGCCCCAGTTGTTGCCGGCGCAGACAAGGTCCATGTGTGTGTCGCCGTCCACGTCCAGGGGAATGATCGCGTTGATGGGCGCGATCTGGGCAAGCATCGGCAGTGGCTGCGCGGTGAAGTGTCCCTGGCCATCATTGATGAAGACCGTTGACATCATGGAGGAAGCGCGCAGATGGAGCGCGTTGTCGAGCTTCTCCTGCGTGTAGATGCCCGACAGGTCGCTGTTCGCGTATTGGGCATAGGTGGGGAACTTCTGCAGGATCATGGGGCACTGCTGGCTGCTGCATTCGCGGCCGCGCACGGGCAGTTGCTTGCCGTTCTTCTCCTTGGCCAGCACGATGTCGCGGCGTCCGTTATCGTCGAAGTCCGCCCAATACACATGGATGGGCTTCTCTTTCGTGCCACGGAATTTGCTGTTCCATCCGAGGTTGCCGCCGATGATGTCCGGATGTCCATCCTCGTTCACGTCAGCCACCGCGCAGCTGTACCACCAACCGTGGGTATCGCCGAGGCCGGCCTGTTCGCTCACGTCGGTGAAGCGCCCGCCGTCGTTTCGCAACCACGTCACGTTCATCCATTCGCCGGTAAGCAGCAGGTCGGGATCTTTGTCGCCGTCCAGGTCAGCGAACCGCACATCGGTGACCAGTCCCGGGCCCATGGCCTCCGGTGCGAGCGCTTGGGTGGCATCGGTGAAGCGGCCTTGTCCATCGTTCAGCAGCAGGAAACTCCGCGGTGCGAACGGATAGTGCGCGGGCGTGGTGCGACCGCCGATGTACACGTCCAGGTCGCCGTCGTTGTCGATGTCGGCCGCATCGGAACGGAGCGCACTGGTCATCAATTCCGGTAGCCGGTCCGTCGCTTCCGTGAAGTTGCCTTTACCATCGTTCAGGTAAATGCGCTGTGTATAGACCGCCTCGCGCAGGTCTTCCTCGTTCCCACCGGCGAGCGCCAACAGGTCCTCGTCGCCATCGGTGTCCGCATCGAAGAAGAGGCTGCCGGTTATCTCCTGCTCCGGATGCCGCTCCCAGGGCTGCTTGGTCGCCGCGCTGAAGGTGCCGTCGCTTTTCTGGAGGAAGAGTCGCGGGGCTTGGCCGTGCCCTGAACCGGTGAAGAGGTCGTCCAGTCCGTCACCGTTCGCGTCGCCAGTGCCGAGTGTGGGTCCGAGCTCGCTCTGTTTGTGCGGCAGCAGGGGTTCGAGCTCGAAGTCGTTGTAGTTGTTCTCGTGGTGCTTGTGCTGCAGACCGATGTCGGCGGCGAATTCCGAGAAAAGGGTGGGGAGCGGGGCCTTGTCAGGAGTGCTTTTCTTCGCATCTTCCTTGCGCACGGCGAGCAGTTGGTCCGCTTTCACGCCGGTAAGCACTGAACGTTCTCCGCCGGGCCAATCGATGATCAGTGTATCAACGACGGATGCGCTACCGAGGCCGAAATGCAGCAGGGGTTCCACGCAGCTCTGGTAGCCGCGGGAGGGATAAAGCTCTTGGTATTGCGTGAGACCACCGGCCCGGATGGTGGCCTTCGCGCCGAACGCGGGTGAAGCGCCGGAGGTGGCTTTGAGCCGGAACCAGTGGCGGTCAGTGAAGGTGCTGGAGGTGTTGTTGGCGTAAAGCGATGCCGCTTCGTTCATGTTGTTGATCAGCAGGTCGAGGTCGCCGTCGTTGTCGAGGTCGGCATAGGCCGCGCCGTTGCTGTTCATGGGTTCAGTGAAGCCCCAGGCCTGCGAGCTGTCGGCGAAGGTGAGATCGCCCTTGTTGCTGAACAGGTAGTTGCGCAACCGCGTGCTGGGTACCAGGCCGAGGGAGCCGAAGTAACCTGCTCCCGTCCGGATGGTATCATACACGGACCGGGCGTAGTCATTGTCGCGCACGTCGTGCAGGTAGCCGTTGGTGATCAGCAGGTCTTTCCAGCCATCGTTGTCGAGGTCGCAGAAGAGAGGTGCCCAGCTCCAGTCGGTGCGTGCGATGCCGGCGAGCTGCCCCACTTCGCTCCAAGTGCCGTTGCCGTTGTTCAGCTGCAGCGTGTTCAGCATGTACTGGAAGAAGTAGCCGCCCTGCACCAGGGCCCAGAATTTCTGCGGGCTCATGCTGGCCATGTTGGTCTTGTTGCGCAAGTGATCGTCCGCGGTCATGTCCAGGGTGATGATGTCCGGCAGCGCGTCGTTGTTGTAGTCCGCCACGTCGCAGCCCATGCCGAAGTTGCTCATGTGGCGCAAGCGGTATTGGCTGCGCTCGG
>JANOPI010000573.1:0-9054 GCA_031421755.1 Flavobacteriales bacterium | reverse complement strand
CACATCATGCGCAGGCGTGACTTTCAGCGCACCGGTGCCGAACTCGCGCTCCACATACTCGTCGAAGATGATCGGGATGCTGCGGCCGATCAGTGGCACGAACGCGCGCTTGCCTTTCAGGTGGGCATAGCGCTCATCTTCCGGGTGAACGGCGATGGCGGTATCGCCGAGGATGGTCTCGGGGCGGGTTGTGGCGATCGTGATGTATTGCACCCCCTCTAAATCTCCCCCGGTGGGGGAGACTTTCTGAGCATCGGCTCCCTCCCCACCGGGGAGGGTCGGGGTGGGGTCAATGGCATAGCGCACATGGAAGAGCCGCGAGTTCACCTCCTTGTGGATGACTTCTTCGTCGCTGACGGCGGTAAGGGCTACTGGATCCCAGTTCACCATGCGCTGGCCGCGGTACACGAGGCCCTTCTTGTGCAGGTCGATGAAGACGTCGAGCACGGCTTCGCTCAACTTCGGCTCCATGGTGAAGCGCGTGCGGTCCCAATCGCAGCTGGCGCCGAGCTTTTTCAACTGCTCCAAGATCACACCACCATATTTCTCCTTCCATGCATGCGCGTGCTCCAAGAATTTCTCCCGGCCGATCGCGCTTTTCTTGATCCCCTGTTCCGCCAGCAGGCGCACCACCTTCGCTTCCGTGGCGATGCTGGCGTGGTCTGTTCCCGGCACCCAGCACGCGTTCTTGCCTTGCATGCGCGCGCGGCGAACGAGTACATCCTGAATGGTGTTGTTCAGCATGTGCCCCATGTGCAGCACGCCCGTCACGTTCGGCGGAGGAATGACCACGGTGTACGGCTCACGGCCATCGGGCACGCTGCGGAAGTAGCCGTTATCAAGCCAATACTGGTACCACTTGCTTTCCGTGGTGGAGGGGTCGTAGCGCTTGTCGAGTTCCATGGGGTCGCGAAAATAGCGGTGCTCTCCGCGCACTTGGGCCGAGAGTGCTTGCGACAGGTCAGTCCTTCTCCGGTCTACCTTTCTTGATCACGCGGTAGCGCACCAGCACGCGCGTGTATTCGTATTTCACATTGCTCACCTTCGAAAGCCGCATCGGCAGGCGCTCGGTCCATGCGAGGTCCTCTTTGCGCGGTGCGGGTTGCAGCGGCATGTCCAGGGTATAGCCGACTGAATCATTGACGGTGAGCGACAACATGCGCCCGGGTGACACCGTGTTGAGCGAGGCTTCTACGGGGATCACGAGCATGCCCGCCTCATGGCGCAAGCGGGTGGTGTCGATGTCCACATAGTGGTTGTCGTCGCTGCCCGCATAGAGGCTCAAGTAGAGGTTCTTCTCATCCGGTGGTCCTGTCGGACCCAAGTCCTCCGGAACGAAGATCTCGGCCTCCAACGCGATCGTCTCCCCGTCCAGAAGTACTTTCTTCGGGATGCTCAGCAAGCAGAGGCCTGCGATGCCGAGAACCGCGCCGTTGCTTATCAAGAGCGACCAGCCTTGCGCTTTCCAGAAGTGGCTCCATTCCACTGCGCCCACTACACGGGTGGTGATGATGCCGATGATGAGCCCTCCGATGAGGCCTGCCAAGATCAGGAATACCACCGCGTAGCCCCGTCCACCTTCGAACTCGGAGACTTTCATCGCTTTGGTGGTGTACTCGGCGACGAAAGCGGTGAAGATGCCGGTGACGACGGCCGTGAGAAAGGCGACGAGGATGGCGATCTTCCAGGACATATGGTGCGGGTTCTAGTCGCGAAGCTCGATGTTCGAGCTGATGTGCGCTCGGCCATATGCCATGAAGCGCTCGAGCACGCGTTCCTTCTCCTCTTCGCTCATGGGTACCGATCGGCGTTCTTCGATGTACCACCACGGGCTCAGCGATGAGCGGTACAGGTAGTTGCCCTTGTTCCACGTCCAGATGATGTCCGTGCGCCGGAATTCTTCGTGCAGGACGAGCATCTCGCCCCGGACGTCCATCTCCACCTCGTCACGCCCGAAGACACGCATCACCCCGTGTACCGGTTCCGGGCAGTAGTTGGCGCGATCACGGATCGCGTTCATATCCGGCGCGGGCGGTGGTGGGTGCGGCGCGGTAAGCACCCAGAAGAGGCCCTGTTCGTCCGTGAGCTCCTGGTGATGTGATGAGCTCTCCCGTTGGTGGAAGCGAATTCCGTCCGTAGCGTTGCTATCACGTGTTTTCAGGTCATCGGCGAACACCACTTGTTCGCCTACCGGTGGAGCGGGATGTCCGGCCCCGGCGTGGATGATCCGACCGCCCGCTGCGAGTTCCGCCTCGATGAGGGCCTTGAGCGGCGCGGGGAAAAGATCGATGATCCGCCGGTGCTCCTTGCTGATCTTCTGGGCGAGCATGGTGGCTCAGGTCATCACGCGCACCAACAGCTCGCGCAGCAACTCGCCATCGTCGGCGCTCGCATTGCCCACCCCTTTGCTGTTCAGGTCGGCTTCGCGCAGCAGGTGCTGGATCTCCTTCAGTTTCTCCGGCGGGTAGAACCGTGCGGCGTTCGCATAATCCTTCACGAAGAAGGGCGGCACTTTCAGCACCGAGGCCAGGTCGTTCTGGGATAACCCACTGCTGGAATGCACCATGGCCAGCTTGCTGAAATAGCTGCTCAACAAGGCCGCGGTGAGGAACATCTTGTGTTCCTTGTCGCTCGCCAGGTAGTGCGCGATGGTCTGCGCTTTCACGTGGTTCTTCGCGCCGATCGCGTTCTGCAGCTCGAACACGTTGTAGTCCTTGCTGATCCCCACGTTGCGCTCGATCAGCGCCGAGGAGATGGCCCCGTTCTCTTCCGTAACGATGCAGAGCTTTTCCACTTCGTTGGTGAGCTTGCCGAGGTCGCTCCCCAGGTGGTCTGCCAGCAATTTGCTTTCCACCGGGCCGATCCTGCGCTTGTGGAATTTCACGTAGGCCTGGATCCATTCCGGCAGCTTGTCCTCTTTCAACTTGTCGCTGACGAAAACGACCTGCTTTTTGGCCAGGTCCTTCAACCAGGTCTTGCGCCCGTCCGCTTTCTTGTGCTTGTACAGGACCACCAGTACCGTGGTGGGCGTAGGATTCTTGAAGTACGCTTCCAACTTGTCGAACTGGTCTATCCGCCAGGTCTGTGCTTCCCGCAGGATCACCAGCTGCCGTTCGGCCATCATCGGGTAGCGCAAACACGTGTCCTTGATCTGGTCCGCGGTGCAGTCGCGACCATACAGGATACTCTGGTTGAAGTCGCGCTCGTGTTCTTCCAACGCCGCTTTCTCGATCTCCTCGGCGATGCGGTCGATGAAGTAGCCTTCCTCACCATGCAGGAAGTACACGGGTTTGAAGGACTTCCCACGGACGTCCTTCACGATCTTCTTGAAGTCATCAGTGGTGCTCATGATGGAACGCGGATAACGCTGATGATGTGGATGGGCGCGGATCCGAAAAGGTGGATACCGCTTGGCGCTGTTGGTATATCTGCGTTGATCATATCGATCCGCGGCATCAGCGTTCTATTTCCTATTCAAATCGCAGGTGTTTCACGCTGCGCCCTTGGTTGATGATGTCGCGCAAACTCTCTACGCCGATGCGCACATGGCGCTCTACGAAGGTGCCGGTGACTTTCGCATCACTGGCGCTGGTCTTCACGCCCCACGGCATCATGGGCTGATCACTAACGAGCAGTAGCGCTCCCGTGGGGATCTCGTTGGCGAAGCCCGTCATGAAGATCGTGGCCGTTTCCATGTCGATGCCCATGCACCGCATACGTTGCAGTTTCTTCTTGAACTCTTCATCGTGCTCCCACACGCGGCGGTTCGTTGTGTAAACGGTACCGCTCCAATAGTCCATTTCCATGTCGCGGATCACGCCGCTCACAGCCCGGTGGATCATGAACGAGGGAAGGGCAGGTACCTCTTTCGGGAAGTAGTCTTCACTGGTCCCTTCACCACGGATCGCCGCGATCGGCAGGATCAGATCACCCAGTTCGTTCTTCTTCTTCAACCCGCCGCATTTGCCAAGGAACAGTACCGCCTGTGGGTGGATCGCGCTCAGCAGGTCCATTACCGTGGCCGCGTTGGCGCTGCCCATGCCGAAGTTGATCATGCACATGTCCTCAGCGATGGCCACCTGCATCGCTTTGTCGCGCGCGATGATCTTCGCGTCCGTCTGCTGCACGAACAGGTCCAGGTAGTTGCTGAAGTTCGTGAGCAGGATGTGCGGCTTGAATTCCGACAACGCCACGCCCGTGTAGCGTGGAAGCCAGTTCTGTACGATCTCGTCTTTGCTGTTCACTTTTGTTCCTTCTTAGTGCCCGGTATGCGGCCTTTGAACCTCCCGGACCATGGCGTCAAACTTAGGCAGGATGCCGATGGCGAGCGGGTGTGGGATCCCCTGCGGAAGAAGTGGCTGGTCTGCACCCCGGAGGAATGGGTGCGCCAGCATGTGCTGAACCATTTGATCCACGATCTCGGTTGCCCGGCGTCCCTAACGTCCTTGGAGCACACGATCACCCTCAACGGCCTCACAAAGCGCGCCGATATCGTGGTGCATGACCGCGCCGGAATACCGCTGCTACTGGTGGAATGCAAAGCGCCCCATGTGAAAGTGGACCAGAAGGTTTTCGAACAGGCCGCACGCTACAACCTTGTGTTCCGCGTGCCTTTCCTGATGGTGTCCAACGGTCTGCTGCACTACTGCTGCCGCGTGGACCACACCACCGGGGCTGTTGATTTCTTGACGAAAGTCCCACCTTATATGGTGATGACAGGCGAGGACCGCACCTAATTTTGGTCGCCCCGACATTAGGGTCGGTTCCATCCCATGTTCCAACGTTCATGCTTCGCGCTCCTTGTGGCGCTGTCCTCGTTCTTCGTACATGGCCAGGACCGATCGCTGATCGGGCTGCGCTTGGAACATTACCTGCGCTCGGCCGACCCCGGGGAAATGGTGAACCTGTATATGGAAGGTCCAACGAGTGAGGTGGGCCTTGCGGTACGTGAACATGGCGGATCGGTGAAGATGAAATTGCGGAACTGGTCCAGCGTGCGTATGCCGGCCGGCCGGGTCCATGAACTGAACAATGAGCCGGCCGTGCGAAGCATCCAAGGTTTCGGCTACGGGCAAACGCTGAACGACAGCATGCGGGTGAAGACCCGGATCGACGATGTGCAGGCCGGCCTCGCACCGCTCACCCGGGGATATGACGGGGAGGATGTGGTGATCGGTATGGTGGACACGGGCATGGACCTTACACATCCCGATATGTTCAACACGGACAGTACGACGCGGGTACTTTACTACTGGGATCACCACCCCCAGTCCGGAGGTACGATGCCCACTGAATTCGGCTACGGCCAGTTCTGGACGAAAGAGGAGATCGACAACGGCGATTGCATCCTGACCACCAATACGAACGGCGGCGAAACCGACGGTGGAGGGCACGGGACCACCGTGGCCGGCACAGCGGCAGGCAATGGCGGCAGGACAGGCCAATTCATCGGGGCGGCTCCCAAAGCCGATCTGGTTATCGTTTCGGCCTACACGAGCAACAATCCCTGGTTCCTCTCGGAGGTGACCGACGGAGTCAAATTCATCTTTGACAGGGCTGCGGAATTGGGCAAGCCGGCCGTCGTGAACCTGAGCCTCGGTACCTATCTCGGTAGTCATGATGGCCTGGACCCTTCCGCGCTTTTCATCGATAGCATGGTCACGGCCACACATGGCCGTTCCGTGGTGTGCGCTGCGGGCAACAGCGGGTGTTTCCCCAACTACCAGTTGCGTATGGAGGTGGATGGCGATACGTCCTTCGCCTGGATCAAAACCAACATGCAATCGGGTTTCGGCGTGCCGGCCGCATATATCGACTTCTGGGGCGACAGCGCTGCGATGAACGATCTGCGTTTCAGCATCGGTGCTGACCGTGTGACCGGGGGGTACGCTTTCCGCGGCCGAACGGCATTCCATGATGTGCCAAGTACCATCGATGTGGTATCCTCTGAAGCACTGTTGGGCCTGGACGGCGACACGCTCGCCAATTGCACCACGACCACTTCGGTGCGCGGTGGGCAGTACCACCTGGAGATCATGTTATGGGAACCGGACTCGGCAAGCTATTACTGGCGCATCGAAATGACCGGTGCAGGCCTTTGTGATGCATGGGACAACAACGGCTTCGGATTGAGCGAGATCGTGAATTCACTTTCCTCCCCACCGCCACCCACAGTGGATGTGTATCCACCCATGGCGGATTACGTGTTCCCCACCATCGACCGGTGCATCGTCGACTCGTGGAACTGCTCACCGAACGTGATCAGCGTGGCCAACTACAACAACATCCAGCAATACACCGCGATCACCGGGGTTCCGGTGAACTTAGGCGGGGTGGAGGGAGAGATCGCCTTCTGCAGTGCGTATGGGCCAACGCGCACAGGTCTGCAAAAACCGGAGATCGCAGCACCCGGGGATGTCACCTTCAGCGCGATACCGCTCGATTTCATCCCGCTCTACTTGGCCAGTCCCGGGGCGATCCTGGCGCTGGGCGCCGATACGATGCATGTGCGCGCCGGTGGCACCAGCATCGCTTCGCCTGCAGTGTCAGGTGCTGTGGCGCTCTATTTCCAGCAGTGCCCCTATGCCACACAAGCGCAGGTGAAGCAGGCCTTGATCGACGCGGCATTCTCTGACGAGTTCACCGATGCGGGTCCTGTGAGCCGCTGGGGCGCGGGTAAGCTCGACGCGTTCACCCCGATGACACTCAACGCCTTCCAGGTGAACGTCAGCAGCAATGACCTGCTGCTGTGTCCCGGCGACAGTTCGGAGGCGACAGGGCCGACGGGCTTCGAGGATTACCTCTGGAGCGACGGCAGTTCTGATATGAATACCTGGTCCCAAGGAGAACCGCTCGTCCTAACCGTGCTCAACGACCAAGGCTGCTTCTCCAACAGCGACAGCCTGTTCTTCACTGTTCTGCCCGAGCCCACGGCACCCGTGATCACCGAAGCTGGAGGAGTTCTCAGCACAACCCCGGCCGATGCGTACCAGTGGTACCTGGACGGGGAGGAGCTTCCCGGTGCCACCGAGCAGTTCTTCACCGCCACGGAGAACGGGAATTATACCGTGACCATCACCGCTCCGAGTGGCTGCACAGCGGGATCCGATCCCTACACACTGCTGAACGTCGGGATCGATGGGGCCTCCGCTTCGGGTTTCCGCCTGTGGCCCGTGCCTGCGAACGGGACGCTTTTCATCACGGTGGAAGGGGGTGCGGCGCTGATCTATGACATCATCGACCCCGCAGGTAGAACCGTGAAACGCGGTGCGCTGCGCGCGAACGGCACCAGCGTGCTGGACATTTCGTCGCTCACTCCCGGCACCTACGCGCTGCGTACGTCCGGCAATGAGCATACAGGTCAGCGCACGTTCGTTGTGAGGTGATCACCACCCGGGTGCGGCAACACTTCACCGTCCTTGCGTCTTGCATCGGGACCTTACCGCTCTTGGCCCCAGCGAACCTCGGCACCATGACAAGAAGCGCAACACTCCTCACGCTCTGCCTCCTATCGGCCCGGCTCTTGGCCGTGCAAGTGAACGCCAGTGTCCAACCCGCGCGCTGCGGGCTGAACAATGGTTCGGCCTGGGCCACGGCCTCCGGTGGGCTGCCTCCTTATGCCTTCAGTTGGAGCAATGGCCCAACCACACAGAACAATAACGGCCTCGCTCCCGGTGAGTACATCGTTACCGTTACCGATGGTCTGAGCAACACCGCACAGGCCACAGTGACCGTGGACATGGTGTTCGCGCTAGATCCCGCTACCTCCATCACCGGCAGGCCGGATTGCGGTACGTGGTGCGTGGGGCACAGCAGTGGCATCGTGCTGGACCAAGGCACGGCTCCGTACACCTTCAACACGGTCCCTGCCGGCCCATTCCCCGTTGATGGGCAGTACGGATGGCAACTTTACGGCATGTGTGGTGACCAGACCTACTCGGTGACCATCACGGACGCGAATGGCTGCGCCGGTACCATGGAACTCTCTTCCGGGAGCATTCAGGGCAACACGCATACCGTCATGAACATCACCCCCGAATGCGCGGGCGAGGCCAACGGTTCGGTAACCCTCGATCCGGGGTTCAGCTTGTTCGGTTCCAGCCACTACCAGGTAACCCAAAACGGCGTGCAGTTCGACTCACTCTATTTCATCGATGCCATCCCTTACACCATCCACGGACTCGTCGCCGGTGACTATACGATACAGCCCATGATAGAGATCGAATTCGGCCAGATCATCTATGGCTACTGCGAATTCGGCCCAACTGTTACCATTCCGCTCATCCAACCCCCGTGCGGTTCCGTCAGCGGCCGCCTCTTCAACGACAGCGATCAGGACTGTGCGCAGGCCAATGGTCTGGACATCGGCCTGCCGTACCGTGTGCTCTCTATTGAACCGGGGCCGCAATTCGCGATCAGCAACCAGCAGGGCGACTATTTCACCGCGCTGCCGAACGGTTCGTTCGCCATCGCGCAGCCGCTGGTGTCCGAGAGCCAGCTCTGCCCAAGTGATGTTCCGGTGCCCTTCGATGTGGACTTCGTGACACCCAACGTGGTGATCGACTTCGCCGATAGCAGTCTCGTGCAGTTCGATCTGGCCACCCATCTCTGGCAGCACCAGGCTGCCAGGCCCGGCTTCGACTTCCACGTGCATGGTTCTGTGGTGAACGTCTCGGCTTATCCCGGTGGCGAACGCACGGTGACGATGACCTACGACCCCACGGTGACACCCACCTCGATCTCCCCAACACCGAGTAATGTCGTGGTCGGCACCATCCAATGGAGCTTCCCGCCCGCAATGCCATACGAGAGCGAGGATCTCCATGTACGCTTCTCCGTACCGGCCGACATCACCCTTCTTGGCCAAGTGCTGGACTTCACTCTCAGCGAGACCAACACCGCTCCCGAAACGGAGGATCTGAACAACTCCGCTTCCGAATCTGTGACAATAGTAGGCAGCTACGATCCCAATGACAAGATCGCGCGTACCAGTAGCGGCTTGAGCAGTATCTCTTACTTCCTCGATGAGGATCAGTTCGTCGATTACACGGTCCG
>JANOPI010000572.1:0-7729 GCA_031421755.1 Flavobacteriales bacterium | reverse complement strand
CAACGGTGCTGCGGACTGGGCCCGGATCTACATGACCGATTCCACGAACTATGGCCAGTCCGGCCTGCAGATCTTCAAACTGGATGAATTGCCGGGTGGGGATATCATGCTGACTGGCTCTGCGCGCCAAGCACTCGCACTGGCCCGGCTCGGCCCCAACGGTATCCCGCTTTGGCATAAGCGGTACACGCTCCCAGGCTCCGATTGGGCATTGTACAACACGAACAGTCTGGTGGAATCGGACGGGGCGATGACCGTAGTGGGAATGGGCACGAACCAAGGTGACATGACACTCTTGCGCGTAGCGGGTGATGGATCGGTGGAGTGGAGTTACACCTACGCTATGAGCGGCTGGCAAATTCCCACGGGTATGGTGAAGGCCGCGGATGGAACGTATTTCATCAGTTCAAGCGGCCAAACGATAGGCTTCCTCACCCACTTCAACGGCGATGGCACCCTGGATTGGCAGAAGCGCCTGAATGCGGCACCTTCCCGCTTGCAATTGCTGAACAACGGCGACCTGCTGGCCTCTGGTGGCGTTGAAATGCCGGGATTGATGCGCATTTCCCAAGCCGGGGTCGTGTTGCAAACGTGGACGACCATGATACCCGGTGCCTCGCATGAATTGATCGCCGCGCGCAACGACTCGGTCTTCGTGCTTCACCGCGACCAGATCAACGTATCCGATTCGTGGAGCGCGCTGAATGTGGGCACCACGGTGGATGACCTCGATTGCGCGTTCAATCCCGCGGATCTGCCCCTGTCCTTCCAGGAACCAATGCCAACGCTGGTCTCCTCTACGATCAATTCCTTTCCTGATCAGATAAAGACCTGGACGATGAACGTGGGCTTCGGCCTCACCGTGGCGCAGCTGGACGTGCAGGCCGCCGCTGCCTCCGGGCCTGCGCGCCCGGGCTTCACGTATACCGTGTACACCGATGCGTTGAACAACGGCGGTACCGTGAGTGGAACGCTTACGCGCACCCTCACCTTCGATCCGCTACTCACCTACGAGAGCGCTTCGTTGGCGCCGACCACGGTAACGGCCAATACGCTCACATGGAACGGGGCGGCCGCCGTAGCCGGTTATGACAACAGCCCGATCAGCGTGCAGTTCACAATACCGCCGGATGTGCAGCTGCTGGGCACGGAACTCTCCACCACCTTCAGCGCAAGCCAGGGCAACCCCGAAACCGACCTGGCGAACAACACCACCACCATCATCCGCATGATCACGGGCAGCTACGACCCGAACGATAAGCTGGTGGTGCCCGCAGGCATGTTCAACCTGGAGACGGATACCGTGCTGAACTACACCATCCGCTTCCAGAACACCGGGAACGATACCGCATTCACGGTGGTGGTTCGCGACACGCTTCCGCAGCAAGTGGACGCGGCCACCTTCCGGCTGGGGGCCACATCGCACCCCTGTACCTACACCCTTACCGGCAGCGGTATCGTCACCTTCACTTTCGCAAACATCCTGTTACCGGACAGCAACACCAACGAGCCGCTCAGCCACGGCCTGGTGGACTTCAGCGTACGGCCCATGCTAACGGTGGCATTGGGGCAGGTGATCACCAACACCGCGGACATCTACTTCGACTTCAATCCGCCTATACACACGCCCGATGCGAGTGTGGTGGTGGTGGATGAGACCGGCATTTTCACCGCATCCGCACCGGGTGTGTTGAGCGTGTATCCGGTTCCTGCGCGTACCGTGTTGAGCGCCGTGCTGCCCGAAGGGGTCCAGCCCCAAGCCGTGGTGGCCATCGGCATGGATGGCCGTCGCATACCGCTCACCCGCACCGCCGCGCAACGGATGAACCCGGAATGGAATGTGGAACACTTGGCTCCGGGTACCTATGTACTGCAGGTGACGGATGCGGAAGGCCAGCGCCTCACCGCGCGGTTCACGAAGGAGTAGGGGGGAACCTCCGGAACCGCATAGAAGGCATGAGACGATGGCGGGACTGACGACCTGGGAATGCACGCCGAACTCCCGCGCGAACAGTATGGTAGTAGGCTCGCGCCAGACCAGGCGCTCACACTTCTGGAAGATCAGGTACCCTCATAATGGTGCGAGTGTCCGCGCACGCGACCAGCGTTCAGCACTGTTCTTCCTCAGGAATCCCGCTAATTGATGCGCGCTGGCTTTGGTCGAGCGACCGTGAGGTGCCAAAAAACTCAGGGTCCCGAAGAGGAGACCCTGAGCCAGATATATGGGCAAGTGCCGAAGCGATGATCCGCCCTCACTCCACCATCACCTTCCAAACGCGTTGGCCGTTGGGGTCCATAAGTGCAACGTGGTAAACACCGGTAGCGAGCACACTCACATCTTGCTGCATGCTGGCCACCGGTGCGGGGGAATTCCAGATGGTGCGGCCGAGGTCATCGCACAGGCGCACGTGTACCGGGCCTGCGGGATTGGAGACCTGGAGTCTGCCGTTGTTGAGGTGTACGCGGGCATCCGCGAAGGCGACCTCTTCAGCGACCGCGGTGGAGGTGGACCAACCTGGGAAAGTGGCAAGCCCGAGGGACGTGGCGATCCAGAGATTCCCGGCATCATCCACCAGGGATTCCCAGGTCTCATCACTGGGCAGGTTGGTGTTCTCGGTGGAGTAGGAGGTCCACTGGCCATCATTACCGATGGCGTAAACACCGCCGAAGCGGGTGCAGATCACCACTTCGCCATCGTTGCCGAGTTCGATGTTGCGGATGTCGTTGTCTGACAGGATCGAATTGTCGGTGGTGTACACGGTGAAGCCAGCGGTAGAATAATCGACCAGGCCGTTGCGCGTACCGATCCAGACGTGGCCGTCCGGGCGAACGCGGGCCACGAACACTTCGTCGTCCGGCAACTCGGAGTTCCCGGTGGTGTAGGTGGTCCACGTGGCTCCGTCGAAGTAGGAGATGCCGCCACCGAACGTGGGCACCCACAGTCCGCCGTCTTCATCGATGTCGCAATCGCGCACATCATTGTTCGGCAGGTCCGAATTGCTCATGTCCAAGTTGGACCAGGAGGACCCGAACTGGCTGAGGCCGCCGTAGGTACCGGCGTACATGGTGTTGTTCAGCAGCATGATGTTGGAGCCCAGGTTGTCGCCCAGCCCATCGGCCATGGTGAACTGTTCGAAGGAGCTGCCATCGAAGCGGCTGCACCCTTGGTCGTAGTTCCAGCACCAGAGTGTGCCGGTGTTGTCCACGGCGAGGTCGGTAACGATCTGCGCGGGCAGGTCGGAGTTGCCGGTGGTCCAGCTGTTCCAAGTAAGGCCATCGAAATGGTAGAGGCCTTCGGCGGTAGCCACCCAGACCCCATTGGTGTCCTGCGCGAGGCCGGAGATGAAATCGCCGATCAGGTCAGAATTCCCGGAGTTGTAGACGGTGAATTGGGCGCTGGCGCAAAGGGGGAGGGCGAGGGCACCAGCGAGTACGGATCGGATCATGGTGGAGTGTAGAGTTGTTCGGTTGGCGAATGTAGACGCAGGTGCAGCGATATGGATGCCCCTGAAAGGTGATGCATGTTGTGGTGGTCGTCCCCACCTTCGCGCCACCGAACATCATGCGCGCCCGCCTCTACATCGACGATACCCGCCAACGGATCCGGCAAGGCCATCCGTGGATCTATGACAATCAGGTGCTGCGCTGGGAGGGCACGTTGGAAGCCGGCGGCATCGTGCAGGTCTTCGACGTGAAGAAGGGACCGCTGGGCCAGGCCTACTTCAATCCGAAGAGCAAATTGCGCGCGCGGTTGATCACAAAGGACCTGGACGAGCCGATCGACAAGGCGTTCTTCCTGCGGAAGATCCAAGCCGCGTGGGACTACCGCACGCGCATGGTGGACACCACGACCTGCCGCGTGATCTTCGGCGAAGCGGACGGCCTGCCTGCGCTGGTGGTGGACAAGTTCAATGATGTGCTCGTGCTTCAAACAATGGCTTTGGGCATGGACCGGTTCAAACCGCTCATCACCGAAGCATTGCGGGAAGTCACCGGGGTAACGAAGATCTACGAGCGCAACGATGTGCCGGTGCGCGAGAAGGAAGGACTCGAACAGCGCACCGGCTTTCTCGGTCCGGAATTCGATACGGGGATCACGATCGTGGAGAACGAACTGGCGCTGCGGGTAGACATCGCGCACGGGCAGAAGACCGGGCATTTCCTGGACCAGCGCTTGAACCACGCGGCCATCGAGCGCATCAGCAAGGGTGCGCGCGTGCTGGATTGCTTCACGCACACGGGCGGCTTCGCGTTGCATGCCGCGCGGTACGGGGCGAAGGATGTGCTCGGGCTGGACATCAGCGAGGACGCGGTGGCGCTCGCAAAGCACAATGCGGAAGCCAACGGGCTGGAAGATCGGTGCCGCTTCGTGGCCGCGAACGTCTTTGATTTCCTCACCGAGGCGAGCAAGCGCGGTGATCAATGGGATGTGGTGGTGCTCGATCCGCCGTCGTTCGCCAAGAGCCGCGGTGCGATGGAAGGGGCCACGCGCGGCTACAAGGAGATCAACCTGCGCGCCATGAAGTGCCTGCCGAAAGGCGGCTTCCTGGTGACCTGTTCCTGCTCGCAGCACATGACGCCCGAACTGTTCCGTGCGATGGTCGCGGATGCCGCACGCGATGCGCACCGTGAACTCAGGGAGGTGTACTACGGCACACAACCGCCCGACCACCCGATCCATTGGGCGATACCGGAGACGCTGTATTTGAAATGTTTGATCCTGCAAGTGTGTTAGGGCGCTGGAAAGGTCGGCTAAGCAGGTTGGCAATGGACCGATGGACCAAGCGCTGGGCGTGGAGGGTTTCAGTCTGATCGTGGACACTTGGTGAAGTCGAATCGGACTTCGGCGTATTGTGCTTGGTTGCGCAACCAAGCACAGGGCGAGTGGTCAAATCAAGCCATTGTGTTGATTATTAGTATGATACAGGTCATTTTCGATTCACCTTCATAAATCATACACGTAGAATTGCGTTGCAATGCTTGCTTGCGCAACCAAGCATTTTGAATGAATCAACGCACAACATCCTTGCATGTAGCCATCCTGATAGCCGCATGATGTGGCACATGGGCGGCTGAAGGAGAGGATGTGCCATGCGAACAAGGCAGATACCTCCATCTCGCTTACATTGACCGCTCTCCCCGGTGGTCACCTTTCCATAGGACAGGCCCGTCGTGATCGATCCTGCGGTTTTCGGACCGCAGGCCACTTCACCGCGATGGCCCAGAGTTCCTCATTCCAGAGCGCGATCGCGCGTTCACCGATGCTGCGCCTGGTGCTGCCGTTCGCATCCGGCCTGGTGTTGGCGCGGTACTTCGCTGCGGGGATATTCTGGACCGGGCTGATCACGGTGGTGGCTGCCGTCGGTTGGTATTTCGTCTCTGGCAGGGTAAGGAACTATCCTTCACGCTGGTTGCGTGGGGCCATTCTCCTCCCCGTATTGGTGTCCTTCGGTATATTTTGGGGTGGGCTTCGATCACCTGAATTCGATGAACGCTCATTGTCCGGTACTGTCGCTAGGACCCGATGCTGGCAGGTGCGGATCACGGAGGTCATCTCGGTGAATGACCGGACGACGCGGGCGTGGGCGAGGGTCGAAGCGGCGATCGATAGCGCGGGGACACGAACTGCGAGCGGCGGTGTTCTCCTCACATTGATGATGGACAGTTACAAGACCGCGCCTGCGCCGGATGATGAAGTTGTCCTTTGGGCGCGCATGGACACCATCGCTCGGATACCGGATCCTGGTGGCTTCGATCAGCGGGCGTGGGCTGCTTCGTATGGCGTTTACCGTCAGTGTTTCGTCCGCGCCGAAGGGTGGAGGATCACACGCCGGGCCTCTGGTTTCGCATCCATTTTCGAGGGTGGGCGTCGGCTGATCATCGGTTGGTTGGAGCGATCGGATCTTGATGCGCGCGAACGCGGGATGGTGAAGGCCATCCTGCTCGGCATCCGCGACGAATTGGACCAGGACCAGAAGACCGCATTCGCACGCAGCGGCACCATGCACGTGCTGGCGGTGAGCGGCAGCCATGTGGCCCTGATCTACGGTGCGTTGCTCTGGGCCTTCAAGTTGTTCGGCGAGCGGCGGCGCTGGAAGATCATGCGGTCGGTGATCATGTTGATCGTGCTCTGGTCCTACGCGGGCCTCACCGGTGCCACCCCGAGCGTGCTGCGGGCAACGGTAACCTTTACGCTGTTCTGCTTGGCGGACATGGCGGCGCGGAATAACGAACCGGTGAACAGCCTGGCGGGGGCAGCCCTCCTTTTGCTCTTGTGGGACCCGCTCATGATCGGGCAATTGAGTTTCCAGCTTTCGTTCCTCGCGGTGATCGGGATCGCCTTGTTCTACCGGCCCATCCTGCATCTCTGGGTGCCCCCGAATATCGTATCGCACTATTTCTGGTCCTTGTTCGCGGTGAGCATTGCGGCGCAATTGATGACCACGCCGCTCGCATTGCTCGCCTTTCATGCGTTCCCGGTCTGGTTCCTGCCCGCGAACCTGATCATCGTGGGGCTGGTCGCCCTGGGCGTGTGGGGTGGGCTGGTGTTCCTTGCCGTCAATTGGATACCCTTTCTCGGTGAAGCGGCGACGGGCTTCATGGTGTTGCTGCTGAAGCTCATCAATGGCATTACCGATCTGTTCGCATGGATGCCGGGCGCATACCCGTCCATGCGTATTGATGCCTGGCAATGCCTCGGGATGTATGCGCTGGTCCTGCTCATTGCCGGGTGGATCCTCGAGCGATGGTGGTGGGCGCGCAGCGGAACGATCGCTATTATCACGCTATTGCTGCTTTCTTGGGCCTGGACCGCGCGGGATCGGAACGCCACGCAGCGTTTCATCGTGTATGACGACAGGGATCGATTGACCTGCGCGGTCGAATCCGGGCGCGTGCTCACTGTTTTCACCGATTCAGTGGATCAGTGGTCCCGCCGGAAGATCTCGCAGCATGACAGGTTCATCGGCGCGCTGTCCGTGGATACCATCCGAAAGATGCCAGAGACGATCGTAGCAGGTGGGAGAAGGGTGCGTTGGCTTGCTGGTGGCCAGTCGCGTATCGACACATTGACGACAAGGCCTGCGGATCTGGTGATCATCAGCGACGATGAATGGTACGACCCGGGACGGATACACACATGGTTCAAGCCGGTGGAAGGATTCATTCTCGCACCAACAGTAAGCGCCAAGCGTCGCGCCTTCCTGCGGCGGTGGTGTGCGAAAGCGGATGTTCCCGTACACGACGTGCGGCTGCTCGGCGCGTATGTTCGCTGAACGATGCTGTCTGAAGGAACGCGCTGGAAACGGCTGAAGGACCCTCGCCTTTCCGCACTTGCCGAAGGGAAGACCCTGCGCACGATGGTCGGTGGCACGCCGATCTGTTTTGTGCGCAGCGCCAGTGTGCTACGGGCCGTGGCGGACCATTGCCCGCACCAAGGCAAGAGCTTTGAAGGGGGCACCTGCGAAGGCGGCTACCTCATCTGCCCATGGCACAAGATGAGCTTCGATCCGGTGACCGGTCGCAATCGTTACGGCAGCACCACGGATGTACAGGTATTCCCGGTGGAGGAGCGGGCTGGCGAAGTGCGCATCGGCCTGCCGTACACGTCCATCCGCTTGTTCGGATGGAAGCTCTGGTGATCAACTCGGCGAGTTGCGCACAGCACCGCCGTAGGTGGTCTCAGCGACCTCACCGCCGTTCAATTTCTTCTCTGCGAAACTCTGCGCCC
>JANOPI010000571.1:0-13420 GCA_031421755.1 Flavobacteriales bacterium | reverse complement strand
CAATACCACGGGTGAAGTAACCCTGACCGCCACGCCGAACGGCGACAGCAACACGCCTGATGGCTACAGCCTCGCGTACGTGCTGACTTCCGGCACGGACCTGGTGATCCAGCAGCTCGGTGCCGAGCCATCCTTCACCGTGACCGGTGGCGGACTCTACACCATCCACACCTTCGTGTTCCCGAGCGATCTGGACCTCAGCGGTGTGGTCCCCGGTACGACCACCGGCGGTGATGTGCTCGCGCTCCTCGCAGCCAACAACATCTGCGCTTCGTTGGATGTGGCCGGTGCCGTCTTCACTATCAGCAACCCGAACGCGGGTACACTGACCGGTGGTGCGGAAGTCTGTCTCACCAACGACGGTGCGGAGCTTAATGCCACAGCCAATGGGGATGCGAATGTGCCAACCGGCTATTCGTTGGCCTATGTGCTCACCAGCGGAAGTGACCTTGTGATCCAGGCGCTGGGCGCGGAACCAAGCTTTACCGTGGATCAGGCCGGTCTCTTCACCATCCACACCTTCGTGTTCCCGAGCGATCTGGACCTCAGCGGGGTGGTGCCCGGCACAACAACAGGCGGTGATGTGCTCGCGCTCCTCGCGGCGAACAACATCTGCGCGAGCCTCGATGTGGCCGGTGCTCCCTTCACGGTGACCACCTGCGACGATGAATGCACCGCCGATGCGGGAACCATCGCACCAGCCGATTTCCTGGTGTGCTGGCAGGATGACCAACTGATCGGTATCCCCGCGGGCAACGCGGTGGTTCCATCAGGCTATGAAACGTTGTACGTGCTTACGCGCGGCAACGGCCTGGTGATCCGCCAAGTGAACACCGTGCCTGAATTCACCGTCAACCAGAACGGCATCTACCGCATACATACCCTGGTGTACGACCCGAGCACGCTGGACCTTTCCATCGTGCAGTTCGGCACCACCACGGGCTTTGATGTGAACGGACTATTGATCCAAGGTGGCGGCAGCATATGCGCCAGCCTCGACGTGAATGGTGCGCCGTTCATCGCCGTGGGCCCGGTGCTCTGCTCGATCCTCGATCTGTTCCGTGATATCGACCCGAACGACGCACAGGCTATGCAGGACGCCCTCGACCACATGGAAGCCGGTGTGGCCCAGTCCATCGAGAACGACTCACCTGCCAACATCATGGGGCTCTGGCCGAATCCCACCCGCGATGTGCTGAACATCAGCCTCTATCTGGTGGGTGATCAGTACATCACCATCAGTGTGATGGACCTCAGCGGCAAGGAGGTGCTGGTACCCGCTATGAGCCTGTTCGGCGCGGGGGTCAACCAGACCAGCTTGGATGTGAACGCTCTCGCCCCAGGCTCCTACATGGTGCGCATCAACACCGCCAATAGCACGTTGACCGAGCGCTTCATGAAGATCGACTGACGGACGCTGTCCGGTTGCGAGGAGGCCCGGTGAATTCCGACGCGAGTCGGAAGGAGCCGGGCCTCTCCCGTTGGTCATCCGCACAGTTCATTCCATGCTCCACACGGCGGCGTTCAACATGTGCTGCCCAGCGTTACCTTCAGACCCCTTTTTCAACCAAACTGCCATGACCGTTCTTCTCCGCGCCCTCCGCACAGGGTTGTGCGCCACGCTTCTGGCCCTCACCGCTTCGCAAAGCGCCTGGGCCGTACCGCAACCTCCCCCCTGCGTGGCGTACGCCGGAGGTGTTGACATGGTCTACGGTCCGCACTGCCTTGTGAGCAGTTCGGCCACACTTACCGCCACCCCACTGGGCAACGCCGAAGTTCCGGACGGCTTCACCACGCTCTATTTTCTTTCGCGTACCAACGGCCTCATCCTCGACCAGGTGAGCACCGTACCCTCCTTCACCGTAACCACGGTGGATGTGTGGCGCATCCATACCCTCGTGTATGATCCGGCAACGCTCGACCTGAGCGATGTGGTCTTCGGCACCACGCACGCCTACACGCTCCAGAACATACTGGTGCAGGGTGGCGGCGCGGTATGCGCCAGCCTCGATATGAGTGGCGGTGGAGCCAAGACGGTCGAATGCCAGGATGCCTGCACGGCAGATGCCGGCACCATCAGCGCGTTGAACCCGGACCTGTGCTTGGTGGATGGTGCGGCCCAGTTGGAAGCCGCACCGGACGGAAACGCCACCGTGCCGGACGGCTACAGCGTGATCCATGTCCTTACCACGGGACAAGACCTGGTGATCCTCGCCACAAGTGCCGAACCCTCCTTCCCCGTTGCAGCCACGGGGCTCTTCACCATCCATACGCTGGTGTACGACCCCGCCACGCTCGACCTTTCGGGCGTTGTGCCCGGTGAGACCACAGGAGGGAATGTTGCCGCGCTGCTCCTCCAGGGCGGCGGTTCGATCTGCGGAAGCCTCGATGTGCAAGGCGCGCAATTCCAAGTTGCCGATTGCGCACCCGTATGCGATGCATTCGCAGGAACGATCACCGCAACAGATCCGGAAGTATGCCGCGTGGACGGTATCGCGCACCTGGACGCCGTGCCCGCCGGTGATGCGGTAGTGCCGGACGGTTACTCGGTGGCCTACATCCTGGCCCGCGCGAACGGCATTATCGAGAACGTGGAGCCGAACAGCGATTTCGAGTGGCCCCTCCTGGGCGCATACGTGATCCATACCCTGGTGTACGACCCGTTCACGTTGAATCCCTTCACCGTACAGCTCGGCACCACCAACATCGCGGAGATCGACGCGGAACTACAGCAAGGCGGCGGATCCGTGTGCGGCAGCTTGGACCTGGCCGGTGCGCCGATCACTGTCATTGATTGTACGCCGCCCTGTGAAGCGTTCGCCGGAACGCTCACCGCCGTTGAAAGCGAAGTGTGCCGTGTGGACGGTATCGCACACCTGGTATCCACCCCGAACGGAGATGCCGTGGTGCCAGCCGGCTACAGCGTTGTTTACGTCCTGGCGCGCGCGAATGGCATCATCGAGAACGTGGAACCGAACAGCGATTTCGAGTGGCCGCTCTTGGGTGACTATGTGATCCACACCCTGGTTTTCGATCCGGCAACGCTCAACCCGCTCACTGTTTCGTTGGGCAGCACCAACATCTCCTTCCTCTTTGATCAGCTCCTGCAAGGGGGCGGTACGCTCTGCGGAAGCCTCGATGTTGTTGGCGCGGCCTTCAGTGTGATCGACTGCGCTCCGCCGTGCGAGGAATATGCGGGCGTGGGCGGCGACCGTATCCTGTGCTTCAATGATCCGGCCACGGAACTCTTCTCGCTGCTCACGGACGCTCCGGATGAAGGTGGTAGCTGGTTCAGCCCGGATGGCTTGGCGTTCTCCGGCACCTTCAACCCGGCTACGGACGCACAAGGCGTTTACGTCTACCTCGTCACCGACGGTCCGGATTGCCCGGGCGATACCACGCAGCTGGTGATCAGCTTGATCGAATGCCCCGGGCCGTGCGATGCCAATGCTGGTCCTGATGCGAGCGTTTCGATCTGCTCCAGCCAGGCGGCTCTCTCCCTCGCAACACTTCTGAATGGCGATCTGGGCGGCACGTGGACGAACCCTGCTGGGCTCGTGTTCTCGGGTGTGATCGAACCAGCGATCGATGCGGCCGGTACCTATGCCTATGTGGTCGGAGCTTCCGATGAATGCGCTGGTGATACCGCCCTCGTCTCCGTCAGCCTGATCAACGCACCGGACGCTGGCGCTTCCGCTCAGGTGGTCGTGTGCGATTCCGGCGAGCCCATCAACTGCCTGGCGGAACTCGGCGGAAATCCGTCCACGAACGGAAGCTGGACCGGCCCGAACGGCACACCCTTCAGCGGGACCTTCGACCCGGACGTGGATGCGCCCGGCGTGTACACCTACCTCGTATCAGGTACACCTCCGTGCGCGGATGATCTGGCCACGCTCGTGATCGTGGTGCAGAACTGCTGCGATGCCGGTTCGGATGCCGAAACCACCGTTTGCTTCACGGATGCGCCCTTCAACTTGTTCGATCTGCTCAATGGCGATCCGTGCCCCGGTGGTTCATGGACCGATCCGGTCGGGGAGGCCAATAACGGGTTCTTCCTTCCGTCAGCCAACCTCTCCGGCGCGTACGTGTACACTGTGGCTGGTCAGAATGGCACTCCGACCTCGAGCACGGTTTCCATCAGTGTGATCGAATGCCCCACGGATTGTGAGGCCGATGCAGGAACGCTCACGCCTGACCAGCCCGAAGTCTGCCTGGACAACGGGTTCGCCATGCTCATGGCACTGGCCAACGACGATGCTGTAGAGCCTGCGGGGTATATCACGCTCTACCTGCTCACACAAGGCGATGATGCCGTGATCAGCCAACTCTTCAATGCTCCCTTGTTCACTGTGGACGCCACTGGCACGTACACGATCCACACCTTCATTTACGATCTGGCCACCTTCCCGTTCCAGACCGCCATCGTCCTGGGGCAGTCCACCCTGAACGATGTACATGCGCTGCTCATCCAAGGCGGTGGCAACATCTGCGCGAGCCTCGACCTGGCCGGAGCACAGTTCTTCGTGAGCGAATGCTTCGATCCGTGTGCGGGCGTGGCCGGTGCTGATGCAACGGTGCAGGTCTGCAATGACGGCTCTGTCACTGTCCTCTTCCCGCTGCTTGGCGGTTCGCCACTGGCAGGTGGCTCGTGGTTCGATACGGCCACTCCGGGCCTACCGTTGTTCGATGGCTTCTATGACTCGATGATCGGTCAAGGCGGCACCTTCGGCTACACCGTTTCCGGCGGTCCGGATTGCGACGCGGATACCGCCTACATCGAGGTGGTGGAGATCGACTGCATCGACCCCTGCGTGCTCAGCTCCCCGGATGCAGGGATCGGCGGCGACATCCTCCGCTGCTCTGCCGATCCCGTTACCGAGCTCTTCGATCTGCTCCAGGGTACACCGGACGTCGGCGGTTCCTGGACCGGTCCTGACGGTAATGCCTTCTCCGGAAGCTTCGATCCGGCGACTGATGCACAAGGCATCTATGTGTACATGGTGTTCGACCTGTTGGAGTGCGATCCGGACACCACGCAGCTGAACATCTCCGTAGTGGACTGCCCCGAATTGCACGCCACGCTCACCACCTGGCCCAATCCGACAACCGACTTCACCCGCATTGAACTGCCCGCTGCGCTGCGACCCGGCGCGAGCATCCTCATCACCGATGCGCTCGGTCGCACCATGCGCATGCCGCTGGAGGTGAATGGCCGAACGCTGATCGTGAATGCTTCCGCCGCAGCCAACGGCACCTACACGTTGCGCGCGATCGACGGGCAAACCTCACACATGGCACGTTTCAGCGTACACGGGCGCTGAGTACCATTCAGATGAATGGCCCCATTCCGGCGCATGCCGGAATGGGGCTGTTCTCTTTCCGATGGAATTGAGCGCGTGGCGGCGGCAGCGTATCCGCGACCGTTCAACTCTTCAAGCTGTCCTTCGGCTCCAGGCTTTCGTCATGCGACCACTCTTCGTCGTGGTCCGCCACGAACACGAAGCATCCGCCCACTGCGGTCAGAAGTCCCCTTCCCCGCCCGCGGCCCCGGGATCGCGCCGCTGGGTCTGCCGGTCGCGGCGGCGGAACAAGGAGGCGTCCTGCTCGCCGAACTTCCAGGTCAGGTTCACCCGGATGAAGCGCATCTCCCGGCGGCGTTCGGTCTCCTGATAAAGATCCGGCGTATCGAGGATCGTTCCCCAGAGCCTCGTGTAGAAGACGTCGTTCACCGTGAGCTGCGCGCTCCAATGCGACCCGAAGTCCTTGCTGGCGCTCAGATCCACGCCGCCGTTGGGGATGGCATAGCCCTGCGGTTGCGGACGTTTCCCCTCGTACTCGCCGTTCACCTGGAAGCTCCAGTCCTTCGGCAGGCGCATGTTGAAGTTCGCCTTGGCGTTGCCCATCCACCCGCTCTTGCGCAAGGGACCGGCACCGATCTCCACGTGCTGCACCGTGCCCCCGAAGGTGAGCTGCGCGGCCTTGGTGAGCTCCAGCTTGATGGTGTTCTCCCAGCCGTAGGTGATGCTCTCATCGCCGTTGATCCAGGAGTTCACGAGGATGTCGCCGTTCTCCGGCAACGGATACGCGAATCCGGTGATCACATTGTCCGTGTACCGCATGAAAACGGAGGTGAGCCAGTTGCTTCGTGGATTCTTCTTGAAGGGCAGCAGGTGGTTCACCTCGGCCAGGCTGATGAACTCAGGTGCGAGCGCGGGATTGCCCAAGCGGATGTTGCGCGAGTCGCTGAACATGATGAAGGGCATCACCTGGAAGAAGTTCGGCCGGCTGATCTTGCGCGATACGTTGAACTGCAACTCGCGCGCGCTTTCCCATTTGCGGCTCAGGTAGAGCGCGGGGAACACTGCGCGGGCCACATCGTCCGTGCTGCTCGGATAGCGGTAGGTAAACGTCTCCCGGCGCAGCCCGTCCGGATCGCGCACGTCCGCTTCGAACCAGGTCTGTTCCAGACGCAGGCCCGCCTGCACGCCCCAGTTTTCGTTCAGCTTGTGGATCCAGTTGACGTAGGCGGCGTTTACCACGTCGGTGATGCGGTAGTCGTTGCTCAGATCGGGTTCCGCTTGCGTTCCACTGGTGTCCGTGCCCACCACCACATCCAGGATGCTGCGCTCCAAGCGCACGTTGCTGCGCAGGCCGTAGTCGAACTTGGTGCGTTCGTTCCGCGGATCCTGCCGATCGAATTGCCAGGTGAACTGATCGCCTTCGGTGGTTCCGGTGCTGCTCTGCACGCGTTCGCCGCCCGGCAACGCCCCACCGTCACTACCGAAACTCGTGGTGGTGAAGCCCGATCGATTGTTCCGCCGGTTGCGGTTGTAGGTGAAGTCGGTGGTCCATTCGCGGCCGGCCACCGGCGACTTGTGCTTGAAGCCGGCCTGCGCGCTCATGTCCACCCCTTCATTCGACCCGTCATTCACCTGGCCGCCGCTTCCCGTTAGCGTTCCAGCGCCATTGCGTTCGGTCCAGTCCAGATCGTCATCGCTGTTGTAGGAACGGCCGCGGACGTTGCCGCCGAAGGTGAGCGTGCTGCGGTTGCTCACCTGTACTTCCGCGCCGATCCGACCACCGAAATGCGTGCGTTTGTTGCGCGAATCACCGCTCTGCCGGAAGGCCTCGGAGAGGAGCCCCTCGGTGTAGCTGTCGCGCAGCGCGCTGCTCGTGGTGCGGTTGTCGTTCACGCTGATGTTGCCGCTGATGTTCCAGGCCCAATGGCCATCCTTCACGTTCAGGTTGGAGTTGCCGCCCATGCGCCCGTTGGTGCCCCCGTTCACTTGCACTTGTCCGTAGTAGCCGGGGCGCGTGCTCTTCTTCAGCACCACGTTGATGATGCCGCCGCTGCTGCTCGCATCGAAGGCCACGCCAGGATTGGTGATCACCTCCACGCGCTCGATCTCGTCCGCCGGGATCTGGTCCAAACTGAGTGCCGATGGTCGGCCGTCGATCATGATCTGTGGGCTGCCGTTGCGCAGCTGCACGTTGTCGTCGGCATCCACACTGAGTCCAGGCACATTCTTCATCACGTCCAAGCCGTTGCCGCCGCGCACGTTCAGGTCCTTGTCCACATTGTACACGCGCCGATCCACTTGCAGCTGCGTTTGAGCGCGCTCAGCCGTTACTTCCGCTGGTTTCAACAGGGTGGCCCCCGCCTCGAACAACAGGTTGCCCAGATCCTGTTCGGTATTCCCGGCCGCTATGGTCACCGCTTTCTCGAACGTGGTGTAGCCCAGGGATGCGATACGTAACCGGTAGGTGCCCGCAGGCACTGCGTCCATGGCGAAGTCGCCGTTCTCCTCCGTCAACGCACCGCTCACGGTGCTGTCTTTCGCCGCCGCGAGCAGGTTCACCGTCGCGAACTCGACGCCTTTCTTCGTGGATGAATCGATCGCGCGCCCAAACACCCGAGCCGCGGAACGAGGGCCGCCACCACCTGGGCGCTGCGCCGCTGCCACGAGCATGAAGGCCCCCACGAGGAGCACGAGAACAGAACGCAAGGACGGATGAGGCATCTTCAGCAAAACTAGGGACCCCTTCATCGGAGCTGCCGACGGAACGGATGAAACACGACGCTGGACGGATGGAACGGTCCTTGGTTCAACAAGCGCACCGCCCATTCGATCATTTTCACGTTCATGGGCCGGTGTGAAAAGAAGAAACCCCCGGTTACGCCGGGGGTTTCCTTGAGGTTGCTGGTCCTAGTATTCGTCGCGACGGTATCCACCGCCACCACCGCGATCGCCACGGTCGCGGCCTCCGCCACCACCGCCGCCGTATCCGCCGCGGTCTCCGCCACCACCACCGCCTCCGCGGTAGCCGCCACGATCACCACCGCCGCCGCCGCCACCGCTGCGGAAACCACCACGGTCTCCACCTGGGCCACCTTCCGTACGAGGACGCGCCTCGTTCACCACCAGGTCGCGGCCATGGAAGCCCTTCCCGTTGGTCCCTTCGATCGCCGCCTTGCCGGCGGTGTCGTCGGACATCTCCACGAATCCGAAGCCGCGGCTACGGTTGGTGGCTTTGTCCATGATGATCTTGGCCGAGGTCACTTCACCGAAAGCTTCGAAAAGTTCGCGGAGATCCTCATCCTTCGCGCTGTACGCGATGTTGGCGACGTAAATGTTCATGAGTTCGACTGACTGAGTGAGTTTTAGGGTTTTGCCTTACTTCCTGCGTGTTCTCGCCAAAGAACCCCTCGGATAAAAGCGGGGCGAAGGTAGGGGGATCTTCGATCGGTGCAAGGGGGGCGGGGGGTGCAGCGGTAGGCCAGGAACCATGACCGGTCGGGGCATGACCTCCAACGGCCCTACCCGATCCCGAACCGGCAATAGTGGATCTTCTTCCCCTCCCCCAACCACATGGACTCGTAGAACGTGCGGATGTTCAACACCGCTTGGTCCGCCGGTGAAAGCCGTGGCACCAGCTCGCCGTACACGTCAGCGCTATGCTCGTACAAGGGCAGTTTGAATTCCGCCACGCGTTCCATGGTGTATTCGTAAAGCTCCGGGCTGTCGGTCTTCAGGTTGATGATGCCGCCGGGCACCAACACTTCCCGGTACCGGTCCATGAACAAGGGTGACGTGAGCTTCTTCCGGTCTTTGCCCAATTGCGGATCGCTGAAGGTGAGCCAGATCTCGCTCACTTCGTTCGGGCCGAAGACCTTCAGCAAGTGGTCCACATGTGTGCGCAGGAATCCGACGTTGGTGAGGCCCAGCTCTTGGACGGTCTTCGCCCCGCGCCAGATCCGCGCGCCTTTGATGTCCACCCCGATGTAGTTGCGCTCCGGCCGCTGCTGCGCCAAGCCCGTGGTGTATTCGCCCTTGCCGCACCCGAGCTCCAGCACCAACGGGGCTTCGCGCCGGAAGAAATCCCTGTTCCATTTGCCCTTCATGGCGAAGGTGCCATCGGTCACTTCTTCAAACGTCGGTTGAAGCACATGCGCGAACGTGGCGTTCTCCGCGAAGCGTTCGAGTTTGCCGTGGCTCATTGTTCGGTTGTCGGTTGTCGGTTGTCGGTTGACGGTTGTCAGGCTGCCGACCGCTTGCGGACGGAAACTGTCGCACGAGCATCGCGCGCTTTCTCCATTTCGCCGGACAACCGACAACCAATAACTGACAACAGACGGCAAAGATGCACGCCCGACCTTCGCCAACATGTTCTACGGTGCCCGCATCCTGATCACCCCGCTCGATTGGGGCTTGGGCCACAGCACGCGCTGCATTCCCATCATCCAACGGCTGCGCGAATTGGACGCTCGACCCGTGATAGGTGCGGACAAAGGGCCGCTGGCCTTGTTGCTGGATGCGTTCCCGGATCTGCCACATGTGCGTGTGCCCGGTGTGGAAGTGCGCTACGCGAAAGGCGGCTCGCAGGCCTGGGCAATGGCCGCGCAATTCCCAGCCATGCTGCGGAGCGTGCGTGAAGAGCATCACCTCTTCCTCAACCTGCGGCGGCAACTGCAACTCGATGCGGTGATCAGCGATCAACGCTTCGGTATCCGTGCGGAAGGACTGCCCAGCGTGCTGATCACACACCAGGTATTCCCGTTCACGCCCCTTGCACAGGGCTTGTTGCGCCGCTTCAACCTCCACAACATCCGGCGTTTCCATCGCTGTTGGATCCCTGATGACGCGAAAGCTCCAGGCCTCGCGGGGGATCTTTCGCACGGCCGGAACATGCCGCATAACGCCCGCTACATCGGGCCAATGAGCCGCATGGACCCTGAGAAGGCGATCGCTCCGGAAGAAAAATACCGCATCGTTTGTGTGATCAGTGGACCCGAGCCGCAACGCACATTGCTCGAAGATGAGCTGATGAAACAACTTCCGCTCATCCCCGGGAAGCACCTACTCGTGCGCGGCAAGCCCGAACCGGTGTTGGATGAAATGATCGGCAATGTGCGCCGCTTGAGCCACCTCGGAGGTGACGCGCTCACCGGGGCGCTGATGAAAGCCGAATTGATCGTGAGCCGCACAGGCTACACCACCTTGATGGACCTCGTGCGCATCGGCCGGTCTGCCCTCGTGGTGCCCACACCGGGACAAGAAGAACAGGAATACCTCGGCACACTGCACGCGAAGACCGGGCGCTTCTTCGTGCAAGCGCAGGAAAGATTGGATATCGCTGGGGAGTTGAACAACGATCGTTCCGCAGCGCCTTCCGAGGTGTACCGGTGGAAAGGAGGAACAACCGCAGGCGCTGATCAGCTCTTGGAACACGCCTTGCATGAGCTGGCCGCCCTGATCGCGACCTCGCGCCGCTGACACACCCGAACCTACTTTCGCCGAACGATGACACTCCGCTACGCCTTGCTCGCTCCTGTTTGCCTGCACCTGCTTCTCGCAAACGCACAGCAGGAACCCGAAGCGCGGTTGAAAGAACTGCAAGCTCAGCTCAGCCAACTCGAAGATCAGGAGAAAGCGCTGCACGGCCCGATCGAGGACGCGAAACTCACCATCATGCAACGCGACCTCGGCGCATTCGGCCTGCCTGCGCTCGCCGCTGGAGAGGTCGTTACCACGCATCCCGGTCATTCGCTCGTTTGGGTTGAGGCGCACCACGTTCCGAAGTGGACCGCCCACATCGTGCTGCCCGACATCATGAAAGGAAGCCTCGCGCGGGTCGATTCCTTCAAGCCGGATCCCCTGGTGAAAGGGCATACCGACCTCTTCGATGAATACTGGAACAGCGGTTTCGACCGTGGCCACATGGTGCCGAGCGCCGATATGCGCTGGAGCCAGAAAGCGCTGGATGCCACCTACCTCTACAGCAACATCGCCCCGCAGAAAGCCGAAATGAACCGCGAGGCCTGGGCCGACCTCGAAGATTGGGGACGGCGCTATGTCCACTACGCGCAGGAGAAGGTCTTCATCGTGACCGGTCCTGTGATCGCTGATGGACAGGCCACGCTCACCACACCCACCACCATCGAGAAGGTGAGCATTCCCACCTACTGCTTCAAAGCATTCGCCGACCTGGATGGGCCGGACAAAAAGGGCATTGCCTTCGTGATGAAGAACGGACCGGCGGAGATGAACCTGCTGAGCCATGCCGTGTCCATCGACAGTGTGGAAAAACTCACCGGATTGGATCTTTTCCCCGCAGTGGATGATGCTACCGAGAACACGATCGAAGCCATGACCGATGTGAAGGCCTGGATGGTCGGCGGCGATCCCGCGGCCGGTGACGTGGCCCCGATGAAAGCCCCACTGCCCGGTGGCCGCTTCAACACCACTCAGGCCAAATACCACATCGGACAGACCGCCACCATCTGCGGTACCGTGGTGAGCACCCGCCGCACCAAAAAGGCCAACGCCGTATACCTCAACCTGGACCGCAACCACCCCAACCAGGAGTTCTACGCCACCATCTGGGACTACAACGGGCCCAATTTCCACTACGACCCCGTCACCTACCTCCAGAACAAGCAGGTCTGCATCACCGGCAAGATCTCCATCTATGACGACATCCCCCGCATCAGCGTGAACAACGAGAACGCGATCGAATTGTGGGATGAGGTCGTGAAGTAGGGTTCCATGAATGGGGCTGAACCTAGCACATTCGATCGCAACTAAGGAACACGCAGGAGTGCGCCGGGCAGATACATTCATGCTCCCAAGAACCGGCCCAACATGAAAACCTGGTTCACCGTGCCCCTGTTTCTGCTGGCACTCCCTTTCTCCGCGCAAGCCCAACCAACCGATCCAGACGGCGATCAGGTTCCGAACTCAACCGGCTATGAATCGAATGATGGTCAGTTGAACGGCACGAATGGTTCGGCCGTGCCTGAGATCAAATTCTTGTCTGAAGGTGTCGGCATCCAATCGTACTTCTCAAAAGATACCGTACGTTACGTAACAGTCCGGTCACAACTCTACACACTCACGCCCGACACCATCCGAGCGCGTACTATTTGTTCAACGAAGCGAATATTTATCCCAACGCGGGTGTCGACTTGGACTGCTTCGTAGCTATGTTCAAACCAGAAGTTGACGTGTTGCTTTGGTGTACCTACTTCGGTGGTGAAGCGGGGCCGGTCCAAGAGCGCATATGGACGTTGTGCGCTAAAGAACACTCGCTCTTCGCCGGCGGGCAGACCTCCAAATGGACGGACATCAACTCCTATTTCCCGCTTGAACCATCCGTTAGTCCGGCCTACTTCGATGGATCATACAACGACATTGGCACCTACCCTGCGGATGGTTTCCTCACCAAATTCTGCAGCCTTCACTCCAAGACAATGGAAACAATCTCCGTAGAATCTGTGCAACGAAGCACCCATTGCCAGATAATGGGCGATGGTTGGTTCAAGCTGATCGGGAATGGAACGGGGCCTTTCTTGGATATCTATGACACGTGTGGTCGGAAGTGTGCAACCTATCCGGTAATCTGGACCGGGGAAGGTTCGATTCCCATCCAGATCCAAGGTCTTCGGGCAGGAACATATTTCGTCCTCACAGATGGAATGCCTACCACGAAGGTGATTATCTTAGAATGAAGGCTTTGGCTCTTGTGTTGATGCTCTTGACAACCACCGGCGCCCGAGGCCAGTGGTGGGCCGATGCTGACCTGCCTGTTGATGGAGCGAACTATTTGATCTTATACACCGATACCGTTTCCGACGAGCTCTACGCAACCGGCAATCTGTTGGACAACATCGGCACAACAGAGCAAGCCATGCACTTTTGCGTTTACACAGATGGGGCCTGGTTCACGTCAGTACCGTTCGACAATCTGGTGACCACCGCTATTGTCTACCACGATACTCTATAGATCCGGCACGATTGCGTTTGGATCCTGAAGCTGCGGAGTGTTGATTCGCGGCATGAGCCGCAACGATGCAAGGAAGGACAGTTGGGATGTGAAACACGAACGGCGCAAACAAGCCGTCCGGATGCATTTGAAAGGG
>JANOPI010000570.1:0-2127 GCA_031421755.1 Flavobacteriales bacterium | reverse complement strand
GATCTGTTTCGGCGACCGAGGAGTTCCTGTTCAGCCAGTATCCGGGGACCCGCGATCTTGCGAGCCGGGCGGCGGGGGTGCTGTACATGCCGCTGATGACCGAGATCGGTGCCGGGTTTGGCGGGGCCTTCGGACGCGGGGCGCTGCGGATCCAGGGGGTCACGGTCGACTACTATTCGGCCACCCGAGCCACGATCGGCTTTCAGATCGGCGCGCAGCAATATGCCCACGCGCTGTTTTTCATGACCCCCGAGGCGCTGGAAGGCTTCCGCAGGTCCTCGGGCTGGGCGGTGGGTGCCGACGTGCGCTATGCCACCCCGGAACAGGGGGCAAGCATCGGCAAGGACACGACCGAGCTTGACCCAGTGATTGCACTGGTCTTTGGCCAGCAGGGCCTTATCGCCGGGGCGACGCTGGGCGGGATCAAGTATACCCGGATCATTCCCTGAAAGGCATGCAAGCGGGCTGGCAACCTTGCCGGCAGGGTGGGCAATCTGCCCACCCGCATGAGAACGCGCGGGCCAACCGGCCTGTCAGTCGATCATCGGCAAAAGCGCATCCAGCGACTTTTTCGCGTCGCCATAGAACATCCGGGTGTTTTCCTTGTAGAACAAGGGGTTCTCAATGCCCGAATACCCAGTGCCCTGCCCGCGCTTGCTGACGAACACCTGTTTGGCCTTCCAGCATTCCAGGACGGGCATGCCGGCAATAGGGCTGTTGGGGTCGTCCTGCGCCGCCGGGTTAACGATGTCGTTCGACCCGATGACGATAGCCACATCGGTATTGGGGAAATCCTCGTTGATCTCATCCATTTCCAGCACGATATCGTAAGGCACCCGCGCCTCGGCCAGCAGCACGTTCATGTGGCCGGGCAAGCGCCCCGCGACCGGGTGGATCGCAAAGCGCACGGTCTTGCCCTTGGCGCGCAGCTTGCGGGTCAGTTCAGACACAGACTGCTGCGCCTGCGCCACGGCCATGCCGTAGCCCGGAATGATGATGATGCTGTCGGCATCGTTCAGGGCTGCGGCCACCCCTTCGGTGTCGATGGCGATCTGTTCGCCCGTCACCTCCATCTGCGGGCCGGCGGTGTTGCCAAAGCCGCCCAGGATCACCGAAATGAACGACCGGTTCATCGCCTTGCACATGATGTAGCTCAGGATCGCGCCGGACGATCCGACCAGCGCGCCGACGACGATCAGCAGGTCATTCGACAGCGAAAAGCCGATGGCGGCAGCGGCCCAGCCGGAATAGCTGTTCAGCATGGACACGACGACCGGCATGTCCGCGCCGCCGATCCCCATGATAAGGTGATAACCGATGAAGAAGGCCGCAATCGTCATGCCGATCAGCGCAAGCGAAGATCCGGTTTGCAGATAGACCACCAAAAGCAGGATCGCCACCGCCGCCGCGGTGGCGTTCAGAAGATGCCCGCCCGGCAGTTTCTTCGCCTTGCCGTCGACGCGGCCTGCAAGCTTGCCGAAGGCGATGACCGACCCGGTGAAGGTGACAGCCCCGATAAACACACCAAGGAAGGTTTCCACCCGCAGGATGGTGACCTCGACCCCCGACTTCTTGCCGACAACGGCGGCAAAGCCGTCAAGCAAGGCCCGGGCCGCGTCATCCATGCCCGCGACGCGCACCAGTTCGATATGGGTGTTGAAGCCGATGAACACCGCCGCCAGACCGACAAGGCTGTGCATCGCGGCCACAAGCTGCGGCATCTCGGTCATCTGGACACGCTGGGCCACGACCCAGCCGATCGCGCCGCCAACCGCGATCATCACAAGACTGATCAGCCAGTTGCCCGCTCCGGGGCCGTAAAGGGTGGCGGCAACCGCCAGAGCCATGCCTGCGATGCCATACCAGACCGCGCGCTTGGCGCTTTCCTGGCCCGAAAGTCCCCCCAGCGAGAGGATGAAGAGAACCGCTGCAACGACATAGGCCGCCGTGGTAAATCCGTAATCCATGGCTGGCCCCTTACGACTTCTGGAACATGGCGAGCATCCGCCGGGTGACCATGAAGCCACCAAAGATGTTGATCCCGGCCATAAAGACCGCAAGCGCTGCGAGGATGACAACCAGCGCGCTGCCTGACCCGATCTGCATCAACGCTCCCAGGATGATGAT
>JANOPI010000569.1:0-3471 GCA_031421755.1 Flavobacteriales bacterium | reverse complement strand
CGCCCATGTTCTCCACGGCGTCCTTCAGCTCGATCTCCTTGGCCACGGTCACACCGTCCTTGGTCACCTGGGGCGCACCGAATTTCTTGTCGATGATCACGTTGCGGCCCTTGGGACCGAGGGTCACCTTCACGGCGTTCGCGAGGTGATCGACGCCACGCTTCAAGCGATCGCGTGCGTCAATGTCGAATTGGATGTTCTTGGCTGCCATTTTCTTTAGGGGATGAGTTGGGGTCAATAATCATTGGCCCGTACTGTGGATTTGGATCAGTTCAGGACAGCGTAGATGTCGCTTTCGCGCATGATCATGTAGTCCTTGCCTTCGAGGCTGAGCTCGGTGCCGCTGTATTTGCCGTACAGGATCTCGTCGCCAACTTTCACGGTCAGCGGGGTCACTTTGCCATCATCGGCCACGCGGCCGGTGCCAACAGCGATAATCTTGCCACGCTGGGGCTTCTCCTTGGCGGTATCGGGGATGTACAGGCCACCCTTGGTGGTCTCTTCGGCTGCCGCTGCTTCAACAAGCACGCGGTCGGCCAGGGGCTTCACTTTGTTTGCCATAGGTCTTGATCGATAGGGATGGTTTAGCGCCCGTTGGGACGCACCGCCGCTTGTCAATACCTATGCCATCAGGCACGATAGGGTAGGAAGCTGACAGGATCGACAGCCCAAGGAAAAACTGGCCGTGGATCGTCAGTAATGAACTGACAAGCTGACAAAGAGGAATGATTACTGCGCCGCAGGCTCAGCAGGCGCGTCACCGGCTGGTGCCTCAGCAGCTGGGGCTTGTCCACCTTCGGCAGGAGCAGCTTGCTCAACGGCCGGGGTGTCCAACTCGTCCATCTCAGCGGTGGCGCTGGTCTGGAGAGAGGTGGAGACGAGGCAAAGCACCATAAGGGAACCAGCCAAGGTCCAAGTGCCTTTTTCCAAGAAGTCGGCCGTGCGCTGTACGCCACCGATCTGCTGTGCTCCGGTAAAACCGGCAGCGAGACCACCGCCTTTGGGGTTCTGGGCAAGTACAACGAGGGCCAAAAGGGCACAAACGATGAGAATGATGATGGAGATGGCGACCATGACTACTTGTTCAATTGACCCTCAAGCTCTTTTTGAAGGGCCGCAAAGTAAGCGCTTTTAGCTGGGTATTTCAATGCCAGCCGGTGATATGCATCGATGGCCTTGGGGAGATTGCCCTGTTTCTCGTAAACCCGCGCCAACGTTTCGGTTACCAAGCCTAGGGTGTCGTCCAAGCTGCGTTTGGCGGCTTGCTGCGGGGTGTAGAACTCCGACTTGGCCGCCACGGGCGGTTGTTGATTGATGAACCGGTCTATCAGGTCCGAGGTTCCCAGCGATTCCTTCGGCAAGGGCTTAACAGCCGGTTTGGCCACAGTGCGCTGATCTACAACACTGTCCTCTGGTGTTGGTTCCGCAGGCGGCGCTTCCACCTCCGGTTCAGCGCGGATCCAATCCGAAATGGCGGTTGGGATCTCCGCATTGCGCTGCACATCAGGGGCTTGCGGTTTCGCCGTTTCCTCGTTAGCATCCAGCCATGCCGTGAAGCTGAGCTTGTCGTGCCGGGTGATGGCCCGCTTGTGCTCGAACGGCGCGATCGGTACCAACGGCTCCTGCGGCGGAAAGATCGGTGGCGGTTCAGGTGCGGTGGCCGGATGCTCAATGTGTTTATCCCCAGGCTGGACCTCCTGCATCCACGTGAAGTCGTAGGCGCTGGCGAGCGCTGCCTCCAGGATCTGGCGTTCCAATGGGTCTTCCTCCACTGCCGGTGTTTCTTGCCCGGCCTGGTCCACAAGATCATCAACCGCTTGCAGCAAGGCTTGCTCTTCAGCGTTTCGTTCACTCGTGATGGCCACCTCTTCCACTGAAGTCCGGGCTGCGGGTAATTCCAGCTCCGGAACAACCTCTTCCACGGGGATGCGAACATTCACTACTGCGTGAACGGGCTTCACTTCTTCCACTGCCACAGGTGGTGTGGCGACCGGTGGTTCCTTGGGTACGATCGTCAGGGGGTGGGGCGGTGCAGGTTCCGCAGCATGCACCAGGTCGAAAAGCGCTGTGCGTGAAGGGATGTGCGCTGCACTGGCTCGCATGGTTTCTTCGGAAAGCACTTCTCCGGCCTTTTGCACACCTGCCGCCAAAAGCACATGAGCGCCGGAAAACCACGGGAAGCGTTGCGTAAGGTCGCGCAGATCAGCCAGGTCCCCGCGCTCTACAGCGGCGGCATCCTGCACCAATCGGGTCAAACGTTCGCGCTCCATCCCCTTACCAATTCCCCAATGTGCGATCGAAGATATCCTGCGCAAGTTGCTTTCCGATATCCCGTGCCAGACTTTCCTCAACCGTCACAAGATCTTGGGAGCTGTCGTAATCAGAGAAACGCGACACCGAGAAGTCGGCGTTCTTCTTGGGTTCCAGTTTGTTGATGTAAGTGATGCTCACCGTCATCGTCAACCGGTTCAACGCCGCCGTTTCGTTCGCCTGGATGTTCACCGGCTGCACATCATAGCCCGTCAATGCACCGCTGTATTGCACATCGCCCTCTTCACGCTTCAGCTTCATTGGCGTTTGGGCCAACAAGAGGTCGCGCAGCGTTTCCGTCAGCACCTGCGCACTCAGCGGCGTGGCCAACGGTGCTCGGGCTTCGATCACATCCACACTCACCGTCCGTGCATCACCCACATCACCGCCTGTGAATCCATAATTCACTCGACAACCGGAAGTCGCCAACACGATACCAAGGAGGATCACCCCCAACCCACGACAAGAAATACCACCAAGGAGGCATTTCTTGAAGCTTGAAGCCTGAGGCTTAAAGCTTGAAGCATCTTCAAGGAATGTCATACTCCTTGATCTTCCGGTACAACGTACGCTCACTGATCCCCAGTTCCTGCGCCGCGTTCTTCCGCTTGTTGCGGTGTTTCGTCAGCGCCTTGCGGATCATCTCCTTCTCCTTCTCTTCCAAGCTGAGGCTTTCCTCCACTTCGGTGTGGTCGATGTCCTCATGCTGCGTTCCTGCGGGAAGTATGCTCACCGTTCCTTGCGGACTGGTCGGTTGCACGAAATAGTCATCGCGGTAGACCGGTGGCATGGCAGTAGGCATGGGCTGCCCGCCGGTCATCACCTTCACCTGTTCCTTCAGCGCGTTCAGGTCGCTCTTCATGTCGAAGAGGAACTTGAAGATCAGCTCCCGCTCGTTGATGTTATCGGCTCCTTGCCCGGATCCGCCCATCGGCACCAGCGCTGTACTCTGCTCGGGTAGATACCCGCGCAAGGTCTTCGCGTCCACTTCGCGCGTCTGTTCGATCACGCTCAATTGTTCTACGATGTTGCGCAACTGACGCACGTTGCCCGGCCAACGGTAGGCGGTCAGCAGTTGCAGCGCATCATCGCGCAGCACGATCGGTGGCGCCTTGTATTTCGATGCCGCGTCCTGTGCGAAAAAGCGGAAGAGCAGGTGGA
>JANOPI010000568.1:0-4402 GCA_031421755.1 Flavobacteriales bacterium | reverse complement strand
GCTGGAACTGGAGCGAGGACAACGATGCGCACAACCGGGCCATGCAGGACCATGATCGTGCAATGGAGGAACATGATCGCGCAATGGAAGAACTCGCCAACGCCTTCAGCACCGAACAGAGCGGTGCCTTCCTCGGTGTGGACGGGGAGGACATGCCTGAAAACGGTGGCGTGCGCATCACCAACGTGGTGGACAGCAGCGCGGCCGAGCGCATGGGCCTGAAGAAAGGGGATGTGATCCGATCCATCAACGGGAAGAACATCGAGAACTTCGAGGACCTCGCCGACCTGATGGAGGACAGCCAGCCGGATTCCGATGCGCAACTACGCGTGGAACGTGATAATAAGGAGATCACCTTCAGCGGAAAACTCGGGCAACGCGAACAGATGACCTGGAACTGGGACGGCGATGGTGCTGCGCCTTTCCAATTGTTCGCACCCATGGCGCCACTGGCCCCGATGCCGCCCATGCCACAGGACATGGATCCCGAAGACAAAGCCGCGTACGAACAGGACATGCAGGAATACAGGCAGGACCTCGCGGAGCACGCGCGCGACATGGCCGAACATGCGCGTGACAGGGATGAGCACCGCCGCGAAATGGACGAACTGCGCCGTGAGATGGACCGCCTCCGGCGCGATCTGCGCGGTGAGGTGACCCGCGAGATGCGTGTGACCATTGACGCCGTGAAGCTCTCCAAAGAAGAAAGCGATGTACTGAAGAACAAAGGCGTGACCGGCCTCGAATCAACGCTCGAACTTCCGGGCCTGCGCGTTTCCCCCAACCCCAGCAGCGGCTCTTTCGATCTCGCATTCCAGGTACCTGAGCGCGGCGACCTGAACGTGGACGTACATGACGCGAACGGTGACCGCGTTTACCACGAGAGCGTCACCGGCTTCAAGGGCAATTACGAACGCGTCCTCGACATGAGCGATCGGCCCAACGGTACCTATTTCGTGGTGATCACCCAGAACGGGAACGCGCAAGCGCGCAAGCTCGTGAAGCAATAGAGCGCCGGAGGTTTCTCATTGAGTGACGAGTAGCGCGTGGTGAGTGACGAGTGGCAGCTGCTTATGCAGACCCGCCACTCGTCATTCACCACTTTCTTTGCAGCCATGAAGCTCCTCATACGTCTCATCATTTCCACCATCGCCGTGCTGGTCACGGACCTGCTCCTGAGCGGCGTTCACCTCGGGGAATTCCCGGCGGCCATATGGGTGGCCATCGTGCTCGGTGTGCTCAATACCGTGGTGCGGCCGCTGATCATCCTGCTCACCTTGCCCGTTACGCTCCTCACCCTCGGCCTCTTCGTGCTGGTGATCAACGCTGGCATGGTGATGCTGGCGGCACATCTGCTCGATGGCTTCAGCGTGAACAGCTTCTGGTGGGCGCTCGGTTTCAGCATCGTGCTCTGGGCCGTGCAAGGCTTCCTGCTGGCCGTTGACGGCGGGGAGAAGAACGACCGGACCTGACTACCGAAGTTTTCAACCGCCCTTGCGAAATCCGCTTTGGCCGGTGTAGCTTTCGGAAAACCACTTCACCATGAAAGCCAAGTGCCAAGTGCCAACTGCCTGTTACCCTGAAGCCGGGCCGGGTATCGCTCGTCACATTCGTTAGCCGCTTTTTTGCTATGGCCGCATTGGGGACAAGCCTTGGAATGGTGGCCACCGCGCAGAACGTCTACATCGAGAATACATCAGATTGCAATTGGGGCGTGGTGGTCCGCTATGCGGATGTCGGTTGCAGTTGGGATCCGCCGAATGCACCCGCGACCGTCTGTGCGCCGAACATGGATGTGATCACCTATTACTCCAGTGCCAATACAAATTCAAGCGCTACGACCCCGAACAATAGCGAGGTCTGTTTTGTGACCATCCTTGACGGTAGTTCCAACCCGATCGCCCACTGCGGTTGTGCCGCACAAAATTGTCTCTTGGAGGATCTTGACTGCGGCGGACCGCTGATCTCCGTCGACATCACCGTCACGCAGAAAACTACAACCATCAAATTCGCGGAGCAATGACCTCGCACGCCGAGGTGCGTCAGCAAGCAAGAGGTGCAACACTTACCTTGTTCGTCGTTTGGATGACCTTGATGGCCTCGGCCCAGAACCGGAATGCACATTGGGCCATCGCAGGGAAGAATCTGGAGCAATATCCCGGATCTGTCCTCGGTGGCATGAACGGGGAGCCGTCGGTCCTTTTCTCCATCCCCTACGGTAGCAGTGAATCCAATGCCGCGATCTCGGACACTTCGTGCACCTTCCTTTTTTACGCGGCTCGCAGACGGATCTTTCGTGCGGATGGAGAAGAAATGTACTTCTCGCCTGCGGCCTACCTCAATTCAGATGTCACACAAGGCCAACTGATCCTTCCCCGGCCAGGGATTACTTCGCTCTATGATGTGCTGATGATCGAAGCCTCCCCTGACTCCACCTTATCCATCTTCCGCAAGCCCAAATTGGTGCATATGGTGGTGGATATGAACGCTGAGAGCGGAACAGGGGCTGTGGTGGGTGACGAGGTGAGCTTCAGCTACAACCTGACTGAACGGCTCACAGGCACTCCACACGCGAACGGCGAGGACTATTGGGTCCTGGTCCATGAGTGGAAAAGCGACAAATTTCTCGCCTATCAGCTTTCCAGCAGTGGCCTGGATACTGTCGCCGTAGTGAGCCATACCGGTGCCGTCCATAGCGCCGACTATGGTGGATGCCCAACGAGCAGCAACCGACAGGGAGAGATGAAATGCTCCTATCAAGGTGATCTGGTCGCCGTAACATCGTTGAACTGGATCTGTGGAAATGACACCCTTCGACCAGGACTCGCGCAAGTCTTCCACTTTGACGATGCAACAGGGGAGGTAGAATACTGGTTCACCCTGCCGATGCACCATCAGGCCTACGGTATCGAATTCTCACAAGATGGAGGTAAACTCTATCTCCCGGGCCTCGATACATTGGATCGCTATGTGGACCAGTACGATCTGCTCGCCGGAGATACGACCGCCATCCAGAATTCGCGAACGAGGGTCTTCAATATCCCATTCACCGGTACCTTTTCAGATCCGACACCGAGCGCGATGGAATTGGCACCCAATGGGAAGATCTATGTCACCCATAGCGGCAATGCGCTGGACGTTATCGAACTTCCCAACGTACAAGGCGTCGGTTGCGGCTATGTCCAGAATGCGGTTCCGCTGGCAAATCCACACAACCAAGTAGGCCACACCAACCAGATCAAACGCTACCACGACAGCGAGTTCAACGAGGGGCACACAGGGTTCCTTGAGACCTCACCAGCCCGGTTCGCGATCTGGCCCAACCCCGCCTCTTCAAGCATCCATTTGCGCTTACCGGAGAACATCACAACACCGCGGGTCCGCATGCACGACAACACCGGGCGCATGCTGCGGGAGGTGAACGGATACGTCGCGCTCAATTCCACGGTGGACGTGAGCGGCCTGGCCAACGGCATGTACACCGTGTGCCTTTTGGATGGCGGCGCTGTGGTAGGACAAGCGCGGCTGGTGGTCCAATAAGCTACAAGACATAAGATACAAGATCCAACTTCCAAAGGAGCGTACGTGAACCTTGTGTCGCGATGCCTCAGGGGTAGAATACTTGTCACGCTTCTGGTGGGCGCTCGGTTTCAGGATCGTGCTCTGGGCCGTGCAAGGCTTCCTGCTCGCCGTGGATGGTGGAGAAAAGCAGGCCGATTGAACTGTTTTTCCGGGCTGCTGGCATTCTCGCACCGCCAACCAAGGCTTTCACGCGTGGATCGGGTGGTTTCGCACTGTATGCACGCACAGTCGCACGCGAATAGTAGCTTGCGGAAAACCCCTTCACCCTGAAAGCCAACAGCCAACTGCCCGTTGCCCTAAGCACAGGCGCGAGCCGCTTGTTCCGTACCCTGCTTCGTTGTCTCCTCATGAGCGCGCTTCTCATCGCCGCGAGCGGAACGGCCGAGGCGCAGGTAGTCTACCTGATCAACAACGACCCTGACTGCGACTATAAAGTAAGGATCTACTTCGCTACCGGCGACTGTCATGAGGGTAACAATTTCTGGGTCTGCACTGGAACGCAAAGCTCCGTCCTGCTTACTGTAGGTGCCGGATCGAACGTAACCTATTCTCTGCCGCCCAATACGGGCGCCTGCAAGTACGAGGTGTACGACGGGAGTTTCACGCTCGTGGCCGCCTGTAACACATCCTCAACACCCTATTACTGTGAAGCGCTCTGCTTCACCAATTGCGTAGACCGGGAGAGGTGCGCTGACATGAACAGTGGCTGCGAGAATGACGTGAACGCAGGAACGGTCAAGATCTATTGAGCCATGGCTGCGCGCTACACGAGCCTGTTCGCATTGGGAACGGTGCTGATGCTGGACGTTCCGGCACAGGG
>JANOPI010000567.1:0-4106 GCA_031421755.1 Flavobacteriales bacterium | reverse complement strand
CGCAAGGAGGCCAAGGCGGACCGCACCGTGGCCGCGGCCAAAGGGCTGCTGTTCTTCGACAAGGCGAAGAAGAACTACATGATCGGCAGCAAGGATAAGATCCGCCAGCCTGACCTGCCGGGCGATCTGATCACCCTGAGCAGCGACAATTGTGCGCTCGCAGCCAACGGACGCATCGGCACCGGCACCGAACTGGGCCGCGTAAAAGCGGATGATTTCGGAACCCTGGATTTCCGCGCCGGGGACAGCGCCCGTGTGGTGGCCCAAGTGAGCATGTACCTCGACTTTTTCTTCCATGACAACGCCCTGGAGAAGATGGCCACGGATATCATGGCCTACCCCGAGCAGAAGGCGGTGGACATCGGTAAAACGCCATACGAGCGCAGCATGCGCGAAATGTTGGGCAAGGAAAAAAGCGACAAGCTGATCAGCGAACTCAGTATCAAAGGCGAGATCAAGCGGCTGCCCGATGAACTGATCAAGCCGTTGGTACTGGCGGACGTTAAATTGCGATGGAACGGGGAAGACCAGAGCTGGCAGAGCCAGGGACCCATCGGTATTGCCACCATTCTGAAGAAGCCGGTCTTCCGCACCGTGAAGGGGAAGATCGAGTTCCAACGGAAACGCAGCGGGGACGCCATGCACATCCTGCTGATGCTGGACGATCAGACCTACTGGTTCTTCAGTTACACCCGCGGTCAGATGCTCACCTACAGCAGCGACGCCAATTTCAACACGCAGATCAGCGAGCTGAAAGAGGACAAAATGAAGCAGGACAGCAAGAAGGACGAGGCCGAATACCGCTTTATGCTCACCGGCAAACGCAAGGTCGACGACTTCAGGGACCGGTTCGGGTTGTGACCGGAGAACAGGGCTCTACATCGGCGTTGATGGGCCAGGCCTCCGGATGCCGGTGCGCATCACATCCAGTTCAGTGCGCGACCATGATGCGACCTGGCGTTCGCAATGGTGCATCCGTGGTGAACAGATAGCTCCCATTCGGCCATCCGGACACATCGACCACGTTCCCAGCGCTTCCCGGATCGATCCGTTGCATCACGCGCCCAAAACCATCGGTAATGGTTATCAGGCCTGATGTCGCTTCGGTCCGGAAGTACAGCCGGTCGCTCACCGGATTCGGGTAGCAACTCGTTCCTTCCAAGCCGCGAAGCGTGATCGCGGCCACGCTTTCCTCGTGCGCGGTGCCGTCCAAATCGTACTGTACGAGACGGTAGTACCATGTCCCGTTCGTCGGCGGCAGATCCGTGCAGGTGTATTCCGTTGTCGTCGTTGAATGCCCAGCGGCCGGTTGGTTGGCGAATACCGAATACTGCTCCGATCCAGAGCTGCGCTGCAATTCAAAGCGGTCGCTGTTCTGTTCCGAGGCCGTGCGCCATTCTAGGAGCACGTAGGGGCCATGCTGGTAGGCGCTGAAGTCGATCAATTCCACCGGCAACGTCGCGTTCACCGGCCAGACCAAGGGCCCGGTGGCCGACCCGTCCGATACGCTCCAAACAGTCGCGCTACATATGCGCAGGGTCTGGCTATTCCCAGTTCCGTTGCCGGATACCGTAGCGCTGGAACTCAGGAGTTCCAAGATGGATCCGCATGGAAGGTTGAGTTTCGAGCCCGGGCCTTGAAAATGTAATGTGCCCTGTATCCGGATACGTATAGAAGCTCCGGAGTACACAATGTTCGAACTGATGGTAACCGTGATCCCAGCAGGGATCTCCACTATATCTCCGCTTCCAGGGACCGCACCGCACGACCATATCGACACGGTATTCCAGTTCCCACTATCGGTGGCGATACAGGTCGCAGCGCGCGCCCCAGCAGCGGTGGACAGGAGTTGAAGGACGAGGAGGATCGATCGGTTTTTCATGCACAAACAGGCGTTTGCCTGCGTGGGAGAAACCCAGGTGGCCGTTGAACGGCGGCTCGCACGGCAAGGTTCCCTACCGGATACCATTGACTGTGATGATGTGTCGCTTATCTTTTGCTGAATGGGTGATGTGCGGGAGGTCAATTCGCGACCTGATCAACCCGGTAGCTCAACAGCACAGCAACAGGCCGTGCTCCGGGATCTCCTTTCGGGCATGATCCGGAAGTGATCGATCACGTGGTTAATAGTTGAAGGAAGGGCTAGCGCATGGACGGAGATAGCGGCCGGAGGGGAGAACTGCTGGTACAAATGGAAGGCCAACAGCTCGCACGGTTCACTCGCAGCAGAACACGCGCGCTAATTTCTGCGACACGGATGGATCACTGAAGCCATCATCTTTGAGCATGGCCTTACTGATCCGTACCGCATACGTTCAACTCGCTGCATTGCGCCGCAACCCGTTGCTCGCGGCGATCGTCCTCATCACGTGCTTTGTTGTGGTGGCCTATGGCGCGCAGCATCACCGCTTGCCCAAAGCCATCGCTTATGTGGCGGCCATGGGTGTCGGCGCGTTCATCGTGGATCTCTTCGCGCAATGGAAAGCGACAAATGCTGAGCTTCCGGTGCGACAGCCGGGCCGCGAAGCGATCATCGTGCTGGCATGTATCGCACTCGGCTACTTGGCCCTCTTCCTCCGCTTCTCCATCCTCGACTGGGAGCAGCTCCCGGGACTTGCACGCCTGGCGTTCCTGCCCTTGTTCGGCTTCGTATTCCCGGTCTTCGTCGCGCTCATCATGCTCTGGTTGAAATACAAACCACGCGAGCTCGGCTTCTCCATCGGGGCATCGTCGCTCATGGCCTTGCCGATCCTCCTGCTCACGGCTGGTACCGCCTTGCTGGTCGCGCGTGAGGACCTCACCATCGGCCCGATCCTCGCTGAAGAAGGTTGGACCGGCTTGCTGATCATGGGCTTTTTCTCCGCCGGGCTTCCGGAAGAATTCGCGCGTATGCTGCTGCAAACACGGTTGGGTGCCTGGCTGAAGAACCCGGCCATGGGCCTGTTCATCGCCACCGTCCTATGGGCCTTCATGCACGCGCCCAAGTGGATCGGCGAAGGCGGGGATCTTTATGAAGGGATCATGGGCAGCGTGCGCATCATCCCGCTCGGCTTGCTGTGGGGGTACATGACACACCGCACCAAGAGCATCTTGCCAGCCGTCTTCGTACACGGCTTGAACGTATGGGGCTTGCAGAATTTCTGAGTGCAGCCTTAGTGGATCAGCGATCGCAACTGAGCGCCCAGTTCAATCTCCAGCCTGTGCGTGCCCTGGACCATTCGGATCAAGGTCCTTCCGGAACACCAACCTCATGAACCCGCGCGCATCCTCTTGATCGCGCTCAGGGGCGCGCACGAAGCCCAAGCGTTCGTATAAGCGATGTGCCGCAGGCATGGTCGGTTGCGACCATAGCACCACGGCCCGTGCTCCGTCGTTCATGCCCCGTTCGATGCAGGCCCGCACGAGCGCCTCACCGATCCGCTGGCCCCGCGCTTCAGGGGCCACAGCGAGCACCCGGAATTCCGCTTCGCCATCACGCGCTACCTGACCGAGCGGACCGTGGGCATGGAGATATAGCACTACACCGACAACGGCGCCCTCAGCCCCGCGAGCAACCAGCATATCACCGGCTTCTTCGAACGTCGCGCGCCGCATGAAGGCCTCGGCGCGATCGCTGCTCGTGTAGCCCTCGCCCACATACACCTGCTTCAACAAGCCAATGGCCTGCTCCCACTCATGGTCATTGCGGGGCGAAGAGATGGGTGCGTCCATGGGAAGAAGGTGCAAAGCAAGAGCGGAAACGATCGCTTTCACGTTTTCTTGCTGATGGTATGGCTGACGCATGGCCGGTGATCGCGACTGGAGGGGAGAACTGCTGACACGACGGGACGGCCCACAGCGCACGAGGCGAACGCATGGCCAAACACTCGCGCCAAGATTGAGTGAACTACTGGGATTCGAGCTGTTCGATTAGCTCATTGGACAATCTGCGCGCAACTTCCAGTTTGCTGAGGAAGTCTCGCACATGCTCTTCCACTCGCCGCCGTGATCGATTGAGTTCCTTCTCTAGTCGAGGCAAATTCTCAACAGCACTCAACATTCCCCGGAACCCCTTCAGTCCCTTTTCCATGCTACCAACCATTTCCTTGAATGAACCAATGAGTACC
>JANOPI010000566.1:0-3982 GCA_031421755.1 Flavobacteriales bacterium | reverse complement strand
GCAAGTACCGCACCTTCCAGATCAGCGGCGACAGTATGCCGCCAGTAGGCAACGGTTCTTGGGTAACGGGCGAGTACGTGCAGAACTGGCAGATGATCCGCGATGGCCAGCCCTACATCGTAGTCACCAAGGATGATGGTATTGTCTTCAAAGTGGTGTACAACAAGCTGAAAGAGAAGGGCACTGTGCTCCTGTGCAGCACCAACCCGGTGTATCCCCCCTACGAGGTGGAGGTGGGTAATGTACTGGAGGTCTGGAAATTCGTTCACTTCATCAGCCAAGAACTACCGGAACCGAACCTTACACGGGATGAGCTTGCGCGAAGCGTGATGGTGCTGCAGAAGGAGGTGGGGCAGTTGCGCCTGAGCATCGAGCAGCAAGGCAGGTTGGCCCTTTGAGGCTCTGGCCTTGGTAGATGCGGGATCGGTTGTGGAAAACCTGTCTCCTTTGCGGACCATTGGTCGCAACGAGGGGGTTATGTTTGAACACTCTCCGAAAACCCTTTGAGAATGCGGCAAGTTGCGGCCGCGAATCCCTGACATCCGATGAACAAGCAGTACGCGTTTCTCGATCCTTCCATCCGTTCCCTGCGAGGTGTCTTCGCACTGGCCTCGGCACTGGTCCTGCTGCAAACCTCCGCGCAGCTCAACGTGGCAGCGGTGAACACAGCGTATACCATCAATTTCGATGGCACAGTTGGTGGTGTTGGGAGCGGTATCTGGGCAGGTGGTGGCTTCCAGCCCACCCCGATCAATGGCCGGTTGGACAGCGATGCATGGGCGATCGTCGGGTTCAGTGATGGCAGTTTGGCCTATGGGGGTACGCAGATCACCGCGGGCACTGATTTCAGGCGGGGCACCACCGCGCCTGGCAACGCTGCTGTCGCTACGGGCGGCATCTACTCGTTCGGAGGTGCGGGCATCACGGGCCGTGCGCTCGGTATCCAGCCGAACGCCACGGATTTCACATCGGGCGGGGTCACCTTGCGTGTGCAGAACAACACTGGCAGCACACTCACCACTTTCGATGTGGCCTACAACGTTTTCTACCGCAACGATCAGGCGTCATCCAGTTCGTTCAACCTGTTCTATAGCGACGACAACACGACCTTCACGCATGTCGCTTCGCAGGATGTGACATCTCCTGCGGCAGCGGCCGGTGCGGCATGGGTGCCAAATGCGCGCAGCACGTCGATCGGCGGTGTATATGTTCCTAACGGACAGTATTTTTATGTACGTTGGGTGGGGGCCGATGTGGTCGTAGGAGCAGCGTGGGACGAATTCGCGCTGGACGATATCAGCATCACCGGCCGCGCCTACACGATGGTGCGCGCTACATCCGCAAGTTCCACAGTGAACGAGAACATCGGTACCACCAACCTGACCTTCAGCATCACCAATCCAGATCCGATCATCGCTACCACGGTAGACCTGGTGCTCACGAGCGGACCTGCTGCCCGGATCAACGGTTATACGACCCAGACCGTCAACTTCCCCGGCGGAAGCCTTGCCAACCAAGCAGTAACGATCACGGTGACCGACAACGGTGCTTGTGATGGGGACGCTGTTGAAGTGTTCGCATTGCAGAACATCGCGGGTGGACTTGGTGTGGCGAGCATCGGTACCCCTGCAACGCACACGCTCACCATTGATGATGATGAGACCGCACCAGAGGCCTTCGCACAGTTCTTCGATGGCGGCATCGGCGATAATTGGAACATCACGGCCGGTGGGGGAAACCAGAGCAGTGCCACCGGCGCGGGCGATACCCCCGCGAACCAGCGTGTGCTGACCGCCGCCCAATCATGGCAGGTGATCAACGGCAGCGTCCTGCTGGATCTGGGTACGGTGAGCACGGTGGATTGGACATCGATCACGCTGAGCGCACGCGTTTCGAGCCCCTCGCTTTCAGGGATCAACGGGAATGATGGCGCGGACAACATCGCGTTCTATGTCGATCTCAACGGCGGGGGCTTCCCCGGTACGCCGGATGTGATGATCTCGGGCAACAGCAATGCGCGTTGGGGCTACAGCACTGGAACCGCCGTGGCGAGCACAACGGCAGGCACACCGATCGCTGTAGCGCCCGCTGGCGGGGGTAACCGCACCACGGATGGGTACAGCACAGTGAATATCACTATCCCGAACGGCACATCCACGGTCGCCCTGCGTGTGATCGCCGTGAACAATGACCCTAGTGAGATCTGGGCGCTGGACAATGTTCAGATGTCAGGTGTTCTTTGCTCTCCGGTGTATTACAGTCGTGCGAACGGCAGTGAAACAACGGGCACTTGGTCCACCGCGCGCACTGGCTTGCCTGCTCCAGGAGTGGTCACCTTCAACGCGAACGCCACCATGGTGGTGCAGAACACGCACACAGTGACCACGAACAGCAACGCCAGCATCGCGCTGCGTAACCTGAACGTGGAGACCGGCGGATCGCTGAGCCTTGCGGGAGTGTGCAACGTGGAGATCAATGGCCCAACGTTCGATGTGGATGGATCCCTCACCTCAGCAGATGACGACTTCGACTTGTTGAGTGACGAACTCACCTCGATATCGGGTTCATCAGGATCGATCGACGTGAACAACCTGACACTGGACGGCTTCGGCGCGCAAGTGACGGTGAGCGTGTTGAAGATCCGGGGAACACTGCAATTGGACAATGGGAATTTTGATGGGAACAACATGGATGTCCAACTGATCAGTACGAGTACCGGAACTGCTCGGTTGGGTCCTGTGGCGGCCACCGCGAGCTACACCAGTAAACTGCGCGTGGAGCGGTACATCGCGGCGGGTGTCACGGATTGGCGCCTGTTGAGTTCGCCGATCACAGCGGAGATCGTGCAGGATTGGACCGACGATTTCTATACCGCAGGATTCCCAGGCTCGACGTATCCGAACTTCTTTGTGAACATGGTGCTTTGGCCCAGCATCCGGAAATATGACGAAACCAACCCTGGAGCGTCTTCCACCGCTGGCCTGATCGGTGTAGGCGGTGTTTCCGAGGTACTCACCCCTGGCCGCGGCTATGCGGCATGGAGCGGTACCACTCTGAATACGACATCAGCCTTCACCATCGACCTGCGCGGAGCTCCTACCGTGGCAAGCACTCCGTTCTCCATTCCGTTGACTTGGACGAACAACGGCTTCCCTGCTGTTGATGGTCTGAACCTGGTGGGCAATCCATTGGCCTCGCCGATCGACTTCACGGACATCAGTCTGACCAATGTGGACAACAACTACTATATCTACGATCCAGGAAGCGGAACGAACGCAGCTTGGGACGAGGGTACGCTTATCGGCACTGGCGGAGCGAACGGCAACATCCAGAGCAGCCAGGGTTTCTGGCTCAAGGCGAACGCCGCGGCACCGACGGCCACCTTGGATGAGAGCGCGAAGGTGTTGGAACCCATCGCTGGGGGCATCTTCACCGATATGCAGGATCGCCGTCCGATGGTGCGGTTGTTCTTGACCAATACCACAGCGACCTACACGGACGAATCCATGGTCCACTTTATCAATGGCGCACCGGCCTATGGCCAGTCGGACATGGTGAAGTTGGAGTTCGCGAACGACAACGCCTCGAAGATCAGCACCAAAGCCAGCACAGGTGAGGATCTCGTGATCAATGGCTATGGTGAACTCACAGGCGCGGTGGATGTGCCGGTGAAGGTCAGCGTACCAGCTAGTGGGGATTATACCATCAGCTTCGGTTCCACGGCCGCGTTGAACGGACGTGCTTGCGTAACCTTGGAAGACCTGCTGACCGGAAGCACCGTCGCCGTCGCCGATGATGCCAGCATGACCTTCAGCATTGATGACTCCGCCCCGGTGGAGCCTGCACGTTTCGTGTTGCACATCGGTGCGCCAGTAACAAGCATTGTGGCTGATGTGACCTGTGCCGGAGTTCAGGACGGCGAAGTGGCGGTGGTAGGACCCGGCCAAGGCGAATGGACATACACGCTGATCGGAGGGTCGGG
>JANOPI010000565.1:0-3822 GCA_031421755.1 Flavobacteriales bacterium | reverse complement strand
CGAGCCAGTCCTCCATCGGTTGCTGGTCGTACAACGCGGGGAAGGAGTAGAGCGTGGAATAGATACCGTTGAAAGTGTGTATCCCCGCGCTATAGGCCTGATCGCAATCCAGCGATACCGGTTTCAGGGCGTTGAGGAAAGGTGTGAGTCCCGCCGGCCCGCCGTACTCGCCCATCTTGAACGTGCTCATGCTCTCCATAAGGATGATCACCACGTTGAGGCTGTCGATCGGGCCTGCGGGTTGGACGCTCCGAGCGATCGGTGAAGCGAAAGCGTCCTGCTCACCACCGAGTTCGCGCATGGCGTTCCATACGGCTTCGCGCTCATCCACCAGGGCCACGTTGGAACGGTTGGCGGTCATCTTTTTCTCCGCCGAAGCCCCGAAGGTGAACACCGGGTTCAGGCCGAGCTGGTTCAGGAAGGGATCCTCACTGAAATAAGCCAAGCCGGGCTGTATCGGCGATTTTTCATCGATGCGGCCTCGCATCCCGAGGAAGAGAACACCACCGAGCAGAAGGCACAAGGCGGGTTCGCGCCAGCCGGGCAAGCGTGCTGAACTGGAGGCGGGCAACGGCCGAATGCCCCATAGCGCGAGCGTATAACCACCGATGAACGGCAACAGGTACAGGGCAAAGGAGCGTTCAGCGAGCACCATGCCCGTGGCGAAACCCGCGTCATCCGCCCACAGCAGCGCGGCGGTACTGAGGCGCGCGTAATTGTGCAGGAACCAAGGAATGTCAGCCGCAAGGATGAACAGCACCGGAAGCAGCAGCACAGCGAGCAGGATCCTGCTCACACGATAGGGCCAAGCGCCTTTCACGCCCAGCAATCGTGTACCGCACAACAGCAAGAAGGGCAGCACCAGCAGGTAACAGGCCACGGCCGAATCAAAACGCCAGCCGATGAGGAAGGCATGCGCCAGATCACCGAGCTCCGGCATGCCCAGGCCCCACGTGGAGGTCGCCACAGCCCAGAGCACCAGTCGGAACAGGGTGCTGATGCCGATCAGGGTGAAATAGGCCCGCAGCAGGTAGCGGAGGTGGGGCGGGAGTTGCACCGCGCAAAGCAAGTCAAGGCGGAACGCCCACAGCACGGTCGCGCGCACGGATAGGGCATATCCCGTGGATGGATGAAGGCTCGTGGCACTTGGATCTTTTTAACCGCCAGCGCCCTATGAACCTCTGAGCCCGGGCAGGCGATCCGGTTACATTTGGCACCCTTTTGCGAAAGAACCACCCCATGATCAAGCAGTTGACCGCCGCCACCTTGCTGGTATGTGGCCTGAGCGCCGCGGCGCAGAAAGACCCCGTGAAGACCGCAGTAGCACCGGTGGATCCGGTGCTGATGAGCGTTGACGGCACACCCGTTTCCCGCAGCGAGTTCGAGGCGATCTACAAGAAGAACAACAAGGACGCGGCCGTTACCAAGGAGGCGCTGGACGAGTACTTGGAGCTCTTCATCAACTACAAGTTGAAGGTGCGCGCGGCCGAGCAGCTGGGCATGGACACGGTAGGCAAGTTCAAGACCGAGCTGGACGGGTACCGCAAGCAATTGGCCCGGCCTTACCTCATCGATCGCAACTTGAACGATGAGCTGATGAAGGAGGCGTACGACCGCAGCGGCCTCGAAGTGCGCGCCAGCCACATCCTGGCGCAGTTGCCTGCCGAGCCGACCCCGGCTGACACGGCGGCGGCCTGGAAGAAGATCATGGGCTTGCGCGATCGCGTGAACAAAGGCGAAGACTGGGCCACCGTTGCAAGCGGCAAAGGCGGCAGCGACGACCCCAGCGCGGCCAAGAACGGCGGCGATCTGGGCTGGTTCAGCGCCCTGCAGATGGTGTACCCCTTTGAAAGCGCGGCCTACGCCACGCAGCCCGGGCAGATCAGCAAGCCGGTGCGCACGCGCTTCGGATACCACATCATCAAAGTGATGGACAAGCGGCCCGCCCGCGGCCAGATCAAGGTGGCGCACGTCATGGTGCGCAGTACCGATCAGGACAGCCCGGAAAAGTTGAAAGCCTCCGAAGACAAGATCAATGAAGTGGCTGCACGCCTCGCTTCCAACGAGTTGAACTTCACGGATGCGGCCCTCAAGTACAGCGACGACGAAAGCACCAACACCAAGGGCGGCGAGCTGCCCATGTTCGGTACCGGAAAAATGATTGAGGAGTTCGAGGACATAAGCTTCGGCCTGAAGGCGGACGGCGAAACCAGCAAGCCTTTCAAAACGCGCTACGGATGGCACATCGTGAAGCGCCTCGAGTACAAGGCACCCCCCTCTTATGATGAGGCCAAGGCCGATCTCAAGCAGAAGATCTCGCGCGACAGCCGTGCGGAGATCACGCGCCAGAAATTCCTCGCTGATCTGAAGGCCCAGTACAAATACAAAGCCGACCCCAAAGCCGTCACCGCCCTCTACGCGCTGGTGGACACCACCATCTTCAAGAAGGGCACCACGGTCTCAGATACGCTGATGCGGAAAGACGTGAAAGAGGGCAACGTTGTACACAACGGCATGACGTACAAGCGTGAGATCAATGGCACGATGCAGGCGGGCAAAGTGGTGAACATCCGCAGCCGCAAGCACGACGAACTGAAGCAGACGCCCGAGGACACCGTGGTGGTGCGCGACACGCACGAAGGCTGGAAATACGATCGTGCCAAGGTGAAGGCCATGCAGAAGCCGGTCTTCAGCATCAACGGAAAGAGCTGGAGCCAGCAGCAGTTCCTGGACTACCTGGAGAGCAAGCAGAAGCGCGAGGCCAGCATGCCTGTCGCACAATACGTCCAGGACAAGTTCAAGCAATACGTGGATGATGAGGTCCTCGCTTTTGAGGATGGCCAACTGGAAACGAAGTATCCGGAATTCCGGATGTTGATGAAGGAATACCGAGACGGCATCCTGCTCTTCGAACTCACGGACCAGAAAGTGTGGAGCAAGGCGGTGAAGGACAGCACTGGACTGCAGGCCTACCATGAGCAGAACAAGATGAACTGGATGCACCCTGTGCGCTACGACCTGGATGTTTACACCTGTGCCAACGCCGATGTGGCCAAGCAGTTGCGCGGCCTGCACAAGAAGGGCAAGCGCGGCATGGACATCGAGAAGGCATTGAATAAGGCCGACAAGCCAGCGGTAGTGGACATCGAGAGCGGCGTTTTCACCGAGGAAGAGAAACCGGTGATCAAAGGCGCCACCGCCCCCGGACTGCTCGCGGACCAGAACATCGAAGGCAAGGTGGTGATCACCGATCTGAAGCGTATCGTGGCACCCGAGCCGAAAGCGTTGAACGACAGCCGTGGCCTGGTAACTGCGGCCTATCAGGACCAATTGGAGAAAGACTGGATCAAGGAACTGCGCGAGAAGTATCCTGTCCGGGTGGAGAAAGACGTGCTCTACAGCATCAAGTGATCGGATGAGCAGAACGCACAACGGAACGATCGGAAGGGCGGCGGTGATCGCCGCCCTTTCACTTTCCGCATGTGCCGAACGGTTGGTGAGCACCGATGATCCGGCGGTAGCGGAGGTGTATCAGGAGAAGCTGTTGAGGAGCGACCTGATGCGCATGATCCCACCGGGTGCGGCCAAGGAGGACAGTGCTGCGCTGGCGCGCCAGTTCATCGATGTGTGGGCACGGGAGCGCGTGCTGCTGCGCAAGGCCGAGGAGAACCTTAGCACCGCGCAAAAGGATGTGGACCAGCAGTTGCTCGACTACCGGGAGTCGCTTATCGTGTATGCTTACGAGCAAGCACTGGTGCGGCAAAAGCTGGATACCAACATCAGCGAGGCGGAGATCGAAGCGTATTTCAGCGCGAATGAGAA
>JANOPI010000564.1:0-5863 GCA_031421755.1 Flavobacteriales bacterium | reverse complement strand
TCACCGCGTTCAGCAGCTCGTTGGGATCAACACCACGGCCCGGCCTGTACAGGCCCCACTTACCCAGTTCCGCGATCCACACCCGCAGGAAATAATCCCCCTTAGCTGTAGTATTCGGCGGCTGGCCCTGTATGGCATCGCCCAGCACGAGACGCGTTCCGTTGTCTATCCTGGTCATGGTAGCGGCGTTCAATGCCGTGAAGATATCCGCCGACAAGGACAGCACAGCCGGAATAATCGGCTTGAACCGCCGGATCCATGAAGTGTGCCATGCAACCGGATGCATCCGATCGGCAGGATGGTGCCACTACTGCTTCAACGGCCCCAGCGGGCTCGGTTCGCATCCCTCCTTCTGCATGCTGTACGCACAGCTGGCTATCCGCCACTGGCCTTCGCGCTTCACCAGCGTGAACACGTCGAGTCCGCAATGGCTGAAAACACCATCGAAATGAAAGTCATACGGGCACGCGATCACGGCCAATGCGGAGTCCATGCGCACAGTAGGATCCCAGTAGCGCTCAAGCAAGGTGCCGCCCCCCTTCTTCACCCGCGCCAGGTAGTCGTTGTTCGTTACGATGCGCGGCGGCTTGGCGGTGGGGCCGATCTCCGTGATCGTGAACATACCGTCGGGCTCCAGGATGGCGGCCATCCCCGAAGAGTCTCGGGTGGTCATGCAGGTGAAGAAGCGCTCGATCACAGAGAGCACGGCACGCTCACCGGGCGCATTCGATTGCGCGACAGCAGGCACAGCGATAAGGGCAACGAGGGGAATGAGTGAGCGTAACATGGTCGCGTCGGATGAACAGGCCGACAAGAATAGCCCACGCGGAGCCTTGGCGCGGCCAGCGCAGGAACAGTGCCTTGGAAGAACCGGTGGCCAACGTTTCGCCGAGATCGTTTGATGGAGAAGTTCAAAGCGTGTTCCTCCGCCAGGTCGCGTGAACCATCTGTACGATCAGCTTTGCGTTCGATGCACACATCATTCATCCCTCAGGACATCCGCTCCGCGATCACAACCGCACTGGAACATGCGGAACGCGACCACGATGTACGCGTACTACTCGCCGTGGAAAGCGGCAGCCGGGCTTGGGGCTTCGCCAGCCCGGACAGTGACTGGGACGTGCGCTTCATCTATGTACACTGTCCGGAGTGGTACCTGAATATCGATCCGGAACGCGATGTGATCGAACAGATGCTGCCCATGGACATCGACCTCGCCGGTTGGGAATTGCGCAAGGCACTGCGGCTCTTTCGCAAGAGCAACCCACCGCTGCTCGAATGGCTGCGCAGTCCGTTGTTGTACAAGGAACAGTGGAGCACCGCGCAACGGATGCGCGACCTGTCGGCGGCGTTCTTCAGCCCGGTATCGGTCAGCTACCACTACTTGAGCATGGCCAAGGGCAACCACGCGAAGTACCTGATGGGTCAGGAGGTGAAGCTCAAGAAGTACCTCTATGTGCTGCGGCCGTTGCTCGCCTGCGATTGGATCGCCGCGACCGGCACCATGGCCCCGATGGAGTTCGACCACCTCCTTGTACGGCTGCTGCCGAACGGTCCGGTGCGTGAAGCCGTGGACCGCTTGCTGAAAGCCAAGATGCTCGGAGGCGAACTCGGCACCGCACCACGTGACCCCGTGTTGCACGATTGGATCGATAGGAGGCTCGCGCACTATGCGCTGAACCCGCCCATGCAAGGCACCGCGTCAGATGCGGATACCGAACGGCTCAATGAATTGTTCCGAACCACTCTGACGGAGGTCTGGGCCCGGTGATGAAGACCTTGGTCCTAGTTGTTTGAGAGGTGCGCCACCAACGCATCCATGGAATCGCACCAGCCACCGATGTGTGAATCGCGCGAAGCGATCGTGGCCAGTCCGGTCTGGCGAAACTCAAGCCGCGTTCCAGCCCCTTCCTCGATAAGTTCAACAGTTACACGGGTTCCAAGGTGCGGCGGATTCACGCCAGCAACCTGCTTCTCCCACTGATGCGTGAGTACGATGCGCTCAACAGGTGTCAACTCTTCGAAGGTTCCGTATGCCGGAAAATCCTCGCCTTCCGGTGAGCGCATCACCACGCGCCATGCACCACCAACACGCGCATCCGCTGTGGCGCTTTTGGTGCTGAACGCCGCACACCCGAACCAATGCACCAGCATCTCCGGTTCCGTCCACGCTCGGTAAACCAGTTCGCGCGGGGCGTTGAAGATCCGGCTGATATGGATCGTATCCGTGGCCGGTGTGGCAACGATGTTCGTTGTGGCGATGGCGGTAGTAGGCATGATGTGCGGCTATCCGCCGTGAAAATAGCCGCGCACGGTCTGCTAGCGCACCACCGTCACATGGCCGCGCTTCACGCCACGCCGCACCACGTCCCCATCTGGCCAGGAATACTGGAACGTCCATATATAGGTGCCGATCGGAACATCACCGGGCCAAACCGCATTCGCTTCGGTTGAACTGAACAATTCATGGCCCCACCGATCGTGGAGCATCACCTTGCTGGTGATCAGCGGGCAAGCCGTGGCGACAGCGAACACATCATTGATCAGGTCACCATTCGGTGTGATCGTGTTCGGCACATACACCGGACACGTGCAGTCGTAGAAGTCCAACACCACCACGTCCGACACATCACAGCCTAGCGCATCCTGCACCTGCAACAGGTATTCGCCTGAGGCATCCACGTGGATCACGCGCGTGGTTTCCGCCGTTGACCAGAGGTAGCTTGTCGCATTCTCTGGCCCCACCAGTGCCGCACTGTCGCCGATACATATGGAACGATCAGGACCCAGCGATGCTGTCATGTTCGAGAACACCACCTCCAAGGAATCCAGCAGAACTTGACCGCAGGACAGTGTGACCTCCACACGATACCAGCCATCATCTTCAATGGTGATCACAGGCGTGGTCTCCCCGGTATTCCATACGTATATCGGATCCTCGAAAGGCGCAAGCACCGTTACATCCAGATCGAACGCGGAACCAGCGCATACGAGCGTGTCCATCGGAATGATCAATTCGCCGAAGTCCGCTTCCTCCGGATAGGTATCCCAATCGTTGGAAAGTCCCCAGGTGGCCAGATTCGGTGCGGTGGAGATCCCGACGGCATCAAAACCGCAGGCCATGCCCAGCGCATTGGGCGTGGTGAAACGCGACACGTGCATTTCGCCATCGAGCATAGCGCAGTAGATCATGCCGTCAGGTCCGGTCTGAAGCGTTCCGATGGCGCTCCATGCCGTGGCCACGCTTGTGCTCGTGGATCCCGGATCGCCCGCCGTCATATCGAATTGCCGCACCTCCGTGAACGCTGTCCCATCCACCAGACCGTGTACGCTCCAGTACAAGCGCGTTCCATCCGGCGAGAATTGAACACCATAGCCACGCAGGTTCTGGCCCGCATCACCACCGTCGTCCACAGCGAATCCTTCAGATACGATGCCTGTGGTATTGTCGAACGACAGCACATCCAAGTGCGCCCGGCCATCCTCACTTTCGAACCCGGCCCACGTGATCGCCAACTGGTCGCCTTGCCCAGCGATGTCCATACAGCCGATCGCCGGAACGTACTGTTCCCAGATGTCCTGCAGGATCGGCTCTCCCGCATTCGATACAATGGGACCTTCGATACCCGTACATGTAACCATGTATGAATAGAACGCGTCGCTCTCCCAACCATGCGTCACCACCCACACATCACGACCGTTGGCATGGCGCACCGCTGTCAGGTGCTCCGTGGTCTGCTCCTGCAATTCGATGTTCTTGATGGTCACGTCGCCCAAGCCGCCGTTCATGGACATGTCCACCACGGAATAGGCCAGTCCCGGGAATGTCGCGGTCCATGAGCCCACTTGCGAGGGCGCGGTGAAGACGTAGTACTTCCCTTCATCACCCACGAACGGTACGATCAGCGCGGATTGTGCCGTGCTGAAATGGCCCGCCAACCCGCTCCCGTTCGGCATCACGTCCAGGTCGTTGCCATACACGCGTTCCCCATTGGTGAAGAACAGCAGGTTCCCATCCGCATCACAGATGCTCGCGCAGCCTTCATCCGTTTCCAAAGGTCCACCATCGAAGGCGGTAGCCGCGCCATCGGCGATCTCCATGCCCGCGCCGAAGCCGAAGTACCAACGCACTGGATGCGTTTGCGCCACTGCGCCCATCGACATCCAGAACAACAAACAACTTCCCGTGATCCTCATCAGGGCCTTGACGGGGCAACACGCCGGAACGTTGCCGTGGAGGTGGACCGAATGACCCATTCATGACAACGCGCCGGTGAATGTGCATGCCATACCCGTAAACGTGCCATGCTCCGTGGACCGGCATGCCCGCGTTCCATTGCTCTACGAAGATCAAACAAAGGTTCCACCGATCTTCGTGGCATGTCCATCCGCATCGGGAAGATCCTACTGGCCGCAGCCCTCCTGGTAGCTGGGGGGCAAGAGTCCATGCACATGTACCGCCAGACCGGTGAAGGCACCTCTGTGGTCATCAGCCTGTTGATCATGGGACTATTGACCAGCTTGCTCTTTTGGAGCGCGTTCAAAAAGCGTGATCCACTCCTTCCTGTGTCCCGTGGCTGGAGGATCTTCTGGAACGTGATCGGAGTGCTCTGCGCACTGAGCCTGATCGGCAACTTGCTCGGCTTGGGCAAGCCACCGGCAAAGCACCGCATCACGGTGAATGGATTGAGCATTCCGCTGGACAAGTGCGTGGAAGGGTCCGTCCGGGTGTTCACCGATCCAGCCGAGCGACTCGCATTCTGCACGTGTACCGCAACCAAACTGGCCGCGATCGACGGCGCTACAACCGTTCACAAACAAGCACTCGAAAGCGGTCGCTTGGACGAGGTGATCGCACACCTTCAACGCGAGCAGAAGGTGGACATGAAACCCTTCTCCGATTGTCTAGCGCATACGAACGGCGCCCAATGGACCAAGGTGATGACGGACCGTGTACGGAGCGAGTGCGTTACAAGCGTTACGGCCGACAGTTCGTTCCAAGCGGTCGATGTCTCCACGTTCTGTGATTGCCTGGCCGAAAAGATCACCCGCTACTCCCCTGCTGAAGTGGCTGCTTGGGATCCGGACACAACGGCGGCTGCCATCCGACTACGCGCTGAATGTGCCGAGCAGAGCCGCAAATGATACGCAAGTGCCGCACACGTTGGGCGGGGATCACCTCGCGCGTTGTATCTTGAACAGTCGCTGCACGTTCCTGCGGAGATCCACGCACAACAATGAACCGTCCATCGGTTCACCAGTAGCCGACAGGATCTTCAGCGCCTCATTCGCCTGCAAACTTCCGATCACCGCACAGGTGGTGGGGATGATGCCGGTGTTCGCGCAGTTCAGCAACGCATCGGCGTAGAAGGCCGACAAGTCGAATGCCTCGCGCAGATTGAAGCCGGATAAATGGTGGAGTACGGTGACGTATCCCTCCCACCCCTGCGCTGCTGCGAAGACCAGCGGAATACCGTGCTTCCCGCAAGCCGCATCGATCGCCAATCGCGCTTCCAAGTTGTCCGTGCAATCGCACACCACGTGATGATCGGCGACCATCGCGGAATGCTCTTCCGTGAACGATGCCGCATGTGCTTGGATCCGCACATCCGGGTTCTGCACCTTCATCCGTTCGGCCAGCACTGCGGCTTTGAACGCGCCGACATCCTGCGGAGCGAACTGGAATTGCCGATGCAGGTTGGTGACTTCAACGCGATCAGGATCCATGATCGTGATCGAACCGACGCCCGCAGCAGCGAGCACCGTGGCCACCGGAGTGCCCAAGCCGCCAGCGCCTATGATCAACACACGTCCATCGCGCAGCTTCGATTGCGCCTCTTCGCCGAAGCCTTCCACCGCCACC
>JANOPI010000563.1:0-5035 GCA_031421755.1 Flavobacteriales bacterium | reverse complement strand
CCTACACCTACACCAGTGCGCCTGTGATCATCGGAGCGCAGTACGATTGGGAGGTGCCCCCGGGCTGGACCGCGACCGGACAGAACACACCGACACTCACCGTGACCGCTCTCCCGAGCGGTACCCCCGTTGAACTGTGCGTGAATGCGACCATGAACGGCTGTGCGCTCCAGGCATGCATGGATGTGCTGGTGATCGATGTGGCCATTTCGGACAAGGAGGGGAATGTTCCGTATTTCAGTGTGCGCCCCAATCCCAACCAAGGCCGGTTCGAACTGGTGGGCGCAGCCGATACGCGGCTGCTACAGGTCTATGTTGAGGATGCCACCGGACGTTCGATACCGACAACCATGGACGCGGCGGTATCGGGTACCACCACCGCGATCGATCTGGGTGATGCGCCACCGGGTATGTACCTGCTGAGGTTGCAGCATGGGCGTGGTTCACAAGTGTTGCGGATCATGATCGGCAGATAGCGGAACCACCGGGCGGATCGGCGAGTGCTTTCGCACAGTAGGCGAGAGTAGCCTTTGCGGGATGCATGCTCCGTCTTGACTTACCGTCATACAGGCCAGAACGGGGCATCCTGTTCGCCTGATACGCTGTTTGGCGGATCAGGGGGAATGCTACCTTCAGGCCCGGCACGGGGCGCGGATGCAACGACTTCCGTTTTCCACTTGCGGACCTGCCGACCACACCATGGAGCATCATCGTACGCTCATCCTGGCCGCGGCCACAACCGTTCTTACGGTAGTTATCGCGGTACCATCACCACAGTTGGCCGACCTCGGGGGCGGTGATGCTTCTGGCGAACACGGCGGCAATACCGCGATGGCCGGCCGACGAACGGCCCCTTCGGGCTTCGAGGAGAACAAGGGCCAGATAGCACAGACCGATGGGCAACCAGCACCTTACGTGAAGTTCCGCCTCACGGATGGCAACACGAAGATCTTCCTCCTTGAGCGCGGTATCGCCTACCAGTTCGACCGCACCCACTACCCGGAAGGCTATGCCGAGCTGGCCGGGCGGCAGCGCCTCTCTTCTGAGGAACAGGCCCAGCTGGATGAACTACGGAAGCAGCGCAGGCTGGAAACCTGCCGCATGGACATGACGCTGGAAGGAGCCGACCCGCACGCTCGCATCACTACCGAAGGCCGCAGTTCCGACTTCACCAACTACTACATTTCCGGCATGCACGCCTTGGATGTACGTACGTACAACAAAGTGACGTACCATGAAGTGTACCCGAACATCGACTGGGAGATCATGACCACGGACAAGGGGGTCGAGCATGACTTCATCGTGCGGCCCGGTGGTGATCCGGCGAGGATCAAGATGCGCTTCACGGACCATGACGAGTTGTACGTGGATGAGCAAGGAGATCTGGTGCTCGGGAATCGGTTGGGGCGGTTCGTCGAATCCAAGCCGGTGAGCTATCAAGGCACAAAGGTGATCGGAACCCGCTTCGATCGGTTGGAGGACGTTCTCTCATTCGTGATAGCGGACCATGACCGATCGGCTACACTGCGTATCGATCCCACGCTTGAATGGGGGACCTATTACGGTGGTGGAGGTGATGAGACATTGTGGTATGTGGATGTGGATAATGCTGGTTATGCTTACGTTGTTGGTGAAACGGAGTCCAATACGGACATCGGTGACCCCGGCCATGATGATTCATATGCCGGCATGAAGGATGGTATGATCCTGAAGTTCCATCCGGGCGGTGCGCCGGTCTGGAGGACGTACTATGGCGGAAGCAACATCGATGAACTCTCGTGCTGCAAAGTGGAAGGCGGTGATCTGTTCGTGTCCGGTCACACCAAGTCAATAGGGCTGGGTCAGGACGTTGGGATCGGCAACGCGGTACAGCAACACGATTTCGGGGGAGGCAACTTCTTCGATGCCCTGCTGCTGAAGCTGGATACGGCGGGGCTACTGACGTGGGCCACCTACTGTGGTGGATCAGGCCAAGAGAAGGGCTATGCATGCGCCAGTGATGGCGAAGGCGGCGTTTATCTCGCAGGTGAGACCACTACAACGGACGATCCATCGAAGATCGCAGGTGGCAATTGCCACCAATGCACCAATGGAACAGGCGGTAATCCGAGGGACGCGTTCCTGGTGAAGTACGACGGGGCCAATGGTTCGAGGATCTGGGGTACATTTTATGGCGGGAACTCAGAGGAGGTGGCCTTCGATTGCAGTGTGGACGGAGCGGGGAACGTCTTTATCTGCGGAGAGGCGGGAAGGAGTTCCTCGGGCAATGCCATCGGAACACCTGGCACACACATGGAGAATTATGTCGAACCGCAAGTATCCGGTGATTACGTGAACGGATTTATTGTGAAATTCGAGAGTTCCGGCGATAGGGTCTGGGGTTCTTGGTATGGAGGATTGAGCGCCGACGGTGGATACGCATGCGCTACGGATCCGCTCGATGATGTATTCCTCGTGGGCTTCTCGGATTCGCAGGAGGGCATCGCCGATGCTGACCATCTGGGTATCGCTGGCCTGAAGGATGCGTTCATCGCCAAGTTTGATGGGGCCAACGGTCAACGGTGGTGGGGAGCATACTTCGGTGGACCTCTTGACGAGGCTGCGAATCATTGCACGGTTGATGCTTCTGGAAGGGCCATCCTTGTTGGTCAGACAAAGTCGCCGTCAGGCATTGCGGTCGATGGCTACCAAATGGATTATCAAGGAGTGAATGGTGATGGAATGATAGCTGTTTTCAATGGAGATGGATCACTGTTGGCCGCATCTTACTTTGGTGGCGACCTCGATGATGGTGGATTCGGTGCCGATTGTATCAATGAGGAACTCTTCGTCTGTGGCTATGCCAATTCGTCGACTGGTGTTGCAACTCCTGAAGCTTATGATCCGATCAACAACGGCAAGGATGCATTCTTGGCCAAATTCTCCAGCGATTGCCTGAACAATCCGGCCGGCAACCAAGAGCAAGGAACGCTGTGCAGTGATGGTGATATCTGCACCATCAATGATGTGTATGACGCCGGATGCGTTTGTCTGGGTACGGCCATACCCGTCGGCCAGATCGTCGGCAACTCCATCGTCGGAAGCGGACTCCAGTATACGTATACCATCAACCCCATCATGGCCAACGCCGATTATGCTTGGGAGGTGCCTTCTGGATGGACCGCGAGTGAGACGAACGCGGAAATGATCACGGTGTCAGCTCCATTCAACGCATCGTCCGGGCAGATCTGCGTAACAGGGGTGCAGAACGGATGTGTGCTTTCCAATGCATGCTTGGACGTTCTGGTGGACCAGGTCATAGGTATGTTCGAGGGCTCAGATGAACCCCGCTTCACACTCCAGCCCAACCCCAACAACGGTCAGTTCGATCTGATCAACAGCCAACTTGGGCAAGGCTCAATAATGGTTGACGTGCTCGATGCGACCGGTCGCCTGTTGAAGCGTTCGGGGGTGGTCACAGGGCCAAGGATATCTATCGATATCGGCGATGTACCTCCGGGCGTTTACACCCTGCGAGTAGCGCATGATCGTGGCCTTGACGTGCTGCCTTTGGTGGTTCGTTATTGATATACGCCATGGCCCCAAGGGTACTTGCCGCAGGGTTGGCAATTCTTGCCGTGATAAATGCGCGGCCTCAGTGCATACAAAGAGCGGGAACTTTGCCAACTCACATTGGTGCTCCGCACGTTCAACCGAATTCATCCCTGGCCCGAGGTTTTGAAGAGAACAAGGGGCAGATCCGCCGGACTTCGGGTGAAGCCGCGCCATTTGTCCACTACCGGCTAACCTCAAAGAACACGTCCATTTATCTGCTTGAAGGCGGCATCGCGTTCCAGTTCGCACATGTCCTTCGTCCGGAGGGTTTCGCACAACTCCGTTCCGAACGATTCCACAATGCTGAGGATGCCGCGCGCCTTGCCGACATGGAGGCGGGGTCACGCGTGCGTACCTATCGGATGGACATGATCCTGGAGGCCGCCGATCCCCACGCGCGGGTCACTGCGCACGATCGGAGTACGGACTTTACCAACTACCACAACCGCGGTGTACTCGGTGTACACACATATGCTGAGGTCGTATATCACAACGTTTACCCGAACATCGACTGGTCGATCCGTGCTGTGGGTGAGGGCATCGAACACGATTTCATTGTGCGGCCTGGTGGTGATCCCTCTTTCATCAAACTCCGGTTCACGCACCATGAGGAATTGCGACTGGATGAACAGGGAAGATTGGTACACGGTAATCGCCTCGGCCGGTTCATCGAAGATCGCCCTGTCAGCTTCCAGGATGGTTCGGAGGTCCAGACAAGTTTCCGTCTGGACGGAGAACTTCTGAGTTTTGAGGTGGACAATTTCGATCGGGCGCGCACACTGCGGATCGATCCTGAGCGGGTCTGGGGTACTTATTTCGGTGGCGCGGTGGAGGAGTGGGCTTATGGGCTCGCCACGGATACGGATGGCAACGTGTACATGGCCGGTGGTTCTACCTCAATGGGCGACATTGCCACACCGGGCGCGCACGATGAGGCTTTCGCAGGTGCTTATGACGGTACGCTGGTGAAGTTCACCCCGAACGGGCAGCGTAGTTGGGGTACTTATTTCGGCGGCCCATTGGAGGACGCTTTCGCCGCCTGCGTGGTCCTTGGCGATGCGTTGTTTGTCGCAGGAAGCACGAAGTCCGCCGGCATAGGTACATCGGGCACTCATCAACCAGGGTCCGGTGGAGATTCGGACGGGCTGTTGGCGAAATTCGATCTGGATGGTGTGCTGGTATGGGCTACCTGCTACGGTGGTAGCGGCATCGACCAGGGTCGGTCATGTGCGGTGGACCCGAGCGGGAACGTCTACTTGGCGGGCGTCACGAATTCGGAAGAGCCGGGGGTCATCGGTCAGGGAGGGCATCAGAACAATTCCGGTGGCTTCAAGGAGTCATTTTTGGTGAAGTTCAATTCGGACGGCCAGCGTCTTTGGGGTACCTACTATGGCGGGTACAGTGATGACGAGGCCTTCAGTTGCGCCACTGCGGCCAATGG
>JANOPI010000562.1:0-4255 GCA_031421755.1 Flavobacteriales bacterium | reverse complement strand
ATTCATTCGGAAGGGGCTCGAGGCTTGGTTCACGGTACTTATCGAAATGCTCTGGAGCAAGGAGCGGATCATCGAGGTCTACCTCAACGTGGCGGAAACAGGCAAGGGCCGCTTCGGTGCACAGGCCACCGCCGAGGCATGCTTCAAACACGGTAGCGAGCGACTGACCGCATCCGAATGCGCGCTCATCGCGGCGGTGCTTCCATTGCCACGGAAGTTCAATGCGTGCGCGCCGTCCGGCTATATCCGCAAGCGCCAAGGGGATATCCAGCGGCAGATGCGGCTGCTGGGGGATGTGTTTGACCCCGCCGTGATCGAACGTACCCGCGAGCGCATTAAAAAGGAGGAAGCAGCGGAAGAAAAGCGCGCGAAGAAGTGATCAGTTGCCTTGAACCTCTATCGCGTACTGTGTGGAGGTCGGGTAAGCGAACCGGAGCCCTTCGGCATTGAACCGGCGGAGCACTTCCAAGTTCACACGCGTGCGGGCAAGGTCCACGGCCTTCTCCTTGCGCACATGATAGATGAAGAGGACACCGAGCTGGTCCGGCTTCAGATCATTCAAGCTCGCCGTGTGCCTCGCTTCAAGCCATTCTTGCTCGGCCGTCACCACTTCCTTCAAAATTGCCAGCGCTCGTTCGACTCGTTCCGGCGGTGTTTCGCACACCAGGCCAATATCGAGCCGGATCCGCTGGGACGGCTCTGCGGAAAGATTCACCACCACGCTCTCGGTGAACATGTGGTTGGGTATCACGACCAATGGACCTTCGAGGGTCCGCAATCGCGTGCTCCGAAGGCCGATCGCCTCCACGCGCCCGGTGTGTTCCGCTATCCGGATGCGCTGCCCGGCTCGGAAAGGCTCATCGGCGAACACCGTAAGACCGCCGAATACATTGGCCAATGTGTCCTTGGCAGCCATCGCCAACGCCAGGCCACCGATCCCGATGCCCGCCAACAACGCCCCGACGTCATAGCCCGCGTTGCCCAGCGCCACCACCAGACCCATGCCCCACACCAGTACATTCACTACCCCAACGATCGCGGGTACTGCCGAGCCGAGCTGCTGTTGGGTGGTTTTGCCCCGTTGCAGGAAACCTACCAAAAGACGCGCGATGATCCGCGCGATGAACCAGGTGACCGATAAGGCGAAGGCCACGTGCAGGGCGCGTGACATCCAGAGGTCCGCCTTGGTCGGCCATGTCAGCTGCTCATAGCCCAGGAACAAACCCAATACGGTGACGATCACTACCACCGGTCCGCGCAAGGCCCGCAGCAAATGGTCGTCCGTGTCATTCGCCGTGCGCATCACCCAGCGGTTGATCACCCCATGCGAAAGTCGGAGCATCACCTGCCCCAACAGCCACCCGCCAAGAACAAAGGCCAAGGCCGCCAGCCAGTCTCCGCCTTCATTCGCGTTGAGCAGTTCATTCCAAAGGCTGGTCTTCATATGCGTTCTTTGACAGGTGTGGTCTTCTGCCGCACCAAAGGAAATGAAGCGATCAGACGAACGTACAAGCGATGGCACTCTCCCACTGTTGGTGGTTACCGGTGCGGGCAGGGGAGTGGGGTTCGAGATCGCGCGTGCTTTGGCGCGCGACCATGGGTCCGAGGTGATCGCCGTTTCCCGCGATGTGAGCGCCTGGTCTGAAGGTGACCGTGTGGAAGGGGTGGTGCCGTTGAGTGCGGACCTTTCCACAGACGCGGGGATCATGGCCGTGGCCCGTGCAGTTGGGGATCGACCCTTGTTCGGCCTGGTCAACAATGCTGGAATTCTATTCAAACGGGAGCTTGGATCATGGACAGCGGTCGAAATGGACGCCTTGTACGCCGTGAATGCCAGAGCCCCGCTGCTGCTCACGCAGGCCCTGATTCCCGCCTTGCGCAAAAGCCCTTCCGCTCATGTGGTTAATATCAGCAGCATGGGCGGCTTCCAAGGAAGTGTGAAGTTCCCCGGCCTCATCGGCTACAGTGCGAGCAAAGCCGCATTGGCCTGCATAACCGAATGTTTGGCCGAAGAGCTCGCACAAACTTCTGTGCGGTGCAACTGCCTGTGCCTGGGGGCTGTGGACACCACCATGCTTCGGGAGGCTTTCCCGGGCTATCGCGCCCCAACGGATGCACCAACAATGGGCCGTTTCATCGCTGAATTTACTTCAAATGGACATAAACTACTGAACGGCAAGGTGTTGCCTGTGTCGCAGAGCACTCCGTAGGGCCCAACGTGAAAAAAATGTTGCCCCTACGTTTGGATGGACGGTTCATCCAGATACATTTGCGGCCCCTTACACAGGAACGTTCTTTGAAGTGCCCCACTCGTGGGGAGGTTGGCAAGAGAAGTGAAGCAGGAAGCGCTGAGAATTTTTCAACAAGCGCTTGGTAGTTGGAGAGAGAAAGATACTTTTGCCACCCCTTCCGCAAAAACGACCACGTTCTGTGAACGCGGAGGGTACTGAACGAAAGACTTGGAACCGGCTTCGGCCGCTCTGATACACGTTCTTTGACGTATTGTCTATTCTGAGAACAGCAAGGTCCTTGTTGATCGAGAGATCAATAGGAAAGAACAAGTCAAAGAGTCAGATCACAACTCACATTACAATGGAGAGTTTGATCCTGGCTCAGGATGAACGCTAGCGGCAGGCTTAACACATGCAAGTCGAGGGGCAGCACGATGTAGCAATACATTGGTGGCGACCGGCGCACGGGTGCGTAACACGTATGGAATCTGCCTTGTACTGGGAGATAGCCCGGAGAAATCCGGATTAATATCCCATAATAGCTTGAGTGGCATCACTCGGGTTTGAAAGCTCCGGCGGTACAAGATGACCATGCGCACGATTAGCTAGTTGGTGAGGTAACGGCTCACCAAGGCTACGATCGTTAGGGGGCCTGAGAGGGTTATCCCCCACACTGGTACTGAGACACGGACCAGACTCCTACGGGAGGCAGCAGTGAGGAATATTGCGCAATGGAGGCAACTCTGACGCAGCCATGCCGCGTGCAGGAAGAAGGCGCTACGCGTTGTAAACTGCTTTTAACCGGGAAGAAACCCCAGGACGTGTCCTGGGTTGACGGTACCGGAGGAATAAGCACCGGCTAACTTCGTGCCAGCAGCCGCGGTAATACGAAGGGTGCAAGCGTTATCCGGATTCATTGGGTTTAAAGGGTGCGTAGGTGGGGCGATAAGTCAGTGGTGAAATCTTGCGGCTTAACCGTAAAATTGCCATTGATACTGTCGCTCTTGAGTACGCTTGACGTGGGCGGAATGTGCCGTGTAGCGGTGAAATGCTTAGATATGGCACAGAACACCGATAGTGAAGACAGCTCACGAAGGCGAAACTGACACTGAGGCACGAAAGCGTGGGGATCGAACAGGATTAGATACCCTGGTAGTCCACGCCGTAAACGATGATCACTCGTCATTGGCGATACACTGTCAGTGACCTAGCGAAAGCGTTAAGTGATCCACCTGGGGAGTACGATCGCAAGATTGAAACTCAAAGGAATTGACGGGGGCCCGCACAAGCGGTGGAGCATGTGGTTTAATTCGATGATACGCGAGGAACCTTACCAGGGCTCGAACGTACGTTGACAGGGGTGGAAACATCCTCTTCTTCGGACAACGTGCGAGGTGCTGCATGGCTGTCGTCAGCTCGTGCCGTGAGGTGTCGGGTTAAGTCCCATAACGAGCGCAACCCCTACTGTTAGTTGCCAGCGGATCATGCCGGGGACTCTAACGGAACTGCCCGCGTAAGCGGTGAGGAAGGTGGGGACGACGTCAAGTCATCACGGCCCTTACGTCCTGGGCTACACACGTGCTACAATGGCGAGGAACAAAGGGAAGCTACCGCGTGAGCGGATGCCGATCTCTAAAACTCGTCTCAGTTCGGATCGGAGTCTGCAACCCGACTCCGTGAAGCTGGAATCGCTAGTAATCGCATATCAGCCATGATGCGGTGAATACGTTCCCGGGCCTTGTACACACCGCCCGTCAAGCCATGGAAGCCGAGGGTGCCTGAAGTTGGTGACCGCAAGGAGCTACCTAGGGCAAAATCGGTGACTGGGGCTAAGTCGTAACAAGGTAGCCGTACCGGAAGGTGCGGCTGGAACATCTCCTTTTTAGAGGATAACTCTTGACAGGTTCTTTGCAAGGCAGCAATGCCCTGCGGCCTCGCTTTCTCAGATAGATGATACTGAAACGGTATTTTCCGTGACCGTCTCCTAGTCCTGTAGCTCAGTTGGTTAGAGCGCTACACTGATA
>JANOPI010000561.1:0-3741 GCA_031421755.1 Flavobacteriales bacterium | reverse complement strand
CGGCCCCCGCGCGTTTCAACAGTCGTAGCACCACCAGCTCGAACAGCTTGTTCATGTCGAAGAGCAGGCTCAGAATGTGCTCACGGCCGCCCTTCACGTCGGGGGCATAGTTCAACAAGATCAATTTGGCCAAGAGCATCGCATCCGTGTAGCCTTTGGTCTTGCGGTCCATGTGGATGCGGTCGAAGCTCGCGGCATTGATGCGCTGCTCCTGAACATGATCGAATGCCCATTGCATGTCCTGAGCGAGGCCCATGGTGATCGGGTCGGTGGTCACGTCCTCCACCAACGATAGGGTCTTCTTCAACATCGCGTGGAGCAGATGGTCCGTATCGTACACCTGGTGGATCACATGGAAGCGCTCCTTGTGAACGATGGAATGCCGGATATGGCGCGGCAAGTCAAGGCGACCTTTCAGAGCAGTGGTCGCCCCGGACTGCTTACGGTAGCGTTTCACCAAGCCTTGATGCACCAGCCGCTGAACCTCTTCCACGAAGAGCCGCAGGAAGCACTCCAGCACCGACGTGCGACGTAGGGCCAGCTTGGCGTGGCCTGCCTCGTGCAAGGGCAGTCCGTGGGCCACCTTCAGCATCTGGATCAGCGCCCTTTGCCACTTGGCCTCGTCTTCCACGCCGTCGGCCTTGGGTAACACCTCGATGGTGATCCCGCCAACAGCGATCACGCCCACATGCTGGTTGAACTTGATCCGCCGGTATTCAGGCGTGAAGAAGCGGTTGTCGTGCTGCTGGTTATACCGCACCAGCGCATCGAAATGGCGCTGGGTGAACGGTCCATTCTCGCTGACCTCCAGCCGCGCGTGCTCAAAGACGGTAATGAGCTTATTTGCCATCACAGATGTCCTTGAACGCTTGCATCGGCACAAGCATCCGGTCCATCACATCCTGGAAAACGTATCGGGTCTTGGGTTCAATATCCACAGCCTTGCGGAACGCGGAGGCGAACTCCACCTTGGCCGTCTTGTCCTCATCGGCATTGCGGACGAACTTGTCACCCAGCACGAGTCCGACCTTCACCGGGTCGCCATAGAAGTATTCCTGCAACAGCGGAACAATGTTGTTCTTGAACACCTGGCGCAGCTTCTGTTCCTTGTCCCCATCGCCCCAGTTCATGAAGTAGCTGTGGCCAATGTGATGGTCGCGATCAAGCAGCATCTCTAACCGGGCATTGATCACCGTGAGCAGCTTGGACAAGTCCACCTCGCCCACCATGCGGTAGTCCAGCCTCTCCAATTCCATCGGCTTGCTCGGGCACTCCACGAAACTGAATCGGCGACGGAGGGCGGTATCCAATGCCTCCACGCTGCGATCGGCTGTGTTCATGGTACCGACTATCCGGACGTTCGCGGGCACACCAAATGTGGCCGGTTTCGAGTATGGCAATGTGGCCCTGAGCTCATTCGTTGCTCCAAGTCGCTTATCCTCCTCGATCAAGGTGATCAGTTCGCCGAAAATGGCGGCGATGTTGCCCCGGTTTATCTCATCGATGAAGAGCGCATAGTCGTGATCTGGGTCTTGTTCGGCCCGTTCACACAATCGCTTGAAGATGCCGGGTACGATCTCGTAACCGATCTCTTTTGAATCGAGCTGGGGTTTCAGCCCCTCGATGAAGTCCTCATAGGTGTATGCCTGGTGGAAAGTCACGAACTCATACCGCTTGATCTCCTTGTTCTCCTCGCCCTTCTCTTGGTAGTCCGATCGGTACCTATCAAGCTGGTCACGGAGCTCGGGGTACGACTCATCGACCGCCTGACCGAGAACTTCCCAGACCGAGTTCTCCTTCTTGTTGAATATCAGCGGCTCACTTCGCTTCTCATACTTGACGAGTGAGCACTCGTTGACCGTATGGAACTGCAGGTTGGACCAAATGGTAGCCCGAACGTTCTGCGACCGGGACATGGCGGCCTTGGCCTGAACGAGTTCATGGTGCATGATGCCATCCACATTGGAAGGCCCATTCGCGAGCAGCACTACACCAATGACCTCCCACCATGTGAGGTCCTGGAGTGCATCGAAGATCCGCTGTTCGCGGGGAACCTCTGATGGCATTGTGGTGAACCGCTCGAAGTAGCTGTTCTTGAGCGTGTGGGTCTTCCCAGTGCCGGGTGGGCCATAGAGTATGGTGTTCAATGCTGTGAGGGTCGGCATCTTGGCCTTATCGCGCCCGCACCAGAGGTCAACGACCTTCTTGCGAATGTTCGGGTCTTGAACTGCGACGATACCTTGTTGAAGCCGGTATTCGAACTCCTTGTCGGTCGGCAACGGATACCAATCTGCTTCTGCGACCAACACTGAATCACGATACTCGATGTTGTAGGCTACGAAGGGTTGGGCCAGATTCGGCATGCTTGTAACCGGAACAGGCTCGCTTCGAACCTTAGCGATCGCCCTCACCCGGTATCCGCTGGTCACAACAATCAAGTCGCCAATGGAGCATAAGTAGTCCGGGACTGTGATGATCAGCGAGCGATCACGGATCATGTCATAGAAGTCCGGCTGTCCCTTGCCCCAATTGCATCCGAGTTTGAAGATGTCCATGTCGGTTTGAGTGTCGGCGGCCTTGTTCATCGGCCGCATGTTCGGAATGTCCGCGTTCTGATACACCGCATACTTCAATGCGGCGTTAGTGGTCTTCGATCCGAGTCGGATCTCGCTCAAGCGCGAATCCTTGACCCGGTCGTATTCAAGCCGAACGGCCCTTTCGTTCTGTTCGAGCAATGCGGATGGAATCTCAGACCAAGAAGGAAAGTGAAGCGTGACCCATGAAACTCCCACCGGTCGGAATCGCTCTACCTCCGGGCTCAATGCCATGTCGAGTTGCTTCACGTCCTCATCCAAGAGCATGAACTTCACTTCGATTCCCGAGGGCAGTTCCCGGTACTTCAGGATGGCACGTGCGCCCAACTCGAGCAAGCAGGCCCGTTCCGGCAATGCCATCCTGATCACATACGGAGCGATGCCGATGGCCTTTACCAGTTGGTTCGCGTGGCTGAGAAACTTCTTGAAGGATTCCGGATCGCGTAGGCCCGTGTGCAAGCGTTGCAGGTCCGCTAGTTCGGTGTTGTTGTATCCGAGTTTCTCCTCGATCCGGAACCCGAATCGATCAGCGAAGAGTGCGCGCTTGGAACTTTCGGACGCAAAGTCCCCTACGGAGAGGTCGTGCCCGGCCTTCCGTGCGACTTCCACCACGACGAACTTGAAGGGCAACTCCTTCCCTTCCTTCTCCAAATAGTAGATGCCCTCGTTCTGTGCGGGTGCTGTTGCAGGTGCCTCATTGCGCCACCAGTTCTCCACCAGTTCCAGCGGGATGCTCTCAATGATCTTCTTGAATTCCATTTGTCAATGCCCGGATCGTCTCCGTTGGGGGTTCAAAATAGCACGCCTCAAACGAACCTTAGTTCTCCGCGCCGTCGCAGATCTTCGCACCGATGAAGAAGCACGGATCATCTCCCGGACTATCTGGTTCCCACAACCCTTTCGGCGCGATGGCACCCCGCGAAGTGCTGTGCATCGAGAGCCGCCCACTGGTCACACAACGCGATGGCACCGTGTGGATCTTCCTTGCGATGGATGAGTTCTCGCATTATGCGATCCACCACACGATCCAGCGCACCAACATCCTGCCGGACTATGTGAGCTTCCTCTTCGAGGTGCTGCGGAAAGATCCCGAAGTGAAGAGTGCAACGCTGGCCATCGACGGTCGGCCGGATCTTGCGGGTGCCCT
>JANOPI010000560.1:0-17836 GCA_031421755.1 Flavobacteriales bacterium | reverse complement strand
CGACCGGAGGCCATCGTTCATCAGTAGCGTAGTGGTGTTCAACGGCCCCTGCAGAAAAACCTTCAGGTTCAATGGGGTACTCACGGATTGCGTGTAGAACGTACGATGCGCCGACCATTGGCCCGGGCCACCTCCATTATTCGCTCGCATCCGCCAGTAATACGTCTGGCCCGAGAGCAGACCGGTCACGTTATGGCCTGCCAAGACCCATGTGATGTTCGTCTGGTTGATCGATGGAGAAGTGAAGGCCGTAGTCGTAGCCACCTGCAGGTCATAGCTGGTGGCACCGCTCGACTGTACCCATTTGAAGTTCACCGGCGAAGGCACATAGCCAGCCCCGGTGTTGATGGGTTCGCTGAGGGCAGGCGCTGACGGAGGACTGACGTTCGTGGTCGTAAACGAACAGGTCGATCCGTAGCTTCCCCAAGCACCACTGCCGCTCGGGCCGCTGTTCCCGCGCACATGCCAGTAGTAGGTCTTCCCGGCAACAAGTGTCAGGACTGAATGATCGGTGATGTTGATCGGGCCGACCACGATACCCTCGCCGAAGAACAGCGTTTCAACCGTGTCCACTTGCATTTCCCAGCTCTGTGCGCCGCCTGTGGTCCACGTGAAGGAAACACTCGGTACAACGCTGACCGTTGTGTTGCACGGACTGGAAGGGGTCTGTGCAGAACAATACGAAATGAGCAGTACGGATGCCAATGTGAAGAAGAGGGTGCGCATAGGGATGGGGTTTGGGATCGGTAAAAACTGACCCGAAGATAAACCGCCCTGGGCCGAACGCTGAGTGGATAACCCTTCAGGGTGAATGGCCGTGCAGGACCATGAAGTGCGACCTGATCACCTTGCCTGCGTTATCTATCAGTTCTAGCACATGCAAGCCGTCAGCGAGGTGGTTGGTGCGTATTTCTATCCGGTCCCTTGAACGCTGGAATAGTGCTGGGTGCCGCCGGCCCGAGCCGTCCAGGATGGCAACGTCGATCACGACATCACCGTTCAGGTCCATGTGGATGATCGCGTCCGCTGGATCCGGGTACACGGGTCGTTGTGCGCTGCCGTGGTCTCGTATCCCTGTATAGTCGACGATGAAGAGCGTGTCCGTAGCCGTTCCCCCGCAGAGGTCCTGCGTGGTAAAGCTCAGGTAGTGATAGGTGATCACTACCGGGCCCGTGCCTGCGATCGTCGCGTACAAGGTGTTGTTGAATACCCCTGTACCGGTGTAGTAACCGCCGTCAACCGGATATCCACCGCCCAGATCGAGAACCGCGTCGATGCCGATCGTGTCGGTGCCGGGGATGTCCAAGGTAACCACAACGGGAACGGCCGTATTGGTGCGCCAGTACACCGCATCCTGACCTTGCGCCGGGCCGAGCAGCAGATCCATCCGCCCATCCATGTCCAGATCGTGCAGGCCATTGCGCGAAGGCATCGGTGGCTGGGGCGATAGTGGATGATATTGTCCGATCTCGTCCAAGCGTTGGCACAACAGCGAAGTGCCAACAGAGCGGCTGAGGACCGCTTCCGGTGCGGGATCGCAGTCCACGTTCGCCAGGGATTGGTGATCGTGAGGCTGGATATTGTCCGAGGGGATAAAGGTGCCGTTGCCGATGGAGTACAGTACGCGACCACCGATCACCAGGTCCACCAGGCCATCACCGTCAACATCCAAGGGATCCGCATCGGCGGTGCTGCTCGCGATCAGCGTCGGGGTCGCGTAGGTCCACGGGCCGAAGCGCCCTCCGCCAACGTTCCACACCGTGAGCACACGGCCCACAGTAGCGTCGTATCGGATCAGGTCAATGTCCCCGTCATTCTCCGCATCCAATGCCACGTAAGGCCCGCCAACGGCCGCGCACCAGTGTGGGATCTCTTCGCGTTGGAAGGTGCCCGTCCCCGTGGAGCGGTACCAATAGTCACGATCTCCGGCCTGAAGGCTCAACAGGTCCAGCAGACCATCCCCATTCAGATCCGCCATGCGATCCAGCCGTCCTGTTGTTCCCATGGGTTGGTCAATGGTCTCTTGGGTGAAGGTCAGGTCACCACCGTTCCGCAGGATCACCACCACGCCTGTTGGTCCGCCGTCCACAGCAGCACCGATCAGGTCGATGTCCCCGTCAGCATCCGCATCCATGGCCAGATCCACACGCAAGCCGGACAGGTTCACTGCGATGGGTATTCCTACGTCGAATTGCTCGTTCCCTTCGTTGCGTTGGAGGTTGATGGATCCCAGTTCGGGGGCGGCGTAGAGCAGGTCAGGGTCACCATCGTTGTCCATGTCCACCACCAGAGGGAACGGACACGTGCCGCAGAGCGGCTGGTCGGTACCGTCGAACTGGGCGCACACGCTACCGGCAAACAGCAAGGCCAGGATGCTCAGCACCTGTGTACTATACCGATCCGATCCGGGGATGACTTGCATAGGGTGAAACTACACGAACTTCAACTTCGCCCCGCATGTGCGAAAGCGATCGATACCGCTTCCTTGAACAGGTCGGTGCCCACTTTTTCCAAATGCATGATGGTGGCACCATTCAAGCCCCACTTGGTGGGGTGGCGCTCGAACGCGCTGCTCGCATGTTCCAGCAGCGCCGCTTGAAGGTCCTTGTCCAGCATCAGGACCACGTGTCCTTCAACCGGCCAAAGCGTCATGAATGTGCGACCAGGTTTACCGCCCGCCTTCTCCGGCTTCAGTCGGAAAGCCACCTTGCCGAAATGATCATACTCCTCGGCGTTGAATTCGTGCAGTGTGATCTCGCGTGCGGTGATGATGTCCACGCTACGAAGATGCGATGGCCGCCTTCACCATCGGTACCACCTTGGTCGCGTACAGTTCGATGCAGCGCAACATCTTTTCGTGCGGCACGCTGCCCACACTGAACTGGAGCGAGAACCGTGTGAAGCCGAACAACCTGTGCTCCCGGATGATCTTCTTGGCCACCGTCTCTGGATCGCCCAGCAGCATCGCGCCATCGGGCGATATCTCGAAGTCGAATTGTGGGCGACCCACCGGCCCCCAGCCGCGTTCCTTGCCGATGCGGCCCATCTGCATCGCGTAGCGCGGCCAGATCAGATCAGCCGCTTCCTCTGTGGTGTCGGCGATGAAGCCGTGCGACCCGATGCCCAACTGAAGTTCCAATGGATCGTGCCCAGCGCCGATCCATACTTGTTTGTACAGATCGGTGAACGGTTTGAAGCGCGCAGGTTCTCCTCCGATGATGGCCAAGGTCATCGGCAGCCCCAGCGTTCCGGCGCGGATAACGCTTTCCGGCGTGCCGCCCACGGCGATCCAGACCGGTAAGGGATCCTGCACCGGTCGTGGATATACGCCTTCGCCGTTCAACGATGCGCGGTGGTTTCCTTTCCATCGCAGGTGGTTCTCCCCTCGCAGTTTCAACAGGAGGTCCAGGTTCTCTGTATAAAGTGTGTTGTAGTCCTTCAGGTCGAAACCGAACAAAGGGAATGATTCGGTGAAGGATCCGCGGCCCGCCATCACTTCTGCGCGGCCATTGCTCAGCAGATCGAGCGTTGCGTACTGTTGGAAGACCCGCACGGGATCTTCTGAACTGAGCACGGTGACCGCGCTCGTCAACCGGATATTCTTGGTGCGCGCCGCGATGGCCGCCAGCACTACCGAAGGTGCCGAAGCGATGAAGTCCTCGCGGTGGTGTTCGCCTACACCGAAGACGTCCAGTCCAAGTCGGTCGGCGAGTTCCGCTTCTTCCAAGAGGTTGCTGTGCCGTTGTGTCGCGCTGATGCGTTCACCGGTGATCGGATCAGGGGTGTGATCCACGAAGGTGTAGATGCCGAATTCCATGCGGCGAAAGTCAGCACCGCGGCGCTTTCATGCGTTGAACTGGAGCAAGCGACCGATCAACTGGTGAAACCACTCACATCCGGGGTGGCCATCCAAAGTATCAGGATGATCAGGATCACTGAACAGACGAGGATGATGTGAGTGGTCCGGATCGTCCGCCAGAAGCCTGTCCATTGCATTTTACGTGTCAGCCACCAGAAGACCGGATAGGTGATCTGCAGTGCCACCGGGTAGAAACTGAATTCGAAGGCCCATGGGTGCGCCATCGCCCACCGGCCCAAGGCTTCATCTTGCGGAGGCATGCCACTGTGCATCTGCCATACATACCACCAATAGCTGGAGGCCACACTGAACGGAACGGAGTACGAAAGTTGAACAGCACGTGCCACGCGGATCATGTTGCCAAGAACGGCATCGCGTTCGGTATAGTGCGCCTAGCTTTCGCCTTTCAAGCAACATGGAACGTTCCACTCTCGCCTCTGTCCTCGGGCTGTTCATGCTCATCGCTTGTGATCCGAAGGAGGTCCCACAGGCCGTATCCGTTGATGTGCCGCAGGTACCGCCCAACGTACCCATCGCAGCCAAGCCGTTCGTGTTCGGCGAGGTCCGCACGGTGCGATCGGCCATTCTTCAACAGGATCGCGAGCTGAACGTGCTGTTGCCCGATGGCTATTCTCCGGACAGTTCGCGTGGGTATCCGGTGATCTATGTGCTGGATGGTTCCGCGAATGAGGATTTCGCGCATATCGCCGGCATGGCCCAGTTCATGGCTACCTACGGTTTGATGCCGCCGGCGATCATCGTTGGCATCGCCAATGTGGACCGCAAGCATGACTTCACGCATCCTACACGTAACGATAGCGACAAGGTGTGGGTACCGAACAGCGGTGGATCCGCGGCGTTCATCCGGTTCCTCGGTGAAGAAGTGCAGCCGTTCATCGCGAAGACCTACAAGACCAATGGTTCGCGAACGCTTATCGGGCAATCTCTTGGCGGCCTGCTGGGTACGGAGATCCTGTTCACCCATGAAGACCTGTTCGACAATTTCATCCTCGTGAGCCCGAGCCTCTGGTGGGATGATGGTTCACTTGCCGATCGGGCGGACAGTTGGTGCAAGGAACACGCCAGCACGAGCAAGAGCGTATACATCGCCATGGCCAGCGATGATGATATGATGCGAGCGGATATGGACAAGGTGCGCACCGCGTTGAAAGCACATGCGCAAAAGCCATTGCGTTGGGCCTACGTGGAATTCCCGGAAGAAACGCACGCCACCAGCCTGCACCTGGCGGTGTACCGCGCGTTCGAGTGGATGGGCGGAAGGTGAGGGATCAGCCCTTCACAGCGATCGCGCTGATCATCACATTCACGCCGCGCGGTATCTCCTTCACACAGAGCGTTTCGCGCGCCGGGGGATCCCCTTTGAAGCACGCCAGATACACCCGGCTCACCTCGGCGTAGAACTGCAGGTTGCTGATGTAGATCGAGCACTTCACGATGTGGTCGAGCGTGAGGCCGGCAGCGTCCAGGATCGCCGTGATGTTGTCCATCACCGCTTGCGTTTCCATGGTGATGTTGTCCGTGCGCAGCTGCCGTGTGCCCGCTACACTAGCGATCTGGCCGCTCACGAACACGAAGCCGCCAGCTTCCACAGCAGGGGTATAGGGCGTTCCTTCCGTGTTGCTCCCTGCCGGGCGGATCGAGGTCTTCATGTCGTTCGGTCTGTCGGAGCGCTTGTGCCCCGGACGGCACGAAGATGCACACAACCGGCATGCGCGCAAAGCCCCGGCAACCACCTCTATCATAAACTGTTCCCGTTCCCGTCCATAGTGAGCACCTCGCTCATGTGGTCGAACCATGGCCGGACCGCCCGCCAGGTCTTCACCACTTCATCCACGAAGCAGGGGGCCAACACGTCCCGGTCCATGAACGGACGCCTTAGCAGGAATTGCTTCTTTCGCAAGAGGTCGGCAGCGGGATGGTCCTTCGCATAGCCGCGCGGAACCGTGGCGAGCTCCTCGCCGGAGAGTTCGCCCAAGTGTGACCACAGTCTCTTGCCACGCAGGATCCGTCGCCACGATCCATCATCATAGACGATGTCCTGTCGCATGCGTTTAAGGTCGCCGGGTTCGGGACCCATGAAGCCGCAGGTCACATGCGACCGGTCACCGGGCTGGATGTGGAAGAAATAGCCGCCACGCAAGGCCGGTTTTACCCGCGCGAGCCTACCGCCGAAACGCGGCGCGTACGGTGTGCGGTCCTTGTGGAAGCGCTGGTCGTTGTAAATGCGCATCAAGCTCTCTTTCCCTGAAGCCGTGGAGATGCGGTCGTGCGTGTTCATCCGCGTGATGAGCTCATCAGCGAAGACGATCATGTTCGCGTGTGCCTCCAGATAGCGATCCTTGTTCGCGGTGAACCAGTCGCGGTGGTTGTGGCGATCGAGGTCTGAAAGGAAGGTGAGGGTGCCGCGATCGATCCGCTTCTCGCCGGTCATGGTGGGAAGTTATCAGCGTACCCAACGCCCGTGGTGCATTGTGCGTATTTTCGAGCGTGCGCTCCTGCCGATCGAACCCTTGCCGGTCTCCGGTGTACCAGCGCCCGTCCCACATCTTCGGTCCATGTTCCGATCTTTTCTCTCCGGCCTCAGCGGTATCGTTTGCCTCATTCCGACCCGAGCCCAATGGGTCCAAGGCGGGTCTTTCAGTTCCTCCATTCATCACCAGGCCTGCGCCTTCCACCAGGTGGACACGGGACTCTTCGTGTATGGAGCCAATGATCCGGGGCAAGGCGAGGGTGGTATCATTATCACCTGGTCCGGCTTGGTGGGGTCCGGAGGCTATATCTGGTCCACGTCTCCCGGCAATATCGAGGACATCGATGTGCGCATGGCCAGCAACGGCAGGCCGATCTATCTGGCCGCAGGCCACCAGCAATACAACCAGAGCTTGGACGTTTACCCGTACCTGGCAGGAGGGAGCGCCTTCGACTTTGAGAGTGTGATCACCGGTAGCGGTCGATACTACCGCGCTATCCGTATGCGGTCGGATATCGTGGCCTTCGCTGCGGGCGGCGATGCGCTTGGCAACGGCATCATCGACATGAGCACGGATACCGGCTACACATGGACGAACATCGCCGTGCTGCCCGGTCAACCGGTTTCGCGCCTGCATTTCGTGAACGATCAGGTCGGTTTCGCAGCTACCGGCGGCTATCGCAGGCTCTTCAACAACGGACTCCAATTGGCGGACAGCGGTGCCATTTACCGCACGGTGAACGGAGGGCTCGATTGGTCTCCGGTCCACACAAGCACCCTGGGCGGCTTCTCGGATGTGGCTTTCCTGAACGACGATATCGGTGTGGCCACCCGCTGTGATGGTGCCATGCTCCGTACCACGGATGGCGGCTATACCTGGGTCCCGACCCCAGTGAGCGTTTCGGGAAGCCATGTGCTCACCAGCGTCACCTTCCGCCCGGATGGTGCCGGTTTCGCCGGTTGTTATCGGCCGGACGGAACGGAAGGAATGATCCTCATCAGTGAGGATGAAGGCTTTTCGTGGCATGAGAACTTCAGCAGCAGTAACCTCAACCACTCGCGGCGCATTTACGATGTGTACTTTTTCGACAACGCGCACGGGTACGCCACCACGCACATCCGGCCGCTACGAACGGAGGGCATCGTTATGGGCGATAACACGGCTGAGGATGTCGGCTTTGAACTGTGGCCCAACCCCACAGCGGAGGACCTGTCCATCCGGGTCGACGGAACAGGGGTCGCACGGATCGATGTGATGGATGCACAAGGCCGCTTGCTCCGCTCGATGTCCTCGACAGGTGTTGGCCGCATGGAGGTTCCCGTTGCGGACCTCGTGGCCGGATCATACCTGGTGCGTGTGCGCCAGGATGGTCGTACAGGTGTGCGGTCGTTCATCCGGTGGTGATGCGGCAGTGGGCAGCGTTCACGGATCCTAACTTCGCACCCGATGAAGGTGTCGTGGATCGCTGTTTCCGGTTTCGTATCGCTTTTGGCCGGTTGTGAGCGTTCACCCTATGATGGCTTCAAAGCGGTGAACGAGCAGGTGCATTTCAAACTGCGCGCGCTCGGTGATGGGGAGCGGCTGCCCACGGACAGTGACAGTGTGCTCGTGCGCCTGCGCATGGCCCGGCACGGTGAAGCACCGGGTTCCTTGTTCAGTACCGAGCAATGGTATGGTGCCATCGATGAACTTCTTCCAAAGGGTGTGGCACAAGCCGTGCGTCTACATGAGGGAGATAGCGTGAGCATGGTGGCCACCGCGGAACGGATCCCGTGGTCAGCTATCGGTGCAGAGCAGGGCGCACTTCTTGACTCGGGCCGGGTCGATCTGGAATTCTCGCTTTTCGCCTTGCGCTCTCGTGAAGACAGCCGACATCAGGCTGAGGTGGCCCGCATGGCCCGTACCGCCGCCGATGAAGATTCCACCCTCGCGCGCTTCTTCCGATCGGACCGCGATCCATGGCAGCGGTACATGGGCATCTACTTTCGACCGGATCCGAAGAATCCGAAAGGAGAGGCCATCGTCAGCGGCCAAACGGTCACCATCGCTTATGTCGCGCGCTTCCTTGACAGCGGTCGGACATTCGATGACACGCACGCCTCCCATCAACCGCTCACCTTCCGCCTTGGCGACCCGGATCAGGTGATCAAAGGGCTGGAGATCGCTGTGCATCTGTTGCCGAACGGTGGGAAGGGACGATTCGTTTTTCCTTCGGCATTGGCCTTCGGCCAAGCAGGTTCGTCGAGCCGTATCGTGCCGCCGTGGACACCGGTCCTTTACGAGGTGGAAGTGGTGGATGCGAGCAAGGTTACGGCACCGGTGCTGTTGATGGATAGTTCCGACGCACGACGCTGACAACGGTCGTACCGGTCCAATTTCGCTCCCCGTCGAACGGTAGGTCCGTCGCTGGCACGCAGGGAACATCTCCGTGGGCCCACCGTACGAAGGCCCTGATGCTCCGGAACCTTACCCTAGGAGTGCTGGTTCTCGCCGTGCGCATGGCGTGCGGCCAGGAACAATTCGGCATTGCCCACAGCAACTATGCTGGAACTGATGCCGTCCCACTGAATCCGGCCAGAATGGCCACACAGTGGGTCTGGTTGGACATCAATCTCGTAGGCGCGGGTGCCTTCATCTCGAACGACCACGTATACATGAGCGGAAACGACCGCTCGCTACTTGGAGAAATGGGTGCCGGGATCCGCGGTGCGGAAGGAGGCGATCTCTACTTCTATGAATCGCTGAGCAGCGGTGGGCGGCATGGCTTCGTGAACGCGCACATCGCATTGCCAGCGGTGGCGTTGAACCTGGGCAAGAACAGCTTTGGCGCGCATGTGACCACTCGCACCGCGCTCAGCATCACCGGCATCGGGAATGAGTTGGCGCGCTTCGCCTACAATGGCCTCGGGTACACCCCGCAACATGGGGTCCGCTACACAAACGATCGGCTGAGCATCGCAGGCGGGGCATGGACGCAGTTCGGTGCGAGTTACGCGCGGCTGCTCGTAGCGAAAGAGAACAGCTTGATCAGTGCGGGCATCACCGCCAAATACCTGATCGCCCATTTGGGGGCGGGGCTCGCCTTTTCCGCGTTGGACTATTCGGTGCTCGATACCGCGCGCGCCGAAGTGTATGACGCCTCAGGTATCTATGGATCCGCGCCGCCAGCCATGGATGCCGGGCGTGGATGGGGTTTCGATCTCGGAACGACCTACGAACGCACGTTGGAGAACGCGGACGGTCATGTGCCCCACACCTCTTGCGATCCGATGCCCTACCGGTACCGGATAGGTGTTGCCCTCCTCGATGTCGGCGGAATGCGCTTCAGGGACGGAACGACGGGTGGGTTCCACGCGAGCACGGCCCATTTTCCGGACTACAACGACATCGATCTGGACAGCGAGGAGGACGCAGATAGCCTGCTGGCCGCGTCACTGTCGACCTATCAGGGCGGTGAGGGGTTCACCCTCGGACTGCCTACCGCATTGGCCGTACAATACGATCATCGGATCACCGATCATGTGTACGTAGCGGCGGACGTGGTGCAGAATCTCGCCTTCGGGGATGATCTGCGCTTGCGCCGACCGAATTCCATCGCCGTGGTACCTCGCTTTGAACTGCAACGCTTCGAGGCGGCTGTTCCTGTGGTGATCCACGAGTACGACCTGCGCCGCCCGAGCCTGGGGCTGATGCTGCGATTGAACAACGTGGTGGTCGGCAGCGACAACCTGCTTTCTCTTGTTTCGCGCCGTGGTCTTTTCGGTACCGACGTCTACTTCAGGATCAAATGGACGGTGTTCCGAAGCCCGGCATGCAAGGGTGGGAAGTCGCGCGTTCACAAAGCCGGTGTTCGCGAGGCGATGCCGTGCAAGTTCCCGGAGTGAGCTTCATCCGATGATGAAGACACAAGGCCGCTTGTCCAACTTCGGCGTGTTTTTCCGCCAGCCAGCTACGGATCGTGTGATCACCGCTGCCGTCGGTTGCTCAATGTCAACAGCAACGCATACCCGTGTGCCTCCGTCGCACGCGGTAATTATGTCGGCCAGCATCGCGTCATTCCGGTAAGGCGTTTCGATGAAGAGCTGCGCTCCGCCGGTGCGTCGTGCTTCCTGTTCGAGCTTTTTCAAGGCCGCTTTGCGATCGGCGCTTTCACGCGGCAAGTAGCCGTGGAAGGTGAACCGCTGGCCATTCAAGCCGGATGCCGCGAGCGCGAGCAGGAGAGAGGATGGTCCTGTTAGCGGAACGACCGCGATCCCCGCGTCGTGCGCTTTCGCCACCATCCGCGCGCCCGGATCCGCTATGCACGGCATACCCGCTTCACTGATGATCGCGCCGTCGTTCTCCTTCAACACCGCGATCATCAACGCGATGTCCGCATCGCTTGTGTCCTTGTCAAGACGGTGAAGGATGATGGCGTTCAGATCGATCGTCGGTGACATGCGCCGGAGCATGCGGCGAGCTGTCTTCTCGTGTTCGCAGAAGAAGTTCTTCACAGATCCTGCGATCGCGATGTTCGCCGGAGGCATCAGTTCAAGGCCGCCTTCTTCACCGAGCCAGACCGGAAGGAGGTAGAGTGTGTTACAGGCCATCGCGCAGATCGTCCAGCAGGTTGTGGCAGGCTTCATCCAACATGGTGAAGACCTCTTCGAAGCCTTCCGCTCCGCCGAAGTAGGGATCCGGCACTTCGCGCAGCGGATATCCGGGCGCATAGTCCATCATCAACTTCGCTTTCTTGGCCAGTTCAGCATCCGGCGCGATGCGCAACAGTCCTTTCAAATTGCTTTCATCCATCGCCAGGAGCAGGTCGAACGCATGGAAGTCCGATGCCGCAACCTGCCGTGCATGCAGATCGCTGATGTCGATGCCGTGATCCCGCATGCATTTCTGCGCGCGCGTGTCCGGTGTTTCGCCGACGTGGTTGTCAATGGTGCCCGCACTATCCGTCTCCACGGTCATTCGACGTTCCAGCGCTTTGTGCCGCACGATGCCTTCAGCCATCGGGCTGCGGCAGATGTTGCCCATGCAGACCAACAGGATCTTTTTCGTTGACATGATCGCGAAGGTCTGTAAAGTCGAAGGACCCCGATGTGGGGTCCTTCTTTTGGTCTATCGTGAACTATCAGGCCGAGCAATGCTGAAGGCGTAACCCGCAAGGCGCGAAAGCGCCCGAGGGGCGAGGTCTCAGTGAACGCTCAATTTCTTTTCGAGATCTTCCAAGTAGCCACGGAACTGCTTATCCGTCTCTTGCAGGTTGTTCACCGTGCGGCAGGCGTGGAGAACGGTAGCGTGGTCTTTTCCACCGCAGTGGGCTCCGATGCTCGCCAGTGAACTCTTGGTCATGCGCTTGGCGAAGTACATCGCGATCTGGCGCGCCTGAACCACTTCGCGCTTGCGGGTCTTGCTCTTCAACAGTTCGATCGGCAGGTCGAAGTAATCGCACACCACTTTCTGGATGTAGTCGATCGACACCTCGCGGGCGGTGTTCTTCACGAACTTGTCGATCATCTGCTTCGCGAGATCGAGCGTGACCGCCTTCTTGTTCAGCGAGCTCTGCGCGATGAGGCTGATCATCGCCCCTTCCAGTTCACGGATGTTCGTGGTGATGCTGTACGCCAAATACTCAACCACCTCTTTCGGCAGATCAAGCCCTTCGGCGTACATCTTCTTCTGCAGGATCGCGATGCGCGTTTCCAGACCGGGCTGTTGCAGGTCGGCACTGAGGCCCCACTTGAAACGGCTGAGCAAGCGCTGCTCCACACCTTGCATCTCAACAGGAGCCTTGTCGCTGGTAAGCACGATCTGCTTGCCCGCTTGGTGCAAGTGGTTGAAGATGTGGAAGAATACGTCCTGCGTCTTTTCCTTCCCGGCGAGGAACTGCACATCATCGATGATGAGCACGTCCATCATCTGGTAGAACTGTGTGAAATCACCGCTCGTGTTGTTGCGCACGCTCTCAATGAACTGCTGCGTGAACTTCTCCGCGGGGACATACAATATGGTCTTCTCCGGATAGTTCTTCTTGATCTCGATGCCAATGGCGTGCGCCAAGTGCGTTTTGCCGAGACCGACACCACCGTAGATGAGCAGTGGATTGAAGGCTGTTCCTCCTGGTTTGTTCGCCACAGCGAAACCGGCGCTGCGGGCCAAGCGGTTGCAATCGCCTTCAATGAAGTTCTCGAACGAGTAGTTCGGATTCAGGTGGCTCTCCACCTTGATCTTCTTGAGGCCGGGGATGATGAACGGGTTCTTGATCGGGCTGTTGGCCACATCGATCGGAAGGCTGACCATGGAGTTCTTCACCTCACGGGCATTGCTGGTCGGCATCTTCACCGAGTACGGGTGGGCGTTATTGGATCCGTTCTCCATGATGATGGAGTACTCCAAGCGCCCGTCAGTGCCCAATTCTTTCTTGATGGTCTTCTTCAGCAGTCCGATGTAGTGCTCCTCTAGCCATTCATAGAAGAACTGAGACGGCACCTGGATCGTCAGAACGGCGTCAGCCAACTTCAGCGCCCTGATCGGTTCGAACCAGGTCTTGAAGCTCTGTTGGCTCACGTTGTCCTGGATCACTTCCAGACACCGGTCCCAAGTCTTCTCGTGGTCTTTCTTCATAAGCGGATCAGGTGGTTGGGTCAGTGGGTGATGACGAGTGGAACGGCGATCGACGAAGTGCCTTCACGTTGGGAGCGTTCGGCGGAGGGGTCGCAAATATGGACCGGCCACGGTGAAAAAAAAACTTGTTCCGCACTTGATGGTGAAGAAAATTTTGCGATCCGTTCCCGGAACCGATGTGTGTGCTACAATCCGCGACCACCAAGGCTTTCCGAAGATAGGCCGATCCGCTGCGCAACGACGGGATAACCGCGCTGCGACCGGTCGCGCCCTGTGTCCGGGTGGTCCAGCGGAATGCATCGCTCCGGTGATCCGCTCTGTGATCCGTGTGTTCCATGCGGTGTGCGAATGCCGATGTTGATCGTGTGAAAGTACGGAGGTGCGTTCGATCCATCAAGCCCACCGCGATCCATCGGCCATCTATCTTCCCGCCATGTTCACCCATGCGCATACGCTGCGTGTCCGTTACGCCGAGACCGATCGCATGGGCTTTGTCTACTATGGTGTGTACGCGCAGTACTTCGAGGTCGCCCGTGTCGAAGCCTTGCGCAGCTTGGGAATGTCCTACAAGCGCATGGAGGACGATGGTGTGATGTTGCCCGTCCACGACCTGAACGTGAAGTATCATTTGCCGGCGCTCTATGACGACGCATTGACGATCCATACGCGCATACCGGTGAAGCCATCGGTGCGCATCCTCTTCAGCTACGAGGTCCGCAATGAACGCGGCGATCTGCTCACCGAAGCCACCACTACGCTCGTCTTCATCGACAAGAACACGGGGCGACCGTGCCGCGCGCCGCAAGCACTGCTCCACCTCTTTGTTCCCTATTTCGGTTGATCTGTTCCGATCAGCGCACCGGCAAGTTCCCAGCGCGCGATGAAGTCGGACACATGGCGCTTGGCGATCGCCACGACCAGATCGCAGCGCTCAGCATACTGGGCGGAGATCATTTCTCCTTCACACTTCGCGACATCGATCTTGATCCCTTCGACGAGCGGATAGGTGCATTGAATGCGCAGTGATGCGCGCACGATGCGTTCGGCGATCGTGTTCTTCGCGATCGCCTCACGTGCAGCTTCGGCGTACGCATGAACGAGACCTCCTTTTCCGAGAAGCGTTCCACCGAAGTAGCGCACCACAATGATCGCGGAGAACGTGAGCTTCGCACCTTGGAGCTGGCGCAGGATCGGCTTGCCCGCTGTGCCTGCTGGTTCGCCCGCATCGTTCGCACGGTAGCGATCCCCGCTTTCACCCAGTGCCCAAGCATAGCAGATGTGCCTGCAGGTGTGATGCGCCTTGGCGATGAGCGCGCAACGCCGAGTGAAGTCAACGTCGTCAACAATAGGGAAGGCGAACGCCAGGAATCTGCTCGCCTTCTCGCGGTAGAGCCCTTCGCTATCGGAGGCGAGCGTCAGATATCGGTCAGCGATCATGCTGCCGGGAACATGATGAGCACCAGCGCGGTGATGCAGCACGCGATACCGAGCCACTGCCGACCGGATAATTTCTCCTTGAATACGGTGATGCCGGCCAGGGTCGCGAACAGTATCGCCGCGATGTTCATCATCGGAAAGATGCTGCTCGCGGGCAGCGTGCCTTGGCCGAGCGCCATGATCAAGAGGAGGAGTGACGCATAGTTCACCCCGCCGAGCACCAGCCCCCCGATCCAGGTCCGCTTGTCCGTCAACGACCGATGATCCTGCCGTACGAACAAGACCACGACACTCACCAAAGATGCGGCACCGAAGCACATCGTGGTGAATGCGGCTTCATTCAGTGATGTCGTTCGCACACGTTGCGCCGCGTTCACCCCGATGTCCGCAACACCACTTCCGAAGAAGATGAGCACAGGAAGGATCCAGGATCGGCCGTGGGACGCGCCGCCGCCTGTTTCCGTCGTAAGCAGAAGACCGGCCAATGCGATGGCGATGCCGATGATGGTGATCATGCCGATCCGCTCGTGAAAAAGGAGGCCGGAACCGATAACGGTGAGCACCAGGCTCATGCGGCCCGCTATCGTGGTTCGCGCTGCGCCGGCCCGCTGTGCCGATAGGCCGGTGAGCGAGAAGATCGTGACGAACAGCCCGCCGAGCAATGCGGAAGGCAGCCAGAGCAAGGACAGATCCTGCGACTCCCAAGGTGGAGCGAACACGAGCCCACAACAGAACGCTATGAAGTAGTTCACCGCGATGGCCGGGAACAACGGAACAGCATACCGTTCGAAGTACCGGAAGATCACCGCGAAGGCCGCCACGCATAGTGCGGTCAGGATCACCAGGCCCATGTGCTCATCGGTGCGTCATCCTTCGTGAAGTGATCGATGCGGTCAGTACCGCTCATTGATGATCGAACAGGATCGCCAACGATAGCGGGAGCTTTTGTCCCACCACCGAATGTTGCTTGCCCGGTGATCATGCGCGCTTCATCCCATGACCCGCGTGAAAGAAAATGGCCGAGCAGTTCCGCACCCCCTTCCACCATCACGGAACGGATGGTGCGGCGTTGAAGTTCTTGGAGCACAGCTCCGATCGTATCGTCATTCATGCTGATCACTTCCTGGTCCGCTCGCACATCTCCCCGAAGTGATCCCGTGAAGAGCAGGGTGGGAGCGGAGCCGTCGAAGATCCTTGATGTGGAGGCCGCCAGGTTCTTCCGATCGACCAAAACGCGCAACGGGTTTTTTCCTTCCACGTGCCGGACGGTGAGCGCTGGATCGTCATTGGTCACAGTACGGCTTCCGACCATGATCGCTTGTTCCTCAGACCTCCAGCGATGTACAAGCACATCCGTTTCCGATGAACTGATGCGTGCTGTTCGTCCGTGGTCATTGAGAAACCCATCAGCCGAGCCCGCCCATTTCAGAATTATGTATGGTCGTTGCTGTTCCATAGTGCGGATGAATCGGCGGTTCAACCAGCGACACTCATCGGGCAGGATATCGGTCACTACTTCGATACCCGCCGCGCGCAAGCGTGCGATCCCTGCGCCGTGTACCACCGGGTTCGGGTCCGCGCAGCCGACGACCACCTTTCTTATTCCGCGATCAATGAGCATGTCAGCGCACGGCGGTGTCTTCCCGTGGTGCGCGCAGGGTTCCAGGTTCACGTACATCACCGCGTCTCGCGGAACCGGTCCATCGCCGAACGCGCGCGAACACTCCACTTCCGCATGCGGCCCGCCATGTGAACGATGCCAGCCTTCCGCCACTATGCGTTCGCCTTGCACGAGCACCGCACCTACCATCGGGTTCGGTGCAACGCGTCCGGCACCGTTGCGCGCCAGCTGAAGGCAACGGCGCATGTGCTGTTCGTGGTCGATCATCCGTGCGCAAAGATGTGCCCGCGATCGATGACCATACATTTCCGCCCCGCGCCATGGAACACATCGACCTTGCCTACTTGGAGCGCCTCTTCAAAGGTGATCGGGCGCGCATGGAGCATTGGGCGCGCATCTATTTGGAGGATGCACCGAGCCTTATCAAGCGCCTGGAAGACCGGCTCCATGCCGATGATGCGCAAGGCCTGGCCGCCGTCGCGCACGATCTCCGCCCGCTGGCCCACTACCTCGGCACCGAACGCCTGTTGGAATTGCTGATCATGCTCGGACAGGAGGCGCGTTCCTCCGGTACTAGCGCATGTGCCACAACCGTCGCGCAGGTCATCGCGTTGGAGGTGGCCATCGAGGCTGAGTTGAGGGCGGTATTCGGGATCACCTGAGCTCGGCCCTTCAGAACTGGTGGAAATACCGGGTGCCCGTCCAATGCCGGGGGCGATCTTTCCGCACCCTTTGGGAACTATACACCACATGATCCGACTGGCCCTGGCCGATGACCAGCATCTTTTCCGCAAGGGTATGGCGCTCCTGTTGCGCGATATGGCCGACGCCCACGTGGTGTTGGAGTGCGCCAACGGGGAGGAACTGCTCATCAACCTGGAACATACCGACGTAGACATCGTGCTGCTCGATCTGGAGATGCCCGTGCTCGACGGTACGGAGACGATGAAGCGCATCCGCCAGGAGTTCCCGCAGGTGAAGGTGATCATCCTGAGCACGCATGACGAGGACGCGTTCATCGTGCGGTTGATGGAACTCGGCGCCAACGGTTACATGCTGAAGACCGCCGAGCCCGATGAGATCGACACGGCCATCCGGTCCGTGGCGGCGAACGGCTACTACTTCAGTGAGCTGGTGAGCAAAGTGATGCTGCACGGGCTGGTGAAGAAGAAGCAAGTGAAGCCCTTCTTCAATGAGATCGACCCGCTGAGCGATCGCGAACTCGAAGTGCTACATGGCATCTGCTCCGAACTCACCACGGCCGAGATCGCCGAGAAGATCTTCGTGAGCCCCCGCACCGTGGACTTCCACCGCAACAACCTGTTGCTGAAGACCGGCGCGCGCAACGCCGCTGGACTTGTCGTGTACGCCATGACCAAGGGTATCTATACGCCGTGAAGTACGCTCTCCGCATAGTGCTTCTGTGCGCGGTCCACCTCGGTTCCTTGTGCGTACGAGCTCAAGATGATACGCTGCTTCTGCCGTTCAGAGCGCTCACCATCGAGGATGGGCTTTCACAAGGGATGGTGAACGCGATCATTCAGGACAAGTATGGTTTCATGTGGCTGGCCACCAAGGATGGCCTGAACCGATATGACGGTTATTCCTTCACCGTCTTCCGCCACGATCCGGAGGACAGCACCACCTTACGCAACAACTACATCTATTCATTGCTGGAGGACAAGCAGGGGCGCTTGTGGGTAGGTACGGCCGAAGGTCTCGATCTTTTCGATCGGGGAACAGAGACCTTCGTGCATGTGCAAGCAGGTATGGAGCATATCCGGGATATCGTTCAATCCATCGCGCAGGATGGAA
>JANOPI010000559.1:0-2115 GCA_031421755.1 Flavobacteriales bacterium | reverse complement strand
CATCGCCGGTGTGCTCGGCGATCGCGACGCGCACCAGCCGATGCGGGTGAGGCGCGGTCGCCGCGAACACCGCGATCGCATCCGCCCGACCATCGCCGTCGATGTCGCCGCGCAGGCGTAGGAGCGGCGCGGCGTCGGGTTCGTACGGCGGCGGCTCGCCGGCGGCAGTCGGCTCCGGCGGTTCGGCTGCCTGACCCGAGAACGCCTGCTCCTGCGTGAACTGGACCGGCGCGCGCTTGCTCAGCAGGACAGCCCGATCGCGGAAGCGAACGACCACCTCGGCGCCGACGCAGTCGGCGTCGACCTCGCGTACTTCGAGCCCGACGACGCCTTCGGCGACGTTCTCGCGCACCACCTCCCACGCCGCCGACTTCCATCCGCGCACGCTGGGCGCGTAGCAGATCTGCCGCGCGCCGTTGAGCGTGACGAGGTCATCGAAGCCGTCGCCGTCGACATCGCCGACGGCAAACAGCGAGCAGTCGACCCCGGTGGTGATCCAGTCATCGGCCCGCGCGAACGACTGCGGCGCGGCGAGAACGAGCGCGAAGAGCACAGCGTGCATGGGCGGCAGATTGTGGCCACCCGCCCCGGCCAACGCTCCTGCACAGCCAGAAAGGCACAGTCGGCGCCGTGCTGCTCGCCCGTCTCAACCGATCAGCCGCCGCACTACCTTGCCGCTGACATCGGTGAGTCGGAAGTCGCGACCCTGGTGCCGGAAACGTCAAGCGCTCGTGATCGAAGCCCATCAAGTGCAAGACAGTCGCTTGCAGGTCGTGCACGTGCACCGGGTCTTCGACGACGCGGAAGCCGAACTCGTCGGTCGCGCCGAGCTGCAGACCCGGACGCACGCCGGTGCCGGCCAGCCACATAGTGAAGGCCTGCGGATGATGGTCGCGGCCGTTGCTGCGCTTGAGCGCGGCGTGCGCCTCCACCATCGGCATGCGGCCGAACTCGCCGCCCCAGATCACCAGCGTGTCGTCGAGCAGGCCGCGCTGTGCCAGGTCGGCCACCAGCGCGGCGCAGGCTTGATCGGTGGCTTGGCACGCGCTGCGTAAGCCGCCCTCGACGTCGCTGTGGTGGTCCCACACCTCGTGCACGAGCTGCACGGTGCGCACGCCGCGCTCGAGCAGCCGGCGCGCCATCAGACAGTTGCGCGCAAACGAGGGCTTGCTCGGGTCGACGCCGTAGAGATCGAGGATGTGCTGCGGCTCACCGGCGAACGACGTGAGTTCGGGCGCGCGCGCCTGCATGCGGAACGCCAGTTCGTACGCCGCGATGCGCGCGGCGATCTCGGGGTCGCGCACCGCCTGGGACCGCATGTCATCGAGTGCCCCCACCACGTCGAGCGTGTCGCGCTGCAAGGTGGCATCGACGCCCTCAGGGTTCGACACGTTGGGAATCGGATCGCCGCGCCGCAGGAACGGCACCCCCGCGTGGTTGCTCGGCAGGAAGCCCGACGACCAGTTGGCCGAGCCGCCGCTGGCGCCGCCGCCCGACGAGAGCACGACATACGCGGGCAGGTCGTCGGCCTCGGCGCCCAGACCGTAGCTCAGCCACGCGCCGAGACTCGGGCGCCCCGGGAACGGCCCGCCGGTGTTGAACAGGGTCTGCGCCGGCGCGTGGTTGAACTGATCGGTGTGCAGCGAGCGCACGATGGCGATCTTGTCGACCACCTTGTGCAGGTGCGGCAGCACGTCGGACACGTTGGCGCCACATTGACCGCGCCGCGCGAAGGCAAAGCGCGGACCGAGCAGCGTCGCATCCTTGCGGATGAAGGCGTAGCGCGCGTCCTGCACGAGCTCGGCCGGAATGGGCTTGCCCTCGAGCTTGCTGAGCAAGGGCTTCTCGTCGAACAGATCGAGCTGGCTCGGGGCGCCGGCCATGAACAGGTGCAGCACGCGTTTGGCGCGCGGCGCGAAGTGCGGGCCGGCTCGTCGCGTGTCGTGATGGACCCCCTCACGCTCATCGAGCATCTCGCCGCATTGATTCCGCGACCACTGATTCGACTCGACAGCTACGTCGGGATGTGGGCGCCAGCGGCACCGCTGGGTGATCGCGTGGTGCCGCCGCCGCCGCATGACGACGAAGCCTTCCCGCACGACGACTCCGCGTGCG
>JANOPI010000558.1:0-4168 GCA_031421755.1 Flavobacteriales bacterium | reverse complement strand
GATCGACCCATCTCCCGCGTTCACCATCATGAACATCCCGGTACCTGTACCGCTGAAGGAAGGATGGTGGGGTGTGCTCACATTATCGATGAAGTAGGTCCCTTCACCGACCAGGTTGGTGTTGTAGTCCCAGTTGCTGATGAAGCCCGTATTGCCTGCGCTGAAATTGCCGTTGGTCACCAAGTTGCCACTGAAGTAGCTCACTTGGCACCAATAGTTGCCCGCAACAGTGGGTGCGATGTTCTGGGTGGTGGCACTAGTGCTCCAGAGATAGCTGGTGTAACCGGGCGGGCCGCTCAGTGGCGCAGGCTGACCCTGGCAAACGGTAACGTCCGGTCCGATGTTGATGGAACAGACCGGCTGCCCACGCACAGCACAGGTCAGGAGCAGGCCGAAGCCGAAGAGAGCGAGGTTGCGGGTCCTGTTGTAAGCCAAGGCCGAAGGGTCAGCGCCGAAGGACAAATTTCGGACCGCCGGAACGAATTCCCAAGAGGGGACCGGTGGCCGCTGTTCACAAGGCGATGTAGACCAGGTTCGTTCGTTCATAGCGTTGCTCCCGCACGTCCGTGAACAGAAGACGCAGTTCGTCCCTCAAGCGTGCGCTACGAGCGGCCGACAATTCGTCATGGACCACCGTATTCACCAGAACAAGCCCATTCGGCGACGCCAGGCGTCGGATCTCGGCCAGAAATCGGGGCATTTCCACCCCAGGGGCCAGATCTAGATCGTGGAAGAGGTCTATGAGGATCAGGTCGAAGCGGTCCTGCCGCTCCGCCACATGGGCCATGGCATCCGCTTGCACGAGTTGGAGGTCGTCGGCAGGATCCAAGGGAAAACGGGTCCGGGCCAGGTCCAGCATCACCGGGTCTTGGTCCACCCCGATGAGCCGTGTAGCCAAGCCCAGCTCATGGCGCAGGATATGTCCCGCACTGCCAGCACCATACCCCAGGATCAGCGCGGTATGGGGAGCTCTTTCGCGAACGCGCGCATCACGGAACGCCGCGCGCAACACCCGGTGCAAGCTCCCAAAGCTCTGGTTGGCGTTGGCGCTGTTCACCACCAAGTGCCCATACTCCCACGTCAATTCGAGATCGCCATGCGCACCTTTCCCCTGCCAGATCCGCACGGGCCACACAAAGCTGAGCCAGCGCGCGAGCCCCATTCCCATCGAGCCAAAGATGCGTGAACTATCCGGCCAGCGCCCCGGTACTTTCGCGCCCCGAAAATCAGGACGCTCAGGTTCGTCCTGTTTTTGGAGCTTGAAACCTGGACCTTGAAGTTTTCCGCTTTTTCACCCGTGTTCTTCCTCACCGCCATCACCCGCTACAAACTGGGCAAGTTGCTCAAGTACGGCCTCGTTACCATGGGCGTAGCGTTGGTGCTCACCTTGTTCAGTGGCGACAATGTGTGGCAATTCCTCGGGGCCTGGTTCCTCTTGGGCATCTGGACCGGGGTACTGGAAGAATTCCTGTTCGGCCGCCGCTTCCGCACGCTGGCCATTCCCTTGCAATTCCTGGGTAAGGTGCTCGCGGTGAATGCGCTCACCGTGGTCTTCATCGGCATCGCGTTCGCCTTCGGGCGGGAGGAGCAATTGCCGCTCGCCCAGAGCGCCCCGTTCAGCCCCTTGGAAATGCTCTTCATGCCACAGCTCTACCGCTTGGCGCTGCGTGTAGTGGTAGTTACCTCCATCGCCATCCTCGTGGTGCAGGTGGAAGAGTTGATGGGCCGCCGCCTCTTCCTCGGTTTCCTGCTAGGCCGGTACGAAAGGCCCGTGGCCGAAGAGCGCATCATGCTCAGCATCGATCTGGTGGGCAGCACCGCCTTGAACGAAAAGCTCGGCGACCTGCTCTACTTCCGCTTCCTGAACATGACGCACTCGCTCATGACCGATGCCGTGCTGCGAAACGAAGCGGAGATCCACAAGTACATCGGCGACGAGGTCATCTTCACCTGGACTATGCGCAAGGGCGTCAGTAAGCTGAACTGCTTGGATCTCTACTTCGACATCATGGAGCGCATCAGTGCGAACGAAGCGGAACTGATGCGCGAGTTCGGTACCGTTCCGAAATTCCGCGGGGCGGTACACGGTGGGCGCGTGATCACCGCACAGACAGGCCACATTAAACGCGCCATCGACTTCAGCGGCGATGTGATGAACACCATGAGCCGTATGCTGGGGCTTTGCAAAGACCTGAAAGCGGACCTGCTCGTGAGCGCTGAACTCCTCGCACGCCTGCCCCTCGCGCGCGAACGCTTCGCCTTCGGAGAAGAACAGGTGATCCCGGTGAAAGGCAAAAAACGGGAAGTGCGCACCCACACCGTGCAGCGGGAGCGGGTGGCGTGAAGCCATGCGACCCTTCGGACCTGTATAGGCCGCCCTCCAACTTGTCAACACCTTGACGCTGGGGTACCGAGCGGCGGCTACATTCGTTGTGCTCCACTCTCCTGTTCGGTGTTGCTCCCATCGGACATCGTTGTTTGAAACCCGCCGACTCAGCCACGTGGCTGACGAAGCACAAAACAGGAAGTACGATGAGAGACCGATGGACAAGTCGCGAAGGGGGTAGGGATACCCGCTGCGCAGAAGCGCGAGAAGAGGTGATCCTCTTGCCCTCGGAGGAACGCAGCGCGGAACATGCGCGCCGATGGGCTGTAGAGGATGAACTAGTGATGTTGGAGGTTTTCCCGAACCCCACGGACGGCCTGGCCTACGTGTTTTGCAACGTGCCGGAAGGCGGTGAACAAGCCCTCATGCGGTTACGTGACTTGCAGGGGCGTATAGTTCGAGAACAACGATTAGGCAAGGGCATGTCCATCGTAGAGGTGGATCTTGTACCGATGGCACTCGGGGTGTACATCGCGGAGCTACGGTCTGGTGGAGTGGTGATCGGTCAGGCGAAAGTCACGCGCCAATAGTTCACCACCATGCGCACCTTGCTGGTGGCCCTGCTCATGGGCACCTCATGCGGTATCTCGTTGGTTTCTGGCCAAGGATTCAATCGCCGCTATGATACATTCGGAGCGGGCTACCAGCAAGGTGCGTATGGCATTGAACCGACCGCATTCGGCTACCTTGTTCTCAGTGGTTCCTACGAGCCGGACACAATAGCACCGGACTCCATCGTTGGCAACAACTGCATCATCTTCTCCGGTATTGATGGCACCGGCGAAGTGCTGTGGGAGAAGAAGCACTCGGTCCACGAGAAGTCCATCTACCTGGGCTGGGCCGATTGCTGCGACACGGTTGGTGGCGGTTTTGTTTCAGCTGGAACGATCGGCGGTTCGGACATGATCGGTAGCGTCCGTTTGATGCGGTACGACAGCAACGGTGATACGCTTTGGGTGCGTGAGTTCGGTGGGACAGGTGAGACATGGGTTGGGGAACAGGTTAAGCGCACCGCAGACGGTGGCTTTTTGTTATGCGGGTATACCGATGCGTTCAGTTTCCAGGATGCGTTCGTGATCAAGGCAGGTGCCAACGGAGATGAACAATGGCGGCAACACTATGGCGCTGCTGGTAGTGTACCAGAGGCTTTCACCTGCATCCAAGAAGTATCAGGAGGTTACATCTTGGCTGGTGGTAATAGCCCAACCTTGGACAACCGCGATTTCTATGTGGTGCGCATCGATGTCGCTGGAGAACAGGTCTGGTCAACGACCTTTGGTGGCCCATTCAATGAGCCAGCACCCGCGATACTGCTGCATACCAGCGGGTCTCTCTTTTTGGCTGGCGCATTGAAGGAGAACGACAACGGCTACGAACGTCCCTATCTCGCCAGCATGGACACGGCGGATGGCAGCATCCAATGGGATCGCCATTTCGGACCTGTGCTCTATTCCACCACCTACTTCGCCGCCAAAGAATGCCCCAACACGGACATCATCGCCTGCGGTGTCAACTACCAAGGCGCGGTTGAGCGGGGCATGCTGCTGCGCGCCACCACCAATGGCGATAGCCTTTGGATGCGCAACTACAACTATCACGATGATGTGATCGAGACCGGTGAAGGCCGCTTCTGGGATGTGCTGCCTACAGTAGATGGCGGCTTCATTGCTACGGGCTTCATGAATGGCCCTTACCCGCCAGGTTACTCCCAAGACGCCTGGGTGGTGAAGGTGGACAGCCTGGGGTGCATTGTGCCCGGTTGCGATGGGGTGGGTGTAAGCG
>JANOPI010000557.1:0-5134 GCA_031421755.1 Flavobacteriales bacterium | reverse complement strand
CCCCTTGGTCCTTCACCGATCCAAGCAGCGGAGTGCGGCGTGTTCAGCAATTACCTGAACAACAAGGTGTACACCACACCGGTGGCGGGTGCACTCAGCTACCAGTTCGAGTTCAGCGATCCGAACGCGGGTTTCTACCGCCGGATCACGCTGCCACGCAACTGGGTGAAATTCGGAGAGATGGTGAGCACACCACTGGTGTACGGTACAACGTACTTCTGCCGTGCGAAAGCGGATGTGGCGAACGACGGCATGGCCAACGACTTCTACGGTGCTGGTTGCGAGATGGCCTTGGCCCCCGCACAACCGGTATGCACCGAGTTGATCAGCAACCCTGGTCCAACGTTCTCGTGTGGTGTAACAAAGACCTTCGGAGGCAGCGATAAGATCTGGGCACAGCCCGTGACCTACGCCACGCAGTACCGGTTCAGCTTCACGGGTATGATCGACCCTGATGGCCCGAATCCGAACCTGCTGACGGACGTGATCGGAACCCCCGGATTCAACGATCCACCGGTGATGACCACGCGTAACATCATCCGCACCAGCTATGTGTGCCCACTGAACTGGTCCTCATACACACTGGTGAGCGGAAACACCTACAACGTGACCGTTGAAGTGTTTATCGGAGGCTCATGGACCGGATTCTGCGGTGCCACCTGCACGGTGTCCATCCTGAACCCACCTGCCTTCGGTGGTGGCCGCGTAAGCGCTGAGGAAGAGGTGAGCAGCATTTCGCTGTGGCCGAACCCTGTGCGTGACGGCCGCGTGAACCTGCTCATCAGCGACCTCACCGAGGCCACGCAGATGATCACGGTAGACGTGTACGATATGTTCGGCAAGCGTGTGATGACCCAGCACTTTGAGAATGCTGGTGAGGTGTTCAACCAGGTGCTCGAGTTCGATGAGAGCATCGCCGCTGGCAACTACACGGTGAACATTACCGTGAATGATGAACTCCACGTTGAGCGACTGAACGTGGTGCGCTAAGCATCCATTCGTCCAACAGGGTATAACAAGGCCCCGCCGAAAGGCGGGGCTTTGTTTTTTTCAACGATCCCTTGCCAATACGCAGGAACCTTCTACTTTCCGGCATTCCACCGAAAACCGACCAACCCAAACCCAACGTGTCATGAAGAGAACAATGCGACTCTTTGGAGCGCTAACGGCCTGTTCGGCCCTGCTGCTCGCCACGCAGGCCCGAGGCCAAGGCTCCACCTGTGCGTCCGCCGTCGCGATCGTCGCGTCCGGCACATACACCGCAGACGGTCCATCCGCTGGCGGCGGCTGGCTGCCTGCCTGCACGAACGATGACGGAACCGGAGCCAACTTGGCCACCAACGCCGACTGGTATTCCTTCACAGCTCCCTCAAGCGGGGTATTGGTGGTGGGCTCGGTCACCATCGGTACGGATACCCGCATGTCTCTCTATTCTGGCACCTGTGGTAGTTTGAACTGCCTGGGTGGCGACGACGATCTGAACGCTACGGCGAACACCGGTAGTTGGGAGTTCCCGAACTACAGGTCACGCGTGGCGATACCGGTCGTATCGGGCACCACCTATTTCATCCAATGGGACAACCTGTGGAGCACCACGGCCTTTGAATGGAACCTGTCCTTCAGCGCCGACCCCGTTGTGGGCACGGTGATCAGCACCTTTCCTGCTACGGAAGAGTTCGATGGCCTCGTCACCTGCTTCCCCGCCGGAACGAACACCCCCTGCAATTCAGTTTGCGCGGCCCTGGGCGGAGGATGGACCAACAATACCGGCGACGCAGGTGATCTGTATATCCGCGCTGGTGCCACGGGCACTGCCAACACAGGACCTGATTTCGGAATAACGGGAGTGGTAGCCACAGATAAATACGTTTATCTGGAATCATCACTGACCACTCCGGTAACGCCACCAACGCCTGGTTGCCGGATACCCTACCAGGTCGCCGTGCTTACGAGTCCCTCCTACAACACGAGTGGCTTCACGCTCGAACCACAGGTCCGGTTCCATGATCATATGTTCGGATCACTTACGCCATTGGAGGTGGGCACATTGACCGCGCAATACGAGATCATCTCAGGATCGGGCAACTGGGTCACCTTCTTCAGCAAGACGGGCAGCCAAGGCAACCAGTGGAACACGAATCCATACACCACCCTGCCATTGGGCACGCCGAGCTTCCGGGTGCGCTGGATCTTCATCCGCGGCAACTTCTTCCAGAGCGACATGGCCCTCGACCGCGTTCAGGTGCGTGAGCGCCCAGACTGCACTTCCCCTGTGGCCTCGGCATCGGTGATCGAGAATTGCCAGCCGACCGCTGCCGCCAGCAATTTCACGGTGAACGTGAACGTGACGGACTTCGGGACCTTGGTCGGTATACCGCAGACCCAATGTACGATCGTTCCCAGTTCCGGTGCGCCCCAGGTGGCGAACGTCCTGGGCAACTACGTCTTCGGTCCTTATGCGTTCGGCACAACGGTGACGTTCTCACTGACACACCAGGCCGAGCCCGCCTGCAACAGCGCGATCCCCGGCTCCTACTTCTCCTGCTGCGGCAGCACATGCGCCACAGCCTTTACTTCTGTTATCGGTGTGAATGCCAATACGAACACCGCATACACGAACTGCACGGGAGGTGCCACCAACGCTTTCGACAGCGGGAACCCGGCACCGACCTCCGCTCGCTGGTGGTCATTCACAGCGGCAACGACCGGCGTGTACAACATCAGTTCCTGCGCGCAGGCACCGGTCACAAACAATGATACACGCGTTTCAGTACACACAGGCGGTTGCGGCGGGCTTTCACTGTATTCCGCGGATGATGATGGTTGCGCGGCACCGGTAACCTTCGCATCGGACCTGAACCTGCTGATGGTCGCGGGCACCACCTACCTCATCGAGTGGGACAATGCGTGGGGCGTGAACACGGGTCACACTTGGTCACTCACAGGTCCGACCCCGCTGATCCTGGGCGACGTATGCTCGGATGCCATCCCCTTGACGATGAGCCCGGCCTGCTCCAACACCTTGGTCAGCAGCTTGGGCGCCACGGCGAGCGAGCCGAGCTGCGCCGCTGGTGTGGGTGCCACCACGAACCAGGACGTTTGGATGTCCTTCGTCGCAACGGATGACCTCTGCCAGATCGACATCACCCCGGTGGGCGTGTACTACCCTGTTCTTGAACTGCTGGAGGGCACCTGTGGCGCTCCTACCAGCCTTTGTTGCACGTTCAGCGGTGCAGGTGCGGGTGCGGCCCTTTCGCTATTGCGTGGCGGTCTAACCATCGGCCAGACCTATCTGGTGCGTGTCGGTCACGCCTTCGGCGGTGGTGATGGTGGTACGAACCAGTTCAACATCTGCGTAACGGATGGGATCGCGCCTACCCCGGGCTGCTCGCCGATCTCCGCACCAGACTACACCGAGGCCGAGCCTTGCGGCACGTTGACGAACTCGGACCTGTGTACGGCTGAACCGATCGTACTGGGCTCCCTGCCTTTCACCTTCGACATCGGTGGCACCATCCAAGCGGAGTGCAATTTCCGTGACCGCGACTTCTTCGTGTTCACGCTCGCTACCGTTGGCACGTACCAGGTCGATTTCACCGCGCAGTTCGCCTCGCGGATCTTCTTCCTGGACGCCAATGGCCTGTGTACGGACCCACTGGTGCAGATCAACACCGCGGGTGCATCAGCATGCGCTACAGGTACGATCACCCAGAGTCTTGCACCGGGCACCTACGCCTTGATGATGACCACGGACGGCATCTTCAACAACATCACCTGCGGTACGCTGAACGATTACCAAATGACGATCACCGCAGTTCCGAACCTGGATTGCGGGCTGGCCACGCCGATCCTTTGCGGTGACCCATATGGGGTGGCATTGAGCGGCACTGGTCTGTGGAGCAACGCGAGTTGCGGGTTCCTGACCCCGGGCAATGAGGCGCTCTATCTATTGGACGCTACGGTGGCCGGGACGTACAACCTGACCGTAACCACGGCCAACGGGCAGTTCGTTGATTACATGTTCAAATCCACGGCGGGCGGTTGCACCCCAGCGGGTTGGACATGCATCTCGGATATCGCGGCGGCTGGCACATCGGTGGACTTCAACATCGCCGTACCAGGACAGTATTGGATCCTGGCTGATGCCGAGGACAACGCGGTGTTGAGCACCCAGACCTTCCGTGTGTTCTGCCCGACAGTAACGAGCACTGACTACTGCGCTCCTTTGCCGCTCACTTGCGGAGCGGCCGCACTGGGCCAGACGAGTCCAGTGGCCGGGACCTTCCCGCCATCGGCATGTCCGTATCCGTTCGCACCGAGTTCCGCTGGTGTGAACTACTGGAGTTACACCGCTGCTGCGGATGGAGAAGTGAGCTTGAGCCTCTGTGGCTCCGCCACCTTCGATTCCCGTATCAGCGTCTACCTGCTGGCTCCTGACTGCAACAATTTGGAGTGCATCGCCAAGAATGACGACGGCACAGGCTGTCCTGGATTCACCAGTGAAGTCGCCTTCCCGGTCACGAACGGCAACCAGTACTTGGTAGCTGTGCATGGCTTTGGCGCTGACTTCGGATTCTACAGCTTGAGCGTGGTGTGTGGACCTCCTTGCGCACCTGCGGCCGGCAACGACCGTTGTTCACAAGCGCAGACCCTGATCCCCGCATTGGATGATGGTAGTGGCGTGGCCACGCCGGGCGACAACACCTGTGCGTATGGCGATGAGAACACGGGATGTGATCCGTTCGGCGCGATGCAGGGTCTGTGGTACAGCTTCAACAGCGGCCCGAACTCCATCATGATCATGGACCTCGTAATGGGTACGGCTTCCGGCATGAACTACGCCCTGTACGACAACGATTGTTCGGGTCTTGGCGCGTTGGACGAGATCACCTGCGCACTTGATGCGGACGGGATCCCGACAAAACGACAACTCAGAAGCTGGAGCATCGGTTATTAAGTACCTATAACGGGATAGTTACATTGTTGTTAGGACTCAAACATGCAGAAATAAAACGTTGTAGCAGTGTTGATCACCGAACATTCAGCTCGGCATCCGGCAGCTAAAGCAGCCGGTACAGATACGGGCCACTCATTTCACCGATCGCCGTTCCTTAGGATCGTGTCGGAAATAACC
>JANOPI010000556.1:0-12743 GCA_031421755.1 Flavobacteriales bacterium | reverse complement strand
GCCAGACGCGCCCGATGCCCACGCCAGTGCCGCGCGCCGACATGACACGTGTCCCATCCTGGGCAACACCGCCCAAACTTGTCGTGGGCATTGTGGTGGACCAGATGCGCCCCGATTACATCTATCGCTACTGGGACAACTTCGGCGCAGGCGGTTTCAAGCGTCTGATCGGCGAAGGGGCGTTCCTGCGCAACACGCATTACACCTACATCCCAACGGTGACCGGTCCCGGTCATGCGAGCATCTACACCGGCAGCGTGCCCGCACACCACGGGATCGTTGCCAATGAACGCTACGATCGCGCAACGCGAAAGATGATCTACTGCGTAAATGATACCGCTGTGAAAGGAGTGGGTTCGGCCACCGCGCAGAGCTCACCGGCGCAATTGCTCGCTACTACTTTGGCGGATGAGATCGAACGGCGAACGGATACAGTGGGCAAGACCATCGGGATCGCACTGAAGGACCGCAGCAGTGTACTGCCCATCGGCCGCACCGGCGATGCTGCCTATTGGTTCAGCGGTGGCGCCTTCGCCACAAGCACCTGGTACATGACGGAACTACCCACCTGGGCGAGCGAGTTCAACGCGAGAAAGCTGCCGGAGAAGTACCTCGACCGCATGTGGGAACCGTTGCTGCCGATCGAGAAGTACCATCAGGCGTTGCCTGATGAGAATCCGTACGAGCAGCCGCTTTCGCCCGGTGGCAAGTCGGCATTCCCGTACAACCTCGCTGAGCTTTCCAAAGGCCCGGCGGGCATCGGCCTGATCGCGAGCACACCTTGGGGCAACTCGATCACCACTGATATGGCGCTGGCTGCGCTGGCAGGTGAGGAGATGGGAAAGGACAACATCACCGACCTGCTTGCCATCAGCTACAGCAGCACCGACATCCTCGGCCACAAAATGGGGCCGCGATCGCTGGAGATCGAGGACATATATATCCGGTTGGATCTGGAGCTCGCACGCTTGCTCACCGAACTGGACAAGTCAGTGGGTGCGGGGAAGTACACCTTGTTCCTCACGGCCGATCATGGGGTGATCGATGTGCCGCAGTATTTGAAGGACATGAAGGGGAGTGCTGGGTATGTGGATGTCGGACCTTGGTCAAAAGATGCGCGTGATGACTACTACACCTACATCGGAGTTGAAAGAAGGGTCGATGATCGTGGTCCTGCGGTAGTGGATACGATCGTTGATGGGCAGGTTTTCTTGTCCGACGGGAATGGTCTTGCACCTCGGCGCATAGTGGATTTTCTTTTGTCCAAGTCGGAAGTAGACCGAGTCTTCGACATGGGGCTGGCAAAGTCCATAGCACTTCCCTCTGGTGAAGGGACACTGGTAGCGAATGGGTACATGCCCCAATTATGCGGGGACCTCGTCTACACCCTGAAGCCCGGTTATTTTGAGGCCACGGGCATCTATGCAGGCAAAGGCACTACACATGGGAGTAATTGGAATTATGATACGCATGTGCCGGTGATCCTCTTCGGCCAAGGCATCGTGCATGGCGAAGTGATGCGCCGGACGGCCGTGGCGGACATAGTACCTACTGTGTGCATGATCATCGGCTGTGCCTTGCCGGATGCGGCCGTGGGAGAGCCGGTGCAAGAAGTGATCTCGCGCTGAGCCACCTGCGGGCAGGACCCCGGAGATCAGGCGCGCGGGCGGAAGACGCCCGCGCCAACCCGAGCGATCCATCCGTGTCTATCCGTGAGCATCCCAGGCTTTTCCTGCGATCCGCCGCAGGCGGATCCGTCCATGAGATCTTCACCGGCCCCTGTTCACATATGGGTTGATAGCGTTGGTACCGCGCCCAAGGCTGCCGGTAGTTTTCGGCATGGCTGATCAAGACGCGACCTTCTTCAATCCGCACTTCCATCTGGAAGAGGCTTCAGGCGTTCTCGTGTTGCTGCTCGGCAATTCCGCGCCCATAGATGAAATGATCATGAAGGACATCCTGCGTGCCGTTCACCGCATGGATCCGGTAGGCGGAATGCCCATCCTGGTGCAACAGGACGAATTGGTGCGCATGAGTCCCGAGGCCAAGACCTTTTTGGCGCGCACCTGCGACAATCGTGAGCGCCCCGTGGCGTTCATGGCCTATGACCTGCCGGACCGCATCCAGGGCGACTTCTTCCTGCGGTTCCACAAGCCGCGCTTCCCGTTCCGCGTGTTCTCTGTGGCGGAGGAGGCCCAACTGTGGTTCGCCAAGTTCACCACCACGCAGTACATCCCGCATTGATCATCGGCGTTTCGGGGCGGAACGGGCTGCGGGTGAACATGGCCTGTTGAAAAGAACCGGCTACGGACGGCCTTCACCCACTGGCGCGGCCTTCTGCAGCGCTCTAAGTTCGCGGTCGATGCGCGCACTCCTGCTTTTCATCTTGTTTTCCTGTAAACTCTGTGCGGTAGGCCAACGCGGCATGGACCTTCGCGCCGAAGGGGACGCAGCATCCGTAATTGTGCGGGGCTATGCCAACGCAGAGGCCACTGAACCCTTCCTCCAGGCCACGTGGAGGCTTTCTGCTGACTCCCCGGCCACTTTCGCTTACCAACGATTGTCCGCACCGGCCGGCGATCGTGCGTTGATGCTCCGTCCCTTGTTGATCTCGGCCATCGAACACTACCTGGATCAACGGATCCACTTCGCCAAGAAAGGCGTGGTGGCCGATGTGAGCGATGAGCGCATCCTGGCCGACCTCAATGCCATGGCCGCATCCGCAGCGCAGGAATTCGATGCGAGCGAGGGGTTCAACGGGTTCACCGAACCCACCATGGAACAGCTCGAACGCGTTACCCATATCGATTGGAGCCAAGCCACCTTCGGCGTGGATGCGGGAGTGGATCAGGACAAGTACCTCGCGATCTATTTCTATGTGCGCAGCCAGCGACAGGAGCTCGCCCGGCAACTCCGCGCGGACCTGATGCCCCTCGCTGGCGTTGACGTGTTCGCAGCCGAACCCACCGGCGATGTGTTCAGCACCGGGCGCCAGCTGCACGTGCCCACCGTGTGCAGTACCGTCTATGATGACCGGAATTTTCTCTGCGCACTCGACCTCGGTGCAGATACTTCGCTCGCCACCGCCGACGGCCAGTTGACCGATGAATTCCTCGCCGGCCTCGCTGTGAAGGCCAAGCGCATGATCGATGACCCGCCCGCTCCGCCTGCTGCGGAATGGCAACCACGGATCCGCAAGCGCGACCGCTGGCTCAAGGCTGAACTCGACATCATCAACGAGCGCATCGACAAACTGGACCAGCGAAAGGAGTTGTGGGGCTTGCGGGACCGTATGGATGATTTCGAAGGCCGTATCGATGACATCGGATCCGAGGTGCGCGAGATCAGGGAGGGAGGTCTTCCCGCGCCGGAGAATCCCTTGGCCGAACTGAGTGATCTGACCGGTAGCAATATCACCGTGCGCTTCGCCCGGAATGTGAGCTCCTTGGATGCCGCCAGCCGCGTGATGCTCAACGAGGTCTTTGAGCAGCTCGCGCGCTCGCCCAAGGACCGCGTGCTCATCACGGGCTACACGGATCGAAGCGGTGATCCAGAAGTGAACCTGGCCCTGAGTGAACAACGCGCGAAGGTGGTCCGCAACTATCTGTTGTCCCGCGGCATCGAACCGGAGCGCTTGCTTGTGAACTACTACGGCGACAGCCGCAGTGATCACCGCGATCCCCTGCAGCGCAGGGTGGAGGTGGAGTGGTTGCGATAGAGGGTTGTCCGTTGTCGGGTTGGATGGCAGAAGTGCTATGTCGGTAGCCTGACAATCGAAAACGTTCGTCCGAGGAGCCCGCTGACAACCGTACGATCACTTCACGCTCCTTACCGGCGCTTCGCCCTGCATGCGGAAAAGGATGTCCACGCGGGTTCCTCCATCCACCACGATCTCCATGCGCCCATCGATCTGTTCAGCCAGCCCTTCAACGAGTTCCAAGCCCAGTTCTGAGGTATATTTATCCGGGTCGCGTGCGGTGCCTTTTCCGTTGTCCTTCACCGTCAGGCGGTACAGGTCGCCTTCATCCTTGCGCAGGAGGATGTCCACATGCCCGCCCGTGATGTACGGGAAAGCGTGCAGGTAGCAGTTGGAAAGCAGTTCACAGAGGATCATGCCGAGCTGGATCGATGTGTCCGCGTTGGCGGTGATCCCAACGGTGTCCACGGTGTGGCTCACCGTGCGGCTGCGCGGCTCGTGCATCGCCTTCACAGCGTTCGCCAATTGGTCGATGAACAACCGCAGGTCGATGGCCCTGAGGTCCGTTTGCGCGTAGAGCTTGTGGTGAACGAGCGCCATGCTGTCGATGCGCCGTTTCCCACGGGTGAACTCGTGCCGCGTGCCCGTGTCGATCACACGCTCGGCCTGCAGGTTCAGCAGGCTGCTCACCACTTGCAGGTTGTTCTTCACCCGGTGGTGTACTTCGCGATCCAGGATCTCACGCTCGCCGATCACCTTGGCCAAGCGCCGCTCCTGGGTGCGGTTCTGCCGTTGCTGCCGCTCTGCCTTCCGCTCTCGCCGAAGCCCTCGCACCAAGGCGGTTATGAGCAGGCCACCCAGCAGGGCCAAAAGCACGGCCGCTGCCCAGAGCGCTTTTCGCTCGCCTTGTGTCCATTCGCGCAATGCGGCCATGTCCACCACGGCACCGGTATATATACGTGTGCCTGTAAGCGCCAGCGGTACTACTTGCGCCATCAGGTCCAGCCCTTCTGTTCCGAAGAAGAAGGCACCTTCGAAGCGGTCGTTCATCCATAGGTTGTGCGCGGTCAACAACCCGATCGAGAGGCCGCCCGAATCCGGGAGGTGCCACAGGCGCCCTTCCGGCCCCATGTACATCGCCCCGTGAGAAGAGGATCCTTCCCCTAATGAACGCACGAGCAGGGCCGAGGATAATGTGAAGCGGATCACCCTGTAGGGCCGATCGGGCGCGTTCGAACGGATCAGCACGGAGGCGTTCAATTCATCCGTACTATCGGAGGAAAGCAGGGTGCTCCACGTGGCACCGGCAGCGTGGTCCTCCAGAGCCTGACCAAACCATACCGTGCGGCGCGGATCGCTGCCATGATCGCCGATCGTGACAAGCGCCGAGTCGATGTCACCGTTCAACGGCCACTCCATGCACAACGGTGGGCTGCCCGCTTCGCCACCGACCGTGGTGGAGAATCGCCACGTACTGTCCGCGCGGCTCAGCTGTTGCTCTTCCCCCCCCTCGTTGGCCAGGGAGATGGAGTTCAGGATCCAGTCACTTTCCAATAGCGGCAGCCAGCGCTCACGCAACATGGCGTCGCTCGTACTGTCGTGCGCAACAGTGTATGCCGCTTCTTCGCGGAGGTCCTGCTCCACGCGGCGCAGGGTCATATTCAACCGTGCCCGCTGCGCGCCGATCAACCGTTCCAAGGCAACTGTGCCCAGGTCCCGGTCCCGCGCTTCCCCGTTCAACAGGCCCCAAGCGATCAGCACTGCGAAGAGCGCCCAAACGATGATGATCGCCGAGATCATGGCCGCGCCGATGAGCGTTCTTCTCCTCATGATGCGATCCGCTGGATGGCGGCCACTACCTGATCGACCGCCGTGTCGTCCACATCCAGATGCGTCACCATCCGTACCTGCCGTGGACCGATGGCGAAACAAAGCACCCCGGATCCCTTCAGCCGAGATACATGCTCCGCCGGATCATGCCCCGAGACAAGGTCATAGATGATGATGTTGGTTTCCACTGGCATTACCTGTGCCACCCACGGAGCGTTCTGTAGCGCCTCGCTGATGCGCTTGGCGCGCAGGTGGTCGTCCTTCAAGCGGTTGATGTGATGGTCCAAAGCGAAAAGCCCTGCTGCAGCGAGAAATCCTGCCTGTCGCATCCCCCCCCCGAACCGCTTGCGCACACGGCGGGCCTGATGGATGAATGCGCGTGTACCCGTGAGTACGCTGCCCACCGGAGCGCCGAGCCCTTTGCTCAGGCAGATGGATACGGAGTTGAAATGCCGACCCCATTGCTCTGGATCGGTACCGTCCACCGCCATGGCGTTGAATATGCGGGCACCATCCAGGTGCAAGGCCAAGCCGTGCGCATCACACATGGTCCGTATCCGCTCCACTTCACGGATGTCCCAGACGCTTCCACCGCTCCGGTTCACCGTGTTCTCAATGCTCACCAACCGGGTATTGGCCAGATAGGCCGCCTGATGATCGTTCACCGCTTCGGCTACGTGCACAGCCGTGAACCTTCCCCGCTCTGACGGCAGGAATTTCACGCTGCAGCCGCTATTGGCCATCAACCCCCCACCTTCATAACGGTATATGTGAGCGCCTTCCTCGCAAAGCACTTCATCCCCGGGCCTGGAGTGTACGTTGATGGCGATCTGGTTGGTTTGCGTGCCGCTGGTGCAGAACAATGCGGCCTCGTGGCCGAACATCGTGGCCAGCCGTTCTTCCAATGCGTTCACCGTGGGGTCCTCGCCGAAAACGTCATCACCAACTTCTGCGCGCAGCATGGCTTCGCGCATGCCGGGTGTCGGCTTCGTCACGGTATCGCTCCGCAGGTCGATCATGCGTTGTTGGACCGCCAGCGGCATCATGCACTGGGCGGCGGGGCAAGTTAGACGTGGGGCCGGAGTGGAAGGGAGCGATCCGACCGGTCGCGGGACCGGTCAGATGACCTCATTTGCGCCGGGCCAGGAGTACCCCGTCGCGGATCGGCACCATCACCTGCTCCAACCGCGGATCGGTCATGACCTTGCGCGCGTACTCCACCAGGGCCGCCGTTTTCTCATCCTGCTCGTCAGCCGCAGCGATCACCTTCCCGTCCCACAGCACATTGTCAGCGATCATCAGTCCGCCCGGGCTCATGCGCTCGATCACCGCGTCGAAGTAGTTCGGATAGTTCTGCTTGTCGGCATCGATGAAGACCAGGTCGAACGGACCGGGCAACGCGGGTATCACTTCGAGCGCCGGAAGGTGGTGCATCGTGATCCTGTCCAGCATACCCGCTTTCTCGATGTAGCGGTGTACCATTTCCGGCAGGTACGGATCGATATCGATGGTGTGCAACATGCCTCCATCGGCAAGTCCTTCGGCCATGCATAGCGCGCTGTAGCCCGTGTACGTGCCGATCTCCACCGCGATCTTCGGCTTCACCAAGTGGCTGAGCATCGATAGGAAACGGCCGACCAGGTGCCCGCTCAGCATGATGGGCATCTGCACTTTTTCCTCGGTCTCGGCGGCGAGTTCCTTCAAATACCACGCTTCCTGGCCGCTGTTGCGTGCGCAGTAAGCATCCAATGCGGGATCGATGAAGTTCATGGGGGCGGTCAGTGCGCAAAGTACGCGTCCCGGAAACGCGGCTGGCCGCATCTCCGGGACGCACTGCGTGGGCGGTATGGTCAGCGCAACACGAGCGCTTCCAGTTCCTGTGGTGTGGCCGGCTGTGTTGTGCGGGTGCCTTGTACGCGCGCACTGGCTTTTCCTGCGCATTGCGCACCGGGCCGCTTCACCACCAGGAATTCATTGTCCTTGCCCACGAGCACTAGGGATGTCATGTCGCTGCTCAGGCGCATACGGTCGTTCATGCCGCTCCCATTTCCCCAGTAGGTGATCACCGCATTGCGATCATCGATCACCCCGTAGGCCGTGTGCCATTTGAAGGGTTCATCGTTCTCATCCACCACCGCGATCTCCATCGGGTCGATGGCCCGGCGCTCCAGGATCTGGTCGCAGTTGTAGATGCCGAAGCCACTCATGGTGAAGGAGGCCGTTACCGACAGTGCCTTCGCGCGCTCGTCCCAGAGCGGATCGGTGGTGATCATGATGGCTCGCAGGTTGGCCGCAGCGCGCGTTTGGTAGGCGGCATACTGCTCTTGGCTGGCCTTGATCCAGTCGGCTTTCTCCATCGCTTTTTCATCCTCCCGCATCTTCCGGCGAGCGATCATGTACGCGGAGGCCTCTTCGCGTTCGATGCGCCGCTTCACCGCTTCAGTGCTCGATCGCAAGTGGTTGTCGAACTGTTTCGCCCTGTTCGCCGCGCGCTTCTGGAAGGTGGACAGTTGACGCCTCCACGCAAGTTCATCGGCGTTCGTGTGGCGGTACGTGGAGAGGTCCAACGGCAATTCGATCCATCTGCCTTGGCACTTCAGGCGGAGCAGACCTTCAGCGCTGTCCGTTCGCGCGACCAGTTCGATGTCCTGGTACATGTGCTTGCTGGCGATGCTGTCCAACCACTGCTGACGGGCGATCGGCCCAGCGTATACCCAGTATTTCTCTTCGCCGAACACGGACCACTCCGGATGCAGCCAGCCTTTGGCAAGCTTCACCTGGAAATAGATGCGGCCAGGTGAAGCGGTGCGTTTACGTCCCGTACGCAACGAGATCTGTGGAACAGTGCCCGACTTGTCCATTTCGACGACGCGCCCTTTCCATGCGCCCTTTTCATCGCGCATCGGCATACACCGAGTGGTGAGGCAATAGTTCCTGTTCTGTTGCCGCGCGTTGAAGGATAGAGTGTCCGGCATGCGCGGCATGCCGCGCAGTTCCTGTGTGTAGGTCCACCACGCGGCCAGACTGTCCGTGTATCCGCTCACCTCATCGGATACCGGACCTTCAATGCTCGTTGCAGTGAGAGCGTATTCAACCGGTGCTTCTTGTGGTGTCGAATAGTCGCTCTCCTCTTGCCACTCCCCGGTAGCTGCATCAAGCATGTAGTTATTGTACCCGGGGCCGGGAAGGGCTGCCATCTTTCGCTGAACGGAGATGCCACGGCCTGGAGCCAGCCGCAGCGGTTCTCCGGCTCTCGTCGCCAATACTTCGAACATGCCCGCACTTTCCATGTGGCCCGCATCATCACCGTGCCCAACGAACATGGGTATGCCGCTCGCGATCACTTCACCCGGGGTGAAGAACGCACGACAGGTAACATCCACCGGTCCGCTCACCGGGTTGCCCATCGCATCAACGATGGAGCCGCCATCGATGTGTACCGTCCACCCTTCTTTCGTCGTGATATCGATCGCCTTCGAGGGGTTCACCGTGAAGTGCTCGCGTGGCTTGTCCACTATGGGCATCAAGGGTTCGATCGTCGGGTAGGCCCGCATTTGCCCCGTCGCGGCATCATCGGGGATCGGTTCTTCGGCGAAGGCCAGGACGATATCCACCCGTCGGTTCAACGCGCGGCCGCTGTCGCTGGTGTTGTCCGCTACCGGCCGTTGCTCGCCTTTCCAAGCGATGTCAGTACCGGACAGGTCAGGGCAAGAGCTGCTCAACAACGCACGCACGGCATCCGCCCGGCGCTTGGAGAGTGCGGCATTGTACACATCCGTTCCGCGATCATCGGTATGGCCGGTGAGGGTGATGCTCGTGGGAAGCCGATCACCGAGATCCCCGCATACCGAATGGATAAGGGCGATGGATGCGGCGTCGAGTTCGGCCGAAGCCGTGTTGAAGAGGATGCTCTTCTCCATGGGAGCCTGTGCCTGCGCGAAGCGCGCAACGCTGAACAGGAGCAAGGCGGCTGTGATGCGTGGGTGAAACATGATGTTGCGCCATGGGCCCGGCGCGGCGTTGGTCCAAGTGGTCGTTCCTTTTGTTGGAACCGCGCCGCTGATCGAACATTGTGCGGTGCAGGTCCGAACGAGAATGCGTCCGAACGGAAAAGGTGACCCTCTTCAGCTACGACGTGAAAGGCCGTACCCGGATGCCCGGATCAATGCGATACCGTGAACCGCTGGGCGGCCGACCCGTGGATGCCCACGAGCCGTAGGATGAAGGCTCCAGCGGGTAACGCAGCCGTGGGGATCGTGACCGATCCGCCGATCAGTGGTCCATTCGCCACAAGCCGTGAATCGATGGACCAGACCTGCCAGGTGGTCCAAAGGTTTCCACTGGAAGCCACCCGGAGCGCCGCATCCGCAGGAACCGGGGACATCGCGAATTCCGGAGCAACGGCCGTTGAGATGCCCACCGGGAATTCAAGCTTCCACCAATCGCTGTACCGTTGGATATTGTCACTACCCGTACCGTAGTAGACCGTGGAATTCCAACCAGCCTCCGCGCCGGCCGCTATCCCTCCCCGCCGTCCGCCAGCAGGAAAGTCAGGCAACACGGCCCAATCACTGAAGTCATGGCGCAACACATCGGCATGAACGTCCGTAGCGGCTGGTCCCGAAGCTCCACCTATCAACATGCGTGCTGTTCCCCAACTGCCGTCCGCAGCGAAACGTGGAAAGGGCAAAGGCGTCTGTGGATACCATTCGCCGGTCTCGAACCAGATCGGGTAGGACCACACATCACTGAACGGAGCGTAGGTGCTGTCCGCTCCACCAGCGATCACCATCCCGGTGCCATCCAAGAAGCAGGCAGCGCGATGCCGTGGCGGGCCAGGAACGGGAGCGAGCGCTTCCCATGTATCCGTTTGCGCATGGTACTTCCACGCCTCGTTCGTAGGGGTCCCGCTCGCCAGCATGCCGGTAGCCACGATCGCGTTCCAGTAAAACCCAGTGACGGCGACAGACGCGTAGCGCGCTTCCGCAGGGATGGAGGCTTTCTGATCCCAAGTATCGCTTTCCGGATGATACGCCCATAGCTGATCGAGTGCGCCGCTGCCATCCACACCACCGAACACATAGCCTGTGTCCGCAATGCTGAAGCCCGTGCAATACTGGCGTGCCGTGGTCGGCAGATTCGCGATGGCGGCCCACGTTTCTGTCTGACTGTCGAAACTCCACCAGTCGTTCGTCAATTGGAATCCGACATCCATACCCGTGCCCACGTAGATCTTGTCGCCGATGGTAAAGGAAGCGGCGTCATCCCGGGCACTTCCCGGAAAGTCCGGGAGCTGTGTCCAGGTTTGGGCGGATCCAGAAAGGACGAGTGCGAACAGGGCAGGTGTGCAGCAACGCATGCCCGAAACTACGAATGCGACCGCACCGCCACGACGTGACAAACGGTACGGCTTGGCCTAGTTTATTTCGTTGCGGTCCCTTGGCAAAGCCTGCCCCGGTGAAAACCGGGGTTGCGACTTGGCGGTGATAGAACTCAGAACGGATTCTTCCCGCCCCCGATCATCTTCGCCGCCACCACCCTCCGCGCCTTCACGCTGTTGAACGCGCCATACTTCGTGAAGCGCTTCGCGCCCATCAGCATCGCTTGGCGTTCATCGCCCTCGGCAAATGCACTCACGGCCTCCTTGGCGTTCTTGGCGATCCGGTCGGCGGCGTCCCGGATGTAGATCTGCGCCATCGCGACCTGCTCCTTGCACGCATCATCGCCCTTCATCGAAGCCAGTTTCAACGTCCGCAACAGCACGCTCTCCGCGAGGTAGGTGTCGATCACCATGTCGCTGATGCGCATCACGATCTCCTGCTCGTCGCCGAGTGCGAGGCCCAGTTTCTGTGCGGCGCCACCGGCGGCCATCAGCACGGCCTTCTTGAAGTTCGCCACCATGCGCTTCTCCTCACCGAGCAGTGAATCGTCCGGCTCCGGCATGTCGGGAATGCCCATCAGTTCCTGCGCCACTTGCATCGCCGGACCCATCAGATCCAGCTGGCCTTTCATCGCGCGCTTCAGTAGCATGTCCACGGTGAGCAGGCGGTTGATCTCGTTGGTGCCTTCGAAGATCCGGTTGATACGGCTGTCACGGTAGGCGCGCTCCACGGGACTTTCGGCGCTGTAGCCCATGCCGCCATAGATCTGCACGGCTTCGTCCACCACATAGTCCAGGCATTCGCTCCCGGCCACTTTCAGGATCGCGGCTTCGGCGGCGTATTGCTCCACGCCTTTCAACAGCGCGGTCGCGTGGTCGGCACCACCGGCCTCCAACGCTTCGATGGCCTGCTCCATGTCGTAGCTGCATCGGTAGGTCGCGCTTTCCACCACGTAGCAGTAGATCGCCATGTCCGCCAGCTTTTGCTGGATCGCGCCGAAGGTGCTGATCGACTTTCCGAACTGCTGGCGCTCGTTGGCGTACGCGATCGCCAGTTCGAGCGTTTGCTTCGCACCGCCCAGCGCAGCACCGGCCAATTTGATCCGACCGATGTTCAGGATGTTCACCGCGATCTTGAAACCGTTCTCGCGCGTGCTCAGCAGGTTCTCCACCGGCACCTTGCAGTCATTGAAGAAGACCTGGCGCGTGCTGCTGCCCTTGATTCCCATCTTCTTCTCTTCCGGGTTCAGCGTGATGCCGCCGAAGCCCTTCTCCACGATGAAAGCGCTGAGGTTCTTGTCGTCATCGATCTTTGCGAAGACTGTGAATACATCGGCGAAGCCGCCGTTGGTGATCCACATCTTCTGGCCATTGATGATGTAATGCTTGCCATCGGGCGTCAGCACCGCCTTGGTCTTGCCGCTGTTCGCGTCACTGCCGCTGCCTGGTTCGGTGAGGCAGTAGCAGGCTTTCCACTCGCCGCTGGCCAGCTTGGGGATGTACTTCTTGCGCTGCTCCTCGTTTCCGTAATAGAGCGTGGGCAAAGTGCCGATCCCGGTGTGTGCGGCGATCGCCACGCTGAAGCTGTAGCCCGCACCGGTCCGCTCCGTGGCCAGCATCGTCGTCACGAAGTCCTTGCCGAAGCCGCCGAGGTCCTCCGGCACGCTTATCCCAAGCAGGCCCAGCTCGCCCGCCTTGTCCAGCAGGCTTGGCATCAGCCCTTCTTCCAACGAGTCGATGCGCTCCAGGTTGGGCCACACCTCGGCCGCGAGGAAGTCCACGGCCGTTTGCGCGATCATGCGTTGTTCCTCGTTGAATTCCTCGGGAATGAAGATG
>JANOPI010000555.1:0-2062 GCA_031421755.1 Flavobacteriales bacterium | reverse complement strand
GTTTTCCTTCGCCAGTACCGCAAGCACGCGTTCGTCGTCATCCTCATCGTGGCCGCCATCATCACCCCGCCAGATGTGGTCAGCCAAGTGCTGGTGACGATACCGCTTGTGGCCCTTTATGAGATCAGCATATTGCTTACTGCGCGCACCTTGCGCAAGCGACTCGCCCCGCTGGCCCCGCCCGTGGCCGTCACCCGTTGAATGACCCGATGACCAGCCACACCCGGATGCTTCGCTTGATCCTGGCTTTCGCCATCAGCTGGTGTGCGTTCGCTGCTTCAGCCCAGACCACACGCGTGCAAGGCAAGGTCACGGATGCGAACTCCGGTGAACCACTTCCATTCACCAGCGTCGGCTTTGTTGACAGCCGCATCACCACCACCACCGACCTTGACGGGCACTACAGTTTCGATACCTACTACGCCACGGACAGCCTCCGTGTGAGCGCTGTCGGATACCGTCCGCGCACGCTCGGCGTGGAGCGTGATGAGGCACAGACGATCGACTTCGCACTGTTGCCCGCGATGGAGGACCTGCCCGAAGTGGTGGTGACCTACACGGAGAATAGCGCCTTCGCCATCCTGCGGCAAGTGGTGCGCAACAAGGACGTGAACAACCGCGCCAAGCTCGCCGCCTACGAGTACGAGAGCTACAACAAGGTGGAATTCGACCTCAACAACATCACCGAGGACTTCAAGAAAAAGAAGCTCTTCAAGGACTTCAACTTCATTTTCGATTACGTCGATACCACGACCAAAAAACCGTCCCTTCCCATCTTCATGACGGAGACGATCAGTGATGTGTACTACCGCCAAGAACCGAAGACGCGGCGCGAGATCATCAAGGGCAACCGTGTGAGCGGCGTGGAGAACGAGAGCATCACGCAGTTCATGGGCGACATGTACCAGAACGTGAACATCTACGCCAACTACCTCGAGCTCTTCGGGAAGAACTTCACCAGCCCCATCGCGGACGGCGGGAAGGTCCACTACGATTACCTGCTCGTGGACAGCAACTGGGTGGGGCGCAACTGGTGCTACCTCATCCGCTTCAAACCCAAGCACCAGCAACAGCTCTGCTTCACTGGCGAGATGTGGATCAACGATACCAGCTTCGCCGTACGGCGCATCGATGCCGGCATCGACCCGGGCACCAACCTCAATTTCGTGCAGGACTTCCACGTACACCAGGAATATGACGAGGTGCAACGCGAGGTGTGGATGCTCACGAAGGACGAATTGCTCGTTGACCTCAATCCACTGAAGGATGACGGCACCAAGGAGAATCCGATCCAGGGGCTCTATGGTCGGCGCAGCGCCAGCTACCGCGATTTCGTCATCAACACCCCCCGCGATGACGCGTTCTTCTCCGGGGTGAGCGAGGTGGTGGTGGACCTCGAACCCCTGAGCGAAAGCGCGGATTATTGGGACCAGCACCGGCATACCCAGCTGAGCAAGCGCGAGAACGACATCTACCACATGGTGGATACCATGAAGCGCGTTCCCAAGTTCAGGACCTACCTGGACATCATCAGCACCGTCGTTACGGGGTACTACATCGCCGGTCCCATAGAGATAGGTCCGTATTTCAATGTATTCAGCTTCAATCCGGTGGAAGGTTCACGATTCAGGCTCGGGGCCCGCACCAGCGACGCCTTCAGCAAGCGGGTCGAATATGAGGGGTTTGCGGCTTACGGCACCAAGGACCAGGAGTTCAAGTATGGTATCGGTGGTCGTGGGTTCATCTCAAAGGAACCGCGCCAGCTCATCGGCTTCAACTACTCGCACGACATCGAGCAACTCGGCCAGAGCACCAGCGCGTTCCGTCAGGACAACATCCTGAGCAGCGCCTTCCGCCGAACACCGAACAACAAGCTTACGATGGTGGACGAGTTCCGCTTCACCTACGAACGCGAATGGTTCCAAGGCTTCAGTACCACCCTGCTGCTGCGATACAGGACCCTCTTCCCGCGCGGATCGCTTGAATACAAGCGTGCTTCCGACGATCTGGGGCAGGTACCCGTGGATGTGAATTCGATCCGCACCGCGTCGCGTTCACAGCG
>JANOPI010000554.1:0-2476 GCA_031421755.1 Flavobacteriales bacterium | reverse complement strand
TCGTATCCTCCTTGCGAAAGAGCCCGAGCAGTTCGCTGTCGCTGAGGTCACTCATGATACCTCATCCCCCGGCCCCTTCTCCTTGGGAGAAGGGGAGAATGCAAGCTATTTCCGTCCGATCACCCGCTGCGCTGCTGCAACGATGTGTGGTGTGTCCAACCCGTACTTGGTCATCAGTTGGTCCGGTGTTCCGCTCTCGCCGAAGCTGTCGTTCACCGCTACGAATTCCTGTGGGGTGGGGGTGTGCGTGGTGAGCACCTGCGCGATCGCATCGCCCAAGCCGCCCAACCGATTGTGTTCCTCGCAGGTCACCGCACATTTCGTCTTCGCTACGGAGGTAAGGACGGCCTCCACATCCAAAGGTTTGATCGTGTGTACGTTGATCACCTCGGCTTTCACGCCTTGTTTGGCCAACTCTTCCGCTGCTTGCAATGCACGCCATACCAGGTGACCACAGGCGAAGATGCTCACGTCGCTTCCCTCGATCAACCGCTGTGCCTTGCCGATCTGGAACGGCATATCCGCAGGGATGAACACCGGCCATTTCGGGCGACCGAAGCGCAGGTAGACAGGACCGTGGTGATCGGCGATCGCGATGGTGGCCTGCTTGGTCTGGTTGTAGTCGCAGGGCACGATCACCGTCATGCCAGGCAACATGCGCATCAGGCCGATGTCCTCCAGGATCTGGTGCGTTGCGCCATCCTCGCCCAGTGTTAGACCGGCATGGCTGGCGCAGATCTTCACGTTCTTGTCCGCATAGGCGATGCTCTGGCGGATCTGGTCGTACACGCGACCCGTGCTGAAGTTGGCGAAGGTGCCCGTGTACGGGATCTTGCCGCCGATCGTGAGGCCAGCTGCGATGCCCATCATGTTCGCCTCAGCGATCCCCACTTGCACGAAGCGATCGGGGAACTCCTTCTTGAAGGCATCCATTTTCAGCGAACCGGTGAGGTCGGCGCAGAGGGCCACCACGTTCGGGTTCTTCTTGCCGAGTTCGTGCAGTCCAGCGCCGAATCCGCTGCGGGTGTCCTTCTGGTCGAGTACAGGATAGTTGCTCATTGGGGTTGGGGCTTGCCCCCGCGAAGGCGGGGGTCAGAAGTTGATGGTGGCGGATCGGCCGCTTTCGATGGTGACGTCCTTCTTCAAGGTCAGTTCGGTGCGACTTGCACTGCGACTGCGGTAGATCACTTGGTAGGTGCCAGGAAGTAGTCGGAACTGTGCACGTGCAGCAGTGGGGTCCAGATCGGCGACCCATTCCAGTTGCTCGTCCTTCTTCGCGAAGATCGCACCCGGTCCTGGTGTGGAGGGCAGGATGTTGAGCACGCCGGAACGTGGCACGGCGATGTCCGTTGTGCGGCCTTGGTCTATGCGCACATCGGGGATCAGCAGGCGAGGCAGCGTCAATACTTCCAGATCGTAAACACCGGTTCGGTAGCGCTGCGTTGCGCCGAGGTCCTGCACGTGCAGCGTGACCATTTCATCGTTGCGGCGCACAACGGCGCTTACCAGTGTGCCGTCGGACGGGCCACTGCCGCTCTTCAAGCTCAACAGCCCCGTTCCCGCATCAACGGCGATGATGTTGTGGATGCCGGGCTTCAGCACAACGTGTTCGCGCACCGATGGCGGTACGGTATGCACCACCACTTTGTAGGTGTAGATCGGGTCGATGTGCAACGTGTCCGGAATGCCACGATCGTTCATGGGGTGCATGAGGTGCTCGCGGACCTGACCTGTGCGCTCATCGTACAGCGTGACCGGAACGTCCGTCTCTGTCGGCTTGCCATCGGCGGTCATCAAGCTGATCTGCGCGGTGGTGCTGTTCAGTGCTTGTGTCACCACCACTTTCAGCACATGCTCGAACAGTTCCGGTGTGCTGGCATCGAAGTAGTTGCCCACGCATTGCAGCGAATACTTCTGTGTTTCATCCAGACCTACGCCGATCACGAACGGCTTCAATACGATGCCTTTGGATTGCAACGCGCGGCTCACCGCACACGGATCCTCATCACAGGCCTCGATGCCGTCAGTAATAAGGATGATGACGTTGCGCACCTTGCGCGTGCTGTTGAAGAGCAGTGGTGGGAAATCCTCCGCGGACTTCTCCAGCGAGCGCGCGATCGGCGTTGTTCCCAAGCAGCGCACCGACTGCAGCGTGGACCGCATCGCTGGAATGCTGTTGTCGCTGAACGGGACTTCGAGCTTGGTATCGTCGCAATCCTGTTTGCCCGGCTGGATCGGCGTTTGGTGTCCGTACAATCGCAAGGCGAGTTCAAGATCGGGCTGGCCTTCCAATTCCTTCAACGACTTCAACAACAGTTCGCGCGCCGTGTTGATCTTGGGTTGGTTCCCCCAGAACGCGTTCATGCTGTTGCTGGCGTCCATCACGAAAAGCATGCGCGTGAGCGGTGGCTGCGGAGCGGTTTCTTGCGCTCGGGTAAGCGACGAGGAACACAGCGCGACAAGCCCGAAGAGAAAG
>JANOPI010000553.1:0-8081 GCA_031421755.1 Flavobacteriales bacterium | reverse complement strand
AAGAGGAAGAAGAAGAAGAGATGGACACCGTGGCGTCCAATGGCAATGGATCACAGAAGTCCAACGGCTCCAAGGCCAAACAACCAACCAAGAAGGCCGCTCGCTGAACGGGTATCTTTTTCTGAAGACACGAGGCTGTTTCACCAGGGGCTATCCCTTTTGAGACAGCCCCGGGTCGTTCTGGTCCAAGGGACCATGAATAGCCAAGCCGTGGACCCCATTCTGGGTGATGACCAGAGGGCACAACAACCAGCTGGCAAGCGGGATCATGTGCGGTGCGCGCCCGGTGGAAGGTAGTATCGCTTCCCAGCCCACATGGCAGGTCACGCGTAGTTCACCTGAATTCGTAGTCGTATCCTTCCAATTGGCTCAGCAACGTTTGCGGTGCATCCGTGGCGGTGATGCGGCCTTCGATCTTGGGAGCTACGGGTGAGAATTCCCCGAAATACGCGCGCAGGATGTTGTGCATGCTGGCGTTGGCCCTGCGCGGGTTCGCGACGTTCTCCAGGCGGCAGAGCGTGTCGTTGGGATCGCCTTCCCGTTCGCACGCGGCAATGAGGTAGCTGCGCTTCAGGTCGATGGCCTTCTTGCCGATCTTGATCCAGTTCACGCGCTTGCCCAGGTCGTTGTTCATGGTGAAGTTGGCCGTCATGCCCTTGAAGCGCACCACCCAGCCGCCGAAGCGTTTGGCGGGATCTTTCGCGAAGACATTGTGCAGTTCCTTCTCCAGCCAGTCCCACAGTTGCTGACCTGTGGCTTCGCCGTACTTCGCTTCACTGTCCACCGGTATCATACTCCAGATATGGTCGTTGGTGATCGGCGTGGGCACCGTTCCATCGGCCACGATCGGTGGGCAGAAACGGAAGCCATTGCTGATGGCGACCTCGGGCTTCAGTTTCCACATGATGGCATCGGTGATCAGGTTGTCCATCGGATTCTCGATCACGTAGTAGCGCACCAACGTATTCTTCGTGCTGCCGACCACCTTGCTGAGTTGCTGCTTGTACGGCGCGCTCACTTCCTCAACGAGTTGCAGCATGCCTTTGTCGGCCGGATACTTCTCGGGGTCCACGTCAAGCAATTCGTAGTGGCTGTCCTTCACCTTGCCATCTTCCACCACCACATCCAAGCGCGCAATGAATGACCCGAAGGCACCGGGCTCGGTAACGCTGCTGTACTTGCCGGCGATGGGCTTGCGCACTCGCTCATGCGTGTCAGCGCCAAGAATGAGGTCCGCGCCTTCCACCTCCGGCTTGTTCGCCAGGTCAACTTGTTGGGCCAGGCCCATGTGCGTGACGAGGAAGACCATCGCGCACTGCTCGTAGTCGCGCAGTATGCGGATGTACTTGGCCACGTTGATCTCCGGCTTGGTGAACTGGATGCCGTAGCTGTACGCCGGTGATTGCCGTTTTGGCGTGAGCGGATCGTTGTACCCGATGAAGCCGATCTTGATGCCAGCAACGCGTTTCGTCCAGTAGGGCGGGAAGATGAGCTCGCCTTTGAACTCGGCGTTCTTGTCCGGCGAAGAGATCGATCCTTCGGGGTACGCCGCATGGAACATGTTCGCGCAGATCTTGTCGGCCTTGTACGAACCGAGGTCCTTCAGCATCATCTCCTTGCCGTAGATCACCTCCCAGTTCCCCGGTAGCACAAGGTCATAGCCGACGCGGTCCATCAAGGGCACCAACGCGCGGCCCTCACTCATAGCGGCCACGCCGCCGCCTTGGAAGCAGTCGCCGCCATCGATCACGATCGTGTTCGCCGGATCCTCGTTCCGCAGCGTGTCGATCATGGTCTTCAACACACCGAAGCCGCCGCGCTTCTTGTACACGGGTTTTCCATTCTCCAGGAAGAACTCATCGTGCGTGTTCAGCTGCGCATGAATGTCGCTCGTGTGCAGGATGGTGAATTTCTGCACCTTGCCTTGCGCCACCGCTCGGCTTCCGACCAATTCGTTGCGGCGCTGGGTATCGCCCATGGCACCCATGGCCAGCACGGGACCGAGCGTGAGCCCGGCACCTAGCGCACCGAGTGATCGCAGCATGCCGCGTCGCGAGATCCCGTTGACCTCCTCCTCGTGCGCGCCGCAGGCGCAGCCATCAGGGTGTAGTATGTCGCTCATTTTCTGATCTTCTGGTCGTCTTGTCTTTTGATCGCCTTCTTCGCTTCGGCGATCGGTCCGAAAGGCCCGAATTTGTGTTGTACTTCGGGTATACTGTCGGCGAATGGGCCGAAGGGATGATCCGCCGGCTTGCCTGCGATGTTCGGCCAGTCCTGCGACAGGTCGCGAGCGGGACGTTGTTGTGCGTTCACGTAGGCCGCCACATCCCACGCTTCGTCATTGCTTAGTTGCGGGCTTTCCCACGTAGCGCCTTGCGGCATGTTGTTCTTCACGTACCCGGCGAAGCGGCTCAAGCGGAAGAGCCCCGCACCGATGTTGTAACTGTGCTCGCCCCATAACGGCGGGTACTGGTACGTGATCCCGTTCACCGCCGCAACACCTGCGCCATCTTTCTTATGACAGGTCTCGCACTTCGCCGAGTAGATGGCTTCACCCTTCACCGGATCGGCCGCGCGATCGAGGAAGGGCAGGTCGGCCAGGCCGGAGCCTTTCGGTTTCTTGCCTTTTTCAGTGCCGGTGCCGAGCCATTCCATGTACGCCAGCAGGGCCTGCATCTCACGGCTCGTGCTGTCCAGCGCGGTTCCGTTCAAGCTGCGCTCGAAACAATCGTTGATGCGCTTCACCACGGTTTCTGTGGCGCCGCTACGCTCACGGAACTTCGGATAGGTGCTCCACACCGCACTGTAGTTGTTGCCCCATGGTCGCGTGCCAGCTTCGAGGTGGCAGTTCTGGCAATTCATACCGTTCGTCTGTTGCGCCACGGTACCATTCGGGCCAAGGTAGTTGGCCGTGTTGCGGACAAGTTCGCGGCCATAGCGCACCAGTTCTTCGCGCTCGCCGCCTATGTGGTCGATGAGCGCACTGTCCATGCCCAGCCACAAGCTGTCCGGTGTGTAGGCCGCTACCATCGGCGGTGGTGGTTCGTACCATGTGCGTGGTATACCCATGGACCCGAGGGTCAACACGATGATGGAGACGGTGACTCCCTTCGCGATGCGTGGGCCGCGTGCGTCGTACACCAGCCCTGCGCGCTCCTTCAGCACACGGATCGCCTGATCGGTCACGCTCTGCCACAGCAGGATCAGCAGTGCGATGAGGAGCAGGACGATCGCTGCGAGCATGACCGTTCGCGGGACTTAGTGGGGGAGTTTGTCGCGGAGCAGACCGTACACCCATGTGCCGGCGACCGCACTCAGGAAGGTGACGATGATCACGCTGAAGCCAGCGCCCACCTGCGCGAACAGCGGTCCCGGACAGGCACCGGTGATCGCCCAACCCAGGCCGAAGAGGAGGCCGCCGTAGATCTGTCCTTTACTGAACTCCTTGTTCGGAATGTGGATCGCTTCTCCATGGATGGTCTTCGCTTTCGTGCGTTTGATGAGGAGCACGCTGATGAGCCCGACCACTACAGCGGTGCCGATAACGCCATACATGTGGAAGCTCTCGAAGCGGAACATCTCCTGGATGCGGAACCAGCTCACGATCTCCGCTTTCACGAAGACGATGCCGAAGAGGATACCCCAAGCCGCGTACTTCAGGTCGTGCCACCACGGCTGTACGCGTTCACGTTCGTTCACGCGGATGGCATCCAGCTCACGGGCCTTCAGATCGGCCAGGTCCTTTGGTGCGGGTGCTTTTTGGAAGGCTTGTGCCATGTTCTCAGAGCGTAAGGAGGAAGGGAAGTATGAACCAGGTCATTGCGATGCCACCGACCATGAAACAGCAGGTTGCGACCAGGCTTGGCCATTGCAAGTTGCTGAGGCCCATGATCGCATGGCCGCTCGTGCAGCCCCCTGCGTAGCGCGTGCCGAAGCCCACCATGAAGCCGCCGACAACAAAGAAGATGAAGCCGCGCAACGTGAAGAGCTGATCCCAGGAAAAGATCTCCGATGGCATCAAGGCTGACGTATCGGTGATGCCCTTCCCGGCAAGGTAGGCGGCCGTTGGTTCCGCAAGTACCACGGGGTTCGGGTCGCTCAGGAATTGCGCCGCCAGGAACGCACCGAGCGCGATGCCGCCGACGAAGAACAGGTTCCACGCTTCCTTTTTCCAATCGTACTTGAAAAATGGAATGTTCGCAGGCATGCAGGCCGCGCAGATATGGCGAAGGGAACTGCTGATGCCGAAGCTCTTATTGCCGACAAGCAACAGGTAGGGGACCGTGAGGCCGATGAGCGCTCCGGCCAGGTACCAGGGCCAGGGTTCTTTGATCGCGTCGAGCATGGTGTTCATGGTTCTGGTGAATGGTCATTGGCGAAGGGTGAATGGGAATACCCGAGAGGTGGTCCATTCACCATCGACTATTCACCATTCGCTTGTACTTCACTTCTTCAACGTGCTCGGGCAGACGTGATCCGTCACTTTCACGTCCGTGGTCTTGATCGCATTGAAACCGCCGCGCACCTCAACGAGGTTGTGGTATCCGCGTGATTTCAACAGACTTGCCGCGATCATGCTCCGGTAGCCGCCAGCGCAATGCACGTAGTTCGTTTCGTCCTTGCTGAACGCCGCGATCTCCTGGTTGATGAATTGCAATGACGCATGCCAGGCACCGTCCACATGTTCGGCGGCGTATTCGCCATCCTTGCGCACATCCACCACGCGCAGTTTGCCCGCGGCGAAGCGTTCCGCGAACTCGGCAGCATCGATCCGCTCTATCGTATCCACTTCTTTGCCTGAACTCTTCCACGCATCCACGCCGCCTTTCAGGTAGCCGAAGACATTGTCGTAGCCCACGCGAGCGAGCCTGGTCACCACTTCTTCTTCAGTACCCTCATCCGCCACCATCAGCAGCGGGTGCTTCACATCGGGGATCATCCCGCCCACCCAGGGTGCAAAGTCGCCCTTGATCCCGATGTTGATGCTGCGGGGGATGAAGGCATCCTTGAAGGTTTCAGCGTTGCGCGTATCGAGTACCAACGCACCTTCTGTTTCAGCGACCCCCTCGAACTGGTCAGGTGTCAATGCGCGCAGTCCTTTCTCTTTCACGGTATCCACGCTGGGGATCACGCCTTTGTTCATGGCCACGTTCTGCGGGAAGTAGGCGGGCGGTGGCAACAAGCCATCGGTGACTTCCGCGATGAACTGCTCTTTCGTGGCAGCCTTCAACGCATAGTTGTTCTTCTTCTGGTTTCCCAATGTATCGAAGGTCTCTTTGCTCATGTTCTTTCCGCACGCGCTGCCTGCTCCGTGTGCGGGGTACACGATCACGTTATCGGGCAAGGGCATGATCTTGGTCCGCAAGCTATCGTACAGGTAACCAGCGAGGTCCTCTTGGGTGAGCGATCCCATCTTCTGCGCCAGGTCCGGGCGGCCCACATCCCCGATGAAGAGCGTATCGCCGGTATACATACTGTGCGGCTGGCCGTTCTCATCGATAAGCAGGTAGCACGTGCTCTCCATGGTGTGCCCGGGCGTGTGCAGCACTTTGATGGTGACCTTGCCGAGCTTCAGTTCCTCGCCGTCCTTGGCGATGTGCGCCTCGAACGATGGGTTGGCGTTCGGCCCATATACGATCGGCGCACCCGTCTTCTTGCTCAGGTCCAAGTGGCCGCTCACGAAGTCCGCATGGAAGTGTGTCTCCAGCACATACATGATCTTCGCGTTGCGCGCTTTCGCCCGCTCGATGTAGGGGCTCGTTTCGCGCAGCGGATCGATGATCGCCGCTTCACCATCGCTTTCGATGTAGTACGCGCCTTGTGCCAGGCAGCCGGTGTAGATCTGTTCGATTTTCATGTTGTCAAGGATCTGTGGGACGGGCTTCCAGCCTGTCAAGAGATTTGTGAGGTGTAAGGCCGCTTCGCTGTTGTTCCGGTTATCCAACGTACCGAGCATGTTGACTTGCGCCCTTGCGTTTCAGGTGAGCGTGGACAGTTCCCTTCCGATGATGTAGATGCCCATGGCGAGCACGAACCATCCGAAGGTGGGTTTGAGTTTTTCGTTCGGTACACGTTCGCTGAGGATGCTTCCTGCGATGATGCCTACCACGGCGATGGCCGAGAACAGCAACAGGAAGTTCCAATCGATGAACTCGCCGCTTTTCAGATCGCCGGTGAAACCGATCAATGACTTGGCGGCGATGATGATGAGCGAGGTGCCCACCGCTTGTTTCATCGGAAGTTTCGCCAACAACACCAGGGCGGGTATGATCAGGAATCCGCCGCCAGCGCCAACGATGCCCGTGATCATGCCGACAACCACACCTTCTGCGAGGATCAACGGGTAGTTGAAGTCCACCGCCTCGTTGGCAGGAGGCTCGGGCCCTTTCGGGGCTTTTGGCTTGCGGATCATGCTGTACGCGGCAGCCACCATGATCACGGCGAAAAGGAACAGGATACCGACGGCTTTGCCCAGTACCACATCGCCCATGCGCATGATCGGATCCGGTATGGCAGGCACCAACCACGCACGCGTGGCATACACCGCCAGGATGCTCGGTATGCCGAAAACGATGGCCGTGCGCCAATGGATGTTGCCCATGCGCATGTGGCTCATACTTCCGACCAGGCTCGTAAGTCCGACAATGAACAATGAATACGCGGTGGCCAGTACCGGTTCCACCATGAACAGGTACACCAGGATGGGTACCGTCAGGATGCTTCCGCCACCGCCGATCAGGCCGAGTGAAAGGCCCATGAGAATGGCGCCGATATAGCCCACTATCTCCATGCTCACAGGTGCTCGCAGCAGTTCTCCAATTCCCTGATGATCCTCAGGAAACCAGGCTGCTTCAAAAAGTAGAAACTGTATTTGCCCTCTTTCTCCACTCCGAGCAAACCTTTGTCCCGCATCAACGTGAGGTGCTGGCTCAGGATGGCCTGCTCAATGCCGAGCGCTTCCACCAGGTCGTTCACGCACATGCGCTTTTTGCCGCCCAAAAGGTCCAATACGCCCAACCGTTGTGGATGGGCAGCCACCTTCAGCAGTTCGCTGGCGCGCAGCAACTTGGCTGTGCCTATGCGTTCGTCCAACGTCGATAAGGCCATGTGCTCGGTCTGTCGTGCAAACATATAGATATATTCCTATTTGAAGTCGCTCGGTGGCAGGATCACGGTCATATCCTTGTATGAACCACTCTTTCCCGCGGGCCTGATCCGCGCGATGCGTGCGCCGAGCAACTCATCCGGTTCAGCGATCATCGAAGTGCATTCCGTCGAGTTTGGGATGACGCGGGTCGGCTTGCGGGATAATCTCGCACAGTTCACCCGCCGCTCCACCTCGGCGTTTCTTTCCAATCACTCTTGAACAACAACCGCATGAAACGCCAGTGCTTGAACCTCATTGCTCTTTCGCTCGCTTCGCTGGTGAGCGCCCAGACGCTGGAACTTGAAACGGTGGTATCCGGCCTGACGAATCCGGTGGATATCGCCCATTGTGGTGACAGTCGCCTCTTCCTCGTTGAGCGCGCAGGAAGGATCAAGGTGCTGCAACCGAACGGACAGGTTCTCGCCACTCCGTTCCTGGACATCAGCGGGCCGGTACACAGCGGCGGCGGAGAGCAGGGCCTGCTCGGACTGACCTTCCATCCGCAGTATGCGCAGAACGGCTTTTTCTACGTGTACTACTGCACCGGCAGTGGCAACGGCGGGGTACGCGTATCGCGCTTCACAGTGGGTTCCGATGCGAACGTGGCCAACGTTTCCAGCGAATTCATCCTGTGGGAACTCGCGCAGCCTTATACCAACCACAAGGGAGGCGATATCGATTTCGGACCGGACGGCTACCTCTACTTCGCTCCGGGCGATGGTGGTGATGGCAATGATCCCGGCAACCGCGCACAAGACATGACCGTCGGTTTCGGTAAGGTTCACCGGATCGATGTGAACAGTGGGAACCCCTATGCGATCCCCGCGAACAACCCCTTCGCCAACGCTGCCAACCTGAATACGCGGACCATATTCGCCAGCGGCCTGCGCAACCCGTTCCGTTTCGGCTTCGATCGCCAGAACGGTGATCTCTG